>NZ_JWLN01000097.1:0-507 GCF_000814065.1 Pseudomonas sp. C5pp | reverse complement strand
ACCGGTGTCGATGCCATCGACTTCTGGGTCGGCGGCCTGGCCGAGCAGAAAATGCCATTCGGCGGCATGCTCGGCTCCAGCTTCAACTTCGTCTTCGAAACCCAGCTGGAAGCCCTGCAGAACGGCGATCGGTTCTACTACCTGTCGCGTACGGCGGGCATGAACTTCGGCACCGAACTGGAGAACAACTCCTTCGCCAAGCTGATCATGCTCAACTCCGATGTCACCCACCTGTCCAACACCGTGTTCCTCACGCCCACCTTCACCCTGGAAGTGGACCAGACCAAGCAGTTCACCGGCCTGGGTGCAGACGGCCGGGCCGACCCGACGGGCGGCATCATGATCAACGGCGTCGAGGTGGTGTCGCTGGTGATCCGCGACAACCCCGATACCGTCAATACCCCCGATACCGGGCCAGACACAAACTACCTGCACTACACCGGTGAAGATCACGTTGTGCTGGGCGGTACTGCTGGCGCCGACATCATCATCGCCGGCGAAGGCGAC
>NZ_JWLN01000096.1:0-621 GCF_000814065.1 Pseudomonas sp. C5pp | reverse complement strand
TTGCCGCTGCCGTCGGTCAGGTGATGTACTGCCCGGTTCGGCGGTGCCGCTGATTACGGTGCCGTTGCTGGGCTCGACCACTGGAGCCGCCGGGGCTACCGAATCCACTGTGGTGGAGGCCTGCGGACCGGTGTTGCCGGTCGGGTCGGTTGCCGTGGCGATGATTACGGTGCCGTTGGCCAGCGGCGAGCCGGGGGTGAAGCTCCAGTTGCCGCTGCCGTCAGCGGTGACCTGGCCGATCGGGTTGCCACTGCCATTGGTGAGTGTGACGGTAGCACCCGCTTCGGCAGTACCGCTGATGGTCGTCCCGTTACTAGGATCGATTACCGGTGCAGCCGGCGCGCTGGAATCGACGGTGACCGTCGCTGCCGGGCTGGTGTTGCCAGCCGGGTCGCTCGCCGTCGCATTGACCACGGTGCCATTGGGCAGTGGTGTGGCTGGGGTGAACGTCCAGTTGCCGCTGCCGTCGGCAGTGGCTTCACCAATCGGGTTACCACTGCCGTCGGTGAGGGTCACGGTGCTGTTCGGCTCGGCGGTACCGCTGAGGCTGCTGCCGTTGCTGAGATTGATGGTGGGCGTACCCGGCGCCACGCCGTCTACGGTGGTGCTGCCCTGCCCGCT
>NZ_JWLN01000095.1:0-838 GCF_000814065.1 Pseudomonas sp. C5pp | reverse complement strand
GAGCCGGGAGTGACCTAACCGGCTGGGCCGGGTAGTCGGGCATGGCGCTGGCTGTTAAAGAGCGTCGGCCTGTGAGGGCCTCTGCAGTCCCTCGTGAGTGACTGCTGTGTTGAGATGAACGATAAGCCAATGCCTAATTTTTGTAAATAGGTAATGCCTAACTTTTTCCATGAGTGCCTAATCTGCTATCCGGGCTTGCATCATTCGATGGCTCGGGTAAGCTCTGCCTAATACTGGATGTATGTACAGTTAGCGGAGGAAGGAATGGCCAAGCAGAAGAAGTCGGCGCCGCAGGCGCGCCAGGAAATGACCGGACTGGAACGCCTGGGCCTGCGGGTCTCGTCGATGATCAATCACCCGATCGCGCAGGCTCAGCGCTGGGTGACGATCCATCGCCTGGACACGGATGGAGACATGGAGTGGGAGGAGGTGATGGGGCTGCTGGCGGAAACGCCAGAGCTGGACCTGACGTTCAACGATGACGAGAGCGTGACGGTACGGTGGGAGCCGCAAGACGCCGAAGATCGAGGCGACCTGGTCGCGGAAAGGGATTGGGAGGAGGAGAAAGTGGAGGAAGAGGCGCCTTTCTGAAGAGCACAAAAAAGCCCGCGCCATGCGGGCTTTCATGCCTTGGGGTCAGTCCCGTCGAAGGGAGGGTGAAGGCCCGTACTTGGCTTCAAATTTCTCCACCATCATCTGGCAGGTGCCGCGGACGAATCGGCGGGCACTCAGTGACTGGAGCTCATCATCAACGCCTTCCCAGCACAGGTCAATCGCTGCGCGGGCCTTTGACTTTTCATCGGGCGGCCCAGACATGGCGCCGATTACCATCAGCGCA
>NZ_JWLN01000094.1:0-847 GCF_000814065.1 Pseudomonas sp. C5pp | reverse complement strand
CGCACTGATGGTAATCGGCGCCATGTCTGGGACTCCCGATGAAAAGTCAAAGGCCCGTGCCGCGATTGACCTGTGCTGGGAAGGCGTCGATGATGAACTCCAGTCCCTCAGTACCCGCCGATTCGTCCGTGGCACTTGCCAGATGATGGTGGAAAAATTTGAAGCCAAATACGGGCCATCACCCTCCCTTCGGCGGGACTGACCCCAAGGCATGAAAGCCCGCATGGCGCGGGCTTTTCTGTGCTCTTCAGAAAGGCGCCTCTTCCTCCGCCTTCTCCTCCTCCCAATCCGTTTCCGCGACCAGGTCGTCTCGATCGTCTGCGCTCTGCGGCTCCCACCGAACCGTCACGCTCTCGTCGTCATTGAACGTCAGGTCCAGTTCCGGCGTTTCGGCCAGCAGCCCCATCACCTCCTCCCACTCCATATCACCGTCCGTGTCCAGGCGATGGATCGTCACCCAGCGCTGAGCCTGCGCGATCGGGTGATTGATCATCGACGAAACCCGCAGGCCCAGGCGTTCCAGTCCGGTCATCTCCTGGCGCGCCTGCGGCGCCGACTTCTTCTGCTTGGCCATTCCTTCCTCCGTTAACTGTACATCCATCCAGTATTGAGCGAAGCATACATCACGCCCTGTGAAAGGTGAACACGCTTCGCTTGGAAGATTTTCAACACGGCCTCGAAAAAATAAATCACATTTCGTGTTGACATAAAAAACACATTGCGTGATATTTGCCTCAACACAGCAGTCACTCACGAGGGACTGCAGAGGCCCTCATAGGCCGCCGCTCTTTAACAGCCAGCGCCATGCCCGACTACCCGGCCCAGCCGGTTAGGTCACTCCCGGCTA
>NZ_JWLN01000093.1:0-873 GCF_000814065.1 Pseudomonas sp. C5pp | reverse complement strand
TTGCGGGCCTGGGGCGATGTGCGCAGGACGACCACGGCATCGTTGCGTCCTAGCGTGTGTTCCACCTCGTACTGAGTGCCCTTTTTCACAGGGATCAGCCAGTGTCGATGCTCACCTTGTGACTGCCAGTGGTGCAGCAAGCCCAACGAATAGAAACCTTTATCGAACAGGGTCAGCGAGTGGTTCGGCGTGGTCGCGATCAGCTGCTCTGCCAGCTTCATTTCACTACTGTGGTAGCTCTCGAAAGTGCTGTTTATCAGTAAGTGGCTGGTCAGCTCCATCTGGCAGACCATCCTAACCTGAGGAAAACCGCCATCCCCATGCTGATTGGTAGCGCCCCCGTAAAACGCACGGTTTTCAGCTGTGTCAGGCGTACTCCAGACAACACCGTCCACACCAAGCAGCGTCAAGCCCAACCAGTGCGGGTGCTTGGTTTCTTCGTGCCACCGCTGCTGAGTGAGCGTGAAAACTTCACGTACAGCTTCACTGCCCAGTCGCTGCCGCCCTTGTACAACAGCACTGGGGGCCACCAGAGGCCTCTTGCCCGGCAGCATGATGTCCATGTGGTTTACGACATCCCAAGCCGACATACGGCGGAACAGCGCCATGCCGATGATGCACCACACCAGGCTCTCAAGCGGGAGGCGTCGCTTGCGAATGGTCGCGACACCTGCCGTCTCAAAAGCTTGTTGCACAAGATCAGGATCGAGCAACGCCCCCAGCCCCTCGAGGGCATGTGGCCGCGATGCCATTTCGTGAGTGAGGGAGAGGGCTTGTGACAGGCGCATAAAAAATCCGATGCTCGTTTCCAAGCATCGGATTTTGCGGCCTACGGGCTAAAGCTCAAAGCGTCAGTCTTAACTGACTGGCATT
>NZ_JWLN01000092.1:0-877 GCF_000814065.1 Pseudomonas sp. C5pp | reverse complement strand
GGCTCTGTTGCAAAGATTGGCGGCAGTCAGAGGTAGGCTGTCGCTCTGCGCCGATCAGGCGGCTGCTGCGAAATGGTGGTTGAGCATGCCCATGGCCTCCGTCAGCGCCGAGGGCCCAATGCCAAAAGCTCTCTCCACAAGGCGCACCTCGCCCCTGATGCCGGGCTGCAGGCACCAGGGGCGAGCCTGTCCTTTGCGCAGGGCTCGCATGACTTCGAATCCCTTGATCGTGGCATAGGCCGTGGGGATCGATTTGAAACCGCGCACCGGCTTGATCAGTATCTTGAGCTTTCCGTGATCGGCCTCGATCACGTTATTGAGATACTTCACCTGCCGGTGGGCCGTCTCCCGGTCCAGCTTTCCTTCGCGCTTCAATTCGGTGATCGCTGCACCATAGCTCGGCGCTTTGTCGGTATTGAGCGTGGCAGGCTTTTCCCAGTGCTTCAGGCCTCGCAGGGCCTTGCCCAGGAACCGCTTCGCTGCCTTGGCGCTGCGGGTCGGCGACAGGTAGAAATCGATCGTGTCGCCCCGCTTGTCGACTGCCCGGTACAGGTAGGTCCACTTGCCCCGCACCTTGACGTAGGTTTCATCCAGGCGCCAGCTCGGATCAAAGCCACGCCGCCAGAACCAGCGCAGCCGCTTCTCCATCTCCGGGGCGTAGCACTGGACCCAGCGATAGATCGTCGTATGGTCGACCGAAATGCCGCGTTCCGCCAGCATTTCCTCAAGGTCGCGATAGCTGATCGGATAGCGACAATACCAGCGCACCGCCCACAGGATCACATCACCCTGGAAATGGCGCCACTTGAAATCCGTCATCGTTCCGTCCGTCCAATCTCCGCCAAGCATGCTCAAGCTTCACGATTTTTGCAACAGA
>NZ_JWLN01000091.1:0-906 GCF_000814065.1 Pseudomonas sp. C5pp | reverse complement strand
GCTCCGATTAAGCGGTTGCGAGCGTTAGATGCCCGATCGGCTCGGCTGCTGGCCGTACCTTGATTTCGATGTCGTAGCCGAGGCGATTCAGACAATCCATCAGCTTGCGTTCGGATAGATTGGTGAAGTCGCCGCGCATCATGCCCGACACCTTCGGTTGCGGGATGCCCATGCGTTTGGCCGCCGCTTGTTGAGTCAGCCCAAGGGCGCGCATGGCCCTCCTGATCTCGACCACCAGGCCGGTCTTGATCTTGAGCTTTTCAGCGTCAGGCAGTCCAAGGTCGGCAAAGACGTTGCCCGAGCTGCGCTGAACCTCGACGCCTTCAATGATTCGTTTTTGCATTTCGTAGCTCCTGTGCCAATACCTCGGCCACCTTCAGCCGAGCGCGGATGATGTCCATGTCGGCCTTTGGCGTGGCGATTCCGCTCTTGCTCTTCTTCTGGAAGCAGTGCAGGACGAACACCGCTTCCGCAAACTTGACCGTGTATACCGCTCGATAGGTGCCGCCGGCATCGTCTTCGACGACCTCCAGCACGCCGGCACCACCGAACCCCTTGAGCACCTTTGCTGCGTCATCCTGATCGCCTATCTGCGCCAACGAGAGCGCGTAACCGAAACGGCGACGCACGTCGGACGGCAACGCCATCAAATCCTTGTGGCTGCTCGCGATCCATTCGAGCGGTTTTTCTTTGTTTGTCATGACGGAATTTTATACCTGTTCAGGTAATGATGTAAACGCGGCAACCTCAAGGAGGTGTCGTAAAACATTTGTTTTGCGACAGGCTGTCAGCCGCCGCTGTGCTACCTGTGCAACACCCCCTCAAAAATGTACGGAAAACTCTATCGCTATTCACTATTATGCGGAAACCTGTTTTTGATGGTTATCCGCCTATGTTGGTTGGCTA
>NZ_JWLN01000090.1:0-933 GCF_000814065.1 Pseudomonas sp. C5pp | reverse complement strand
CCCGACCTGATGGACCGCTCCAAGCAGGTGGTCTACCTGGTCAAATCGGTGCGCTCCGACCCGGCTTCAGCCACCTACCGATTGCAGCTGAGGAAGTAGCCATGGCCAAGAGCAGGGGATGGAGCACACCGCCAAGCCTGTTCACCGGCCTGGTCGAAGAGGCCCTGACGCAGCGTGTGCGCGTCATTGCCCTGGCCATGCTCAACGAGATCGTGCTGCGTTCGCCCGTCGACACAGGGCGGTTCCGTGGCAACAACATCGTCAGCGTGGGCGCGCCTGTGTACACCAGCAGCGCGAATGTCGACCCTACCGGCTCGGATACCATCCAGCAGGGCGTCAGGGTGGTGACCGGGCTTGAGCCTTACACACAGGTGTTCATCCAGAACAACCTCCCATACGCCGTACCGCTTGAGGATGGGCACTCCCAGCAGGCACCCGCCGGCATCTACGCGGTGTCGTTCAACAGCGTATCGCAGGCCTACTCATGACCTTCGAACAGATCCGGGCCATCGTCACTGGCCGCATGGCGCAGTGGGCAGGCATTCCCGCTGATGCTGTGGATTACCCGAACAACCCCAAGGGTCCGTTCGACCCGGCCGGCAAACCGATTTGGGCCAGGCTGGCGGACGTTCCTGGTCTTTCCAGCACACCAGAGGTCGGCATCGGCCCATGCGTGCGCCGCACCGGCATCATCATGGTTCAGCTGTTCGTGCCCAGCAACAAGGGAACGCTGGCCATCACCAAGGCCGCCGACACGCTGGTCCAGCACTTCGAGTTCTACAGCGACGCGACCGGGCCATTCGAGTGCTACGCGGCCTCGGCCAGCACAATCGGCGATGACGGCCACGGCTGGTACCAGGTCAACGTCAGCGTGCCATACCGGGCCTACTGAGCCCCCTACTTGCACCGCCACATGGCGGTTTTTTTACGCCT
>NZ_JWLN01000089.1:0-1059 GCF_000814065.1 Pseudomonas sp. C5pp | reverse complement strand
ACTACGCTACAAGGAGCAGCTATCCATGGCAATGTCCGCAACCCCAATCGAAGCTGGCGTGGACACCGCCAAAGATGAACTGGTGATTCAAAGCGCTCCGAGCACCAAACCCTTCGCCATCCCCAACACCCCGAAAGCAATCAAAGCCTGGCTCAAGACACTGCCTAAAGGCTCAGCGCTGGCCATCGAAGCGACCAGCACTTATCACATGGAAATGGCGGAGCAAGCCCACGCTGCGGGTTTCGCGGTCTACGTTATCGACGGTCTGAGGTTGAGCAAATACCGGGAAAGCGTTGCTGTGCGGGCGAAAACTGATGCCCACGATGCCGCTTTGCTCGCCCGTTTCCTGAGCAACGAGCGAGGTTCCTTGAAGGCCTGGGTTCCGCCACCTGCGGGGCATCGTGAGATCCAGATGCTGCTGCGTCGCCGCGCCAAACTGGTAGCCGTGCGCGGCATGCTGCGGATGAGTTTGTCGGGCGACAAGATGTTTGCCTCAGCGCTCAAGAGCCTTGAAGAAACGGTCAAGCGCGTAGAGCTTTTGCTGGAAAAACAGCTGCGTACGGTGATCAAGACGGCTGGGCTTTCCGATCAGTTGCGTCGCGTCCAGCAGCTTCCCGGTGTTGGCTTTTTAACGGCTGCCGGCTTAGTGATGTCCTTCATGCGCGGCGAGTTCAAGAACAGTGATGCCTTTGTCGCTTACCTGGGCATGGATGTAACGGTTGCCCAATCTGGTAAATGGGCAGGCAGAGGGAAGTTGAGCAAGCGTGGAGACTCGGAGGTTCGCAGGCTGCTGTACAACGCCTCGATGAGCGGCAGCCGAACCAAGACTTGGTCACAGTTTTACGCCCATCATCAAGCACGCGGGAAGAAGACCACACAAGCCTTGGTAATCCTTGCACGTCGCTTGGCTCGGCTGGCCTTCGGCCTGATGAGGCATCAGGCCGACTGGAAGCCCGAGATATATACCGGAGGTGCCAAACCAGCCAGCTGAGGCTGGGGCTGCTGCGCAGCCGAACCAAACTGACGGATAGCACCCAACGCCGAAGAGAAATTCTCCGG
>NZ_JWLN01000088.1:0-1249 GCF_000814065.1 Pseudomonas sp. C5pp | reverse complement strand
TGAACTGGCCTAATGATTTTGGACACCTTCATCGGGCGTTATGATGGCGCCCAATTGGAGGCAATATCAGTGCGTAAATCTTATTCAAGAGAGTACAAAGTCCAAGCCGCTGAAATGGTGCTGGACGGCGGGCAGTCAGTTCCTGAGGTCTGTGCAGCCCTTGGGCTGGGCCCTACCGCGCTTCGCCGCTGGGTTGAGCAGGTGCGCGAAGAGAGAGTCGGCAAGGTTCCGGCCGGAGCCAAAGCGATCACTCCCGAGCAGCAACGAATTGAAGAACTCGAAGCGCTGGTTCGGCAAAAGGATCGGGATATCGAAATCCTAAAAAAGGCCAGTGCTCTCCTGCTTCGGGACTCCAAAGATCGTTCTCGCTGATCAACGAGCTGAGTGAGCAATACCCTGTTGTCGACTGCTGCCGCGTGCTTGGGGTTAAGCGCAGCAGTTTCTATGCATGGCGCAAACGGCAAGGACGTGAAAACCCGGCCAGAGATGCTCTACGCCTGCTGGTAATCAAGCACTTCAACGCATCGCGAGGGGCTTCTGGCTCACGAACACTCATGCAGGAGCTGCGGCATGAAGGCCATGAAGTCGGGCGGTACAAAGTGCGTGCGTTGATGCGCGAAGCTGGCCTGAAGTGCAAGCAGCGCAGGCCGCACCGCTATCGGTCATCAGGGGCAGAAGCGTTGATCGCCGAGAATCAGCTGAAGCGCAATTTCAAGGTTTCGGCGATCAATGAGGTTTGGTGTGGCGATGTGACCTACATCCAGGTTGGCAGGCGCTGGCTGTACCTAGCCGCCGTGATTGACCTCTATGCCCGTCGCGTAGTGGGTTGGGCATTCTCGATGATTGCAGATGCCAACTTAGCTTGTAACGCCCTGCGCATGGCCGCTGAATCGCGGGGTAGGCCGGCGGGCGTAATGTTTCATTCAGACCAGGGTTGTCAGTACACCAGCCATAAATTCAGAGCCGCGCTCGATGAGTACAACTTGAAGCAGAGTATGAGCCATCGAGGCCAATGCTGGGATAACGCTGCCATGGAGCGATTCTTCGGAGCATTGAAATCAGAATGGGTGCCGGCAGAGGGTTACGAGACCGAAGCGCAAGCACGAGTGGATATCCAGGCTTATCTGATGCGCTACAACCTCAAGCGCCTCCACAGCTACAACGGCTATGAAACGCCAGTAGCCATGGAGGAAAAGCTCAAGGCAGCGGCATGAACCTTAACCGGTGTCCAAAATTACTTGACCACTAC
>NZ_JWLN01000087.1:0-1287 GCF_000814065.1 Pseudomonas sp. C5pp | reverse complement strand
GCCTGGAAACCGATCTGTGTTGCAGATGTATTGCGACAACGGATCGGGGATCAATCCGCTCACAGCGAACGGGCGAACACTGTTCGCCTCCAGGCCAATGAAGCCGCTTTAAGGAATCACTATGGCAAAACAAACCATCAACCTCGGCACTGCTCCCAGCGGCGCCGGTGGAGACGATCGCCGAAGCGCCTGGTTGAAGGCGATTGCGAACTTCGATGAGCTTTACAGCTTCATTGCTACGGCATTCAACAGGGCTAACATCGTCGGCACCGTTGGCCAGTCAGCGGGCGTGCCTACCGGGGCGATTGTTCAGCGCGGCAGCAACGCTAACGGTGAGTATGTACGTTTTGCCGATGGCACGCAGGTGTGCTGGTCAATTGGGCGGCTTACCAGTACCGCCCCAGTCAATGGGTATGGCGATGTGAGTATCACCTTCCCCATTGCATTTCCCAACACATCCTACGTGGTCACGGCAAACGGACAGCCCGTCAACAACTGGGACATGTACGGATTCCTTTCGGCATCGAGTCAGACTGTAAGCGGCTGCATGCTCCGATTCAGAAATGGTGCTGCGGGTGCGCAACAGTTCAGCGCTAGTTATATGGCTATTGGGCGGTGGTACTGATGAAAATAAAACTCTCTCCTGTGGTGTTTTCGGCCCAGCCCATGACCCTTTTCAAGCAGGGTGACAGCCTAACGATTAACGGCCTGACGTACGATTTCGGGCCGCTTGCAGACGGCGCCACGCTGCCTGTGGAGGCCTGCAAGTGCCCTTGGTTGATCGCGCCGATTGAGCGGACGGGCAGTGAACTGATAGTTACCCTGCTGCTGCCGATCCCCGAGGAAGCCTCTTACGCCGCGAGGTTTCCGTCTGACATCGTTGCGCCTCAAGATGGCCGGGTGTCGCTGCCTATCCCTGATGCGATGGACCCTTCCCCGTATCAGGGGTATGCCGTGATCGACTGGAGCCAAGTGGCCACTGTCGAGGACAAGGCTTTGGCGGCCCAAGAGCTGCTGGTCGCTGCCATTCTTGCCGATGTTGCCCAGCGCCGGATTGTCGCAGATGCTGCCATTGCGCCTCTGCAGGATGCGGTGGATCTGGACGACGCCACCCCGACCGAGGCCGAGGCCCTGAAAGCCTGGAAGCGCTATCGCGTTGCCCTTAGTCGTGTGCCCGAGCAGCCCGACTACCCCATCAGCATCGACTGGCCAGCCTTGCCGGCCTGATTCACCCCTTACCTACGACACCGCCGACCTGGCGGTATTTTTTTGCCTGGAGAAAACCCA
>NZ_JWLN01000086.1:0-1305 GCF_000814065.1 Pseudomonas sp. C5pp | reverse complement strand
GGTTCATCGCGCTTTCCCGGGGAAGGCAGCCTTGATTTTCAGGAAGAAGTATTCCGAGTCCCGAAAACCATAGGCCATACGCTTGATCACCTTGATGCGGTTGTTGACGCCCTCAAGGACGCTGGTATGCATGTGGAAGTTGGCACTGGCGAGGATGCCTCGGGCGTATTTGCGCAGGTTGCGAGCGAAGCGCTGTAGCGGTGCGAGGCCGCTGTCCCGGGCGTGCCGCAACCAGGTTCGCCAGCGGCGCCAGCCCTCTCGTACGCTGGGGGCGAACCAGACATCCTTCAGCGCATCCTTGAGGACATAGACCGTAGCCAGCGGCTGGTTGGCCGCGAGTAGTTCTTGAAGCTGCACGGCTTGTCCGTCCTTCAGGTTGTTGCGATTGCGCAGCAGCAGCCAGCGGCTTTGCTTGACCGCCTTTCGTGCCGGCTTGTCTTCGCGCAGGAGGTTGGCCTGGTCAACCCGGATACGGTCGATCACATCCCGACCATAGCGCGCGACGACGTGAAACAGGTCGTACACCACTTCGGCTTGCGGGCAATGCTTCTTCACCTCCAGATCAAAAGCCGTGTTCATGTCCATGGCCACCGCCTCTATCTGCTGGCAGTGCTTGCCGAGCAATTCAAAGAACGGGCGGACCGCCTCGCGGCTGTTGCCGTGGCCGACCCACAACACCCGCGTTCGCTCGGCATCCATGATGACCGTGGCATAGCGATGCCCTTTGTGCAGGGCGAACTCGTCCATCACCAGGCGGCGGACACCGGTTGAATCGAAGGTGCCTACCTCGGCTTGAAGGCGTCGTTTATCGAGCGTTTTGAGGGTGTGCCAGTGCAGGCCGGTGAGCTGGCTGACGTGGCTGATCGGCAGCAGCCGCAGCAAGCTTTCGAGCCATATCCGTAACCGCTGGGTCAGCCGAGATGCTGGCTCCAACCAGTCGATCCGCTCGGTCACCCGCCCACAACTCAGGCAATCGACTCGGCGCACTGGTAGTTGAAGCAGGACGCGCTGATCGAACAGATCACGATCACGCACCAGACGAATCCGGCGATCGTGAATCAACGGGCTGAACTGGCCACAACGCCCGCACTTAGGAAGAGAGCCGGCTTGAGGTTCAAGCTCAATGAGGAGGGTGTTATCGGTAGATGGGCGACAGGCAACGGCGTCGTAGCCTGGCCAGAAAGCAGCAAGATCAATAGGATGCACGGCGACAGCAGGGACAGGTGAAGGGTGTGTTTGGCGACTGCCAATTTACCTGCTTCCCTGACTGTCAACTCGCTCTTCCCCCAGACTCCGCGAAGAACC
>NZ_JWLN01000085.1:0-1429 GCF_000814065.1 Pseudomonas sp. C5pp | reverse complement strand
TTTGGACTGCCCCCGAAAAGTTGGACAGTTTTAGCCAGTGGCCTGAGTCCTGTAGCTGACAGGGCTCAGGCCATTGAGTTTCAGCCTGATGCGGTCATGGTTGTAGTAATGGATGTACTCCTCCAGGCCCGCCTTCAGCTGTTCGACGCTTTCAAAGCGCTTCAGGTAGAAGAACTCTGACTTCAGTGTGCCGAAGAAGCTTTCCATCGCTGCATTATCCAGACAATTGCCCTTGCGAGACATGCTCTGCTTCACACCGCGCGCTGCGAGTTTATGGCGGTATTGGGGCTGCTGGTAATGCCATCCCTGGTCTGAGTGGATCACTAGCTTGGGCTTTTCACCCAACCCATCGAGCGCCTTTTCCAGCATGTTCCCGACCAAGCCATAGGTAGGCCGGCAAGCTGTTTCATAGGCGATGATCTCACCGTTGTACAAGTCCATCACGGGCGACAGGTAGAGCTTTTGTTGGGCCACTTTGAACTCAGTGACATCGGTCACCCACTTCTGGTTGGGGCGTTGCGCGACGAAATTACGCTCCAGCAAATTCATTGCCACCTTGCCGACAATGCCGCGATAGGATCGATACTTCTTCGGGCGTACAACGGACTGCAAACCAAGCTCAGCCATCAACCGTTCAATGACCTTCTTGTTGACCAAGGTCCCCTGATTCCTGATGGCAAGGGCAATGCGGCGGTAGCCATACAGCCCTTTCTCCTCGTGATAGACACGCTGCACCAACTCCTTGAGCGAGGCGTGCCTGTCCGGCTTTTGCTGGCACTTGATCTGGTAATAAAAGGTACTGCGTGCCAACCCCACCATCTGCAAGAGGTCAGGCAGCGGATATTTATGTCTGAATTTGCAGACGATCAGGGCTTTTTCGTCCGTGTTCGCTCCTTCTCCTCTCGCAGAGCCTTTAACTCCTTTAGGACATCATTCTCCATGCGCAGATACTCGAGCTCGCTCAACAACTGCTCACGAGATTTCTCTGCGTCATTGGTATCTGTCGGCTTGATGGGCTTAATTTTCTTCGGCACGGCTGATTTTCTTTGTTTGGCGAGAGTGGCTACAGGACTGCCACTGTAGTGCTGCCGCAGCCAAATGCCTATCTGTGAGGACTGTCCAAGGTCAAAGTGCGCCGCTGTTTGGCGCAGGGACAGGCGATGCTCAAGCATGTACTTGAGCACCCGCCGCTTGAATTCCTCGGTGTAGCGGCGACCATGCGAGCGAGGGCTGAGGTTGGCATCGACTTGGTAGCCAGCAACCCAGCGCCGAAGCAGGCTGAAATCGATGCCAAAGTGTTGTGCCACCTTGCGAAAGCCTTGGCTGCCCTCTAGGTAAGCGGTGATAGCCGTGAGCTTGAACTGCTCTGTGTATTTACCCATAGATCCCCCAACGGTTGGATTGGTGTCCAACTTCTTGGGGGCAGTCC
>NZ_JWLN01000084.1:0-1450 GCF_000814065.1 Pseudomonas sp. C5pp | reverse complement strand
CGCCGCCGATACCAAGCGCTTCGACCAGTTCTCCCTGAGCTCCTGCGGCCTGTTCCTCGACTATTCGAAAAACCTGATCACCGAACAAAGCCGCGACCTGCTGGTGAACCTGGCCAACGAAGTGGGCCTGCAGGACGCCATCAAGTCGATGTTCAGCGGCGAAATCATCAACGCCTCCGAAGGTCGCCCGGTGCTGCACACCGCCCTGCGCCGGCCGGTAGGCGACAAGCTCAGCGTCAACGGCGTGAACGTCATGCCGGAAGTACACAAGGTACTCAACCAGATCACCGAACTGGTCGGCCGCATTCACGACGGGCTGTGGCGTGGCTACAGCGAAAAACCGATCACCGACGTGGTCAACATCGGCATCGGCGGCTCGTTCCTCGGCCCCGAACTGGTGTCCGAGGCGCTGCTGCCCTACGCCCAGCGCGGCGTGCGCTGCCACTACCTGGCGAACATCGACGGCAGTGAGTTCCACGAGCTGTCGGCCAACCTGCGCGCCGAAACCACCCTGTTCATCGTCTCGTCGAAGTCGTTCAACACCCTCGAGACCTTGAAGAACGCAATGGCCGCGCGTACCTGGTACCTGGCCCAAGGCGGCTCGGAAGCCGAGCTGTATCGCCACTTCATCGCCGTTTCCAGTAACAAGGCCGCCGCCGTGGCCTTCGGCATCCGCGAAGAAAACATCTTCCCGATGTGGGACTGGGTGGGCGGGCGCTACTCGCTGTGGTCGGCCATCGGCCTGCCGATCGCCCTGGCCATCGGTACCGCCAACTTCAAGGAACTGCTGTCCGGTGCCTACACCATGGACCAGCACTTCCAGACCGCGCCGTTCGACAAGAACATGCCGGTGCTGCTGGCCCTGCTGGGCGTGTGGTACGGCAACTTCTGGGGCGCCCAGAGTCACGCGATCCTGCCGTACGACCACTACCTGCGCAACATCACCAAGCACCTGCAACAGCTGGACATGGAGTCCAACGGCAAGAGCGTGCTGCAGGACGGCACCCCGGTGAAGACCGACACCGGTCCGGTTATCTGGGGTGGCGTCGGCTGCAACGGCCAGCATGCCTACCACCAACTGCTGCACCAGGGCACTCAGCTGATTCCGGCCGACTTCATCGTGCCGGTGGTGAGCTTCAACCCGGTGGCCGACCATCATCAGTGGCTGTACGCCAACTGCCTGTCGCAGAGCCAGGCGCTGATGTTGGGCAAAACCCGCGAGGAAGCCGAGGCAGAGCTGCGTGGCAAAGGCCTGAACGAAGCGGACATCGAAAAGCTGGCCCCGCACAAGGTGATCCCGGGCAACCGCCCGAGCAACACCCTGGTGGTGGAACGCATCAGCCCGCGCCGCCTGGGCGCGCTGGTGGCGATGTACGAGCACAAGGTGTTCGTGCAGAGCGTGATCTGGGGCATCAACGCTTTCGACCAGTGGGGCGTGGAGCTGGGCAAA
>NZ_JWLN01000083.1:0-1479 GCF_000814065.1 Pseudomonas sp. C5pp | reverse complement strand
TTAGCGAATGAAAGGGACTTCCCCGTCCAAGTCCGCGGCGAAAGTCGCGAGGCGGCATCAAGGTGCCATGATGAAGTTTCATAACTGCATCAATTACTGGAGGGGAAGCCAATGTCAGTTATCACGGTGGGAATCGATTTAGCCAAGACGGTGTTCGCCGTTCACGGCGTCAATGAGGCTGGCAAAGCCATATTGGTGAAACCGAAGGTTGCGCGTGATCAGTTGGTGCCATTGATCGCGCAGTTACCGCCGTGTTTGATTGGTATGGAGGCTTGCTCAGGGGCGCACCACTGGGCGAGGGTGTTTGTTCAGCACGGACATACTGTCAGGTTGATGGCTCCTAAACTCGTTGCTCCTTATCGGATGTCAGGTAAGCGCGGTAAGAATGATGCAGCAGATGCTGCTGCAATCTGTGAGGCAGTGACCCGACCCAGCATGCGGTTCGTACCCGTCAAGGACGAGCATCAACAGGCGACTCTTTGCCTTCATCGCACTCGGCAGGGATTTATCGAAGAGCGCACAGCTTCTTACAACCGACTGCGGGGATTACTTTCTGAATTTGGGGTGGTCCTGCCGCAAAGCCCAGAGCGATTGAGAAGAGAGATTGGCCCTTATCTGGACAGCTTGCCTGGCTGGGCAAAACGGTGCATGAGTGAACTGTTAGAGCACACCAGCCATATCGAGGACCGCTTGGTAGAGCTTGATAGAGCAATCAGCCAGATTGCTCGTGAAGATGATCGTAGCCGTAGATTGCTGCAATTGCGCGGGGTTGGCTCGACCACGGCGAGTGCCTTGGTTGCCAGTATTGGGGATGGGCACGACTTCAGAAATGGTCGCCAAGTGGCTGCATGGCTCGGACTGACGCCGGGTCAGTACAGTAGCGGTGGAAAGCAGCGTTTGGGGAGTATCACCAAAGCCGGGGATGCCTATTTACGGAGTCTACTGGTGCTCGGGGCTCGATCTGTAATGGCCAACCTGGGCGATAAACAAGATCCATTTAGTCGCTGGATCCGCAATCTGATTGAACGTCGCGGTTACTGGCGTGCGGCCGTCGCGATTGCCGCCAAGAATGCAAGGATGGCCTGGGCCGTCCTGCATTACGGCGACACGTTCAAGCTTGAGCAGGTAGAACCAACTGGTGCGTAGGCCCTGGCTTCCTATTGCTCAACTTTTAAGGCGTCACGGTGGAACCATGAGCAGATAAAAAGAAGATCAATGTGCACTGCCGTCGTTGATGTGAAGCGGGTTGGACCTACGTGGGGTATACCTGAAAATCGTATGGGGAATTCAGTCCCGGTTAGCGAACGAGGTCCTCACGTGCGTCTTTCATCAGGGTCCGAGCCATCAGCTCAATATGACCGTTTGTAGTACCGCAGTCCTTCACCTTCTTACGTCGATCCGGCACGCGCAGCAGTAGACAACTAAATCGCTATTGCGCTTGCGCTCAATGGGGAAGCCCTTGTAGTACGATTTTTTCCG
>NZ_JWLN01000082.1:0-1591 GCF_000814065.1 Pseudomonas sp. C5pp | reverse complement strand
GCTTCACCATCGCATTCGCGGGTGAACCCGCTCCTACAGGGCCCTGCCAAGTCAGTTGCTTCGGTGTTTTAGCCGACCATGTCCGGCTCGAAGGGGATGCTCTGCACCACCTCCAGCTCATACCCCGCCAGCCCCGCGTATTTCAGCGGCGGGCCCAGGTGGCGCAGCTTGCCCACGCCCAGGTCCTGCAGAATCTGCGCGCCTGTACCCACCTCCGAGTACACCTTCGATTGCCCACGCTGGTAAGGCCGCACCGGCTGGGTCAGCTGCGGCACGCGCTCCAGCAGCGCCTGCGAGGACTCATGGTTGGCCAGGATCACCACCACGCCGGCGCCTTCCTCGGCCACCTTCTGCAGCGCCGCCCACAGCGTCCAGTTGGCGGGGCCGGCGTATTCGGCGCCGACCAGGTCGCGCAGCGGGTCGATCACGTGCACTCGCACCAGGGTCGGCTGCTCGCGGCGGATATCGCCCATGACCATGGCCATGTGTACGCCACCTTCGATGCGGTCTTCGTAGGTGACCAGGCGGAAGGTGCCATGCACGGTCGGCAGTTCGCGTTCGCCGATGCGCTTGATGGTCTGCTCGGTGCTCAGGCGGTAGTGGATGAGGTCGGCGATGGTGCCTATCTTGATGCCGTGCCGGGCAGCGAACACCTCCAGGTCCGGGCGGCGGGCCATGGTGCCGTCATCGTTGAGTACTTCGACGATAACCGACGCCGGGGTGAACCCGGCCAGGCGCGCCAGGTCGCAGCCGGCTTCGGTGTGGCCGGCGCGCGTCAGTACACCGCCTTCGCGGGCGCGCAGGGGGAAGATGTGGCCGGGTTGCACCAGGTCTTCCGGGCGGGCGTTGGGGGCCATCGCCGCTGCCACCGTACGTGCCCGATCAGCAGCGGAAATACCGGTGGTAACACCCGTGGCCGCCTCGATCGACACGGTGAAGGCGGTACTGAAAACGCTGCCGTTGGCCGGCACCATCTGCTCCAGGCCCAGGCGTTGGCAGTGTTCGTCGGTCAGCGTCAGGCAGATCAGCCCGCGCGCTTCACGGGCCATGAAGTTGATGGCCTGGGCGTCGCAACGCTCGGCGGCGATCAGCAGGTCGCCTTCGTTTTCCCGGTCCTCGTCATCCACCAGCAGGACCATCTTGCCTTGCCGGTAGTCCTCGAGAAGTTCTTCGATGGTGTTGAAAGCCATGTTGCACGCTCACTGTGGTGGGATGATTATTATGGTATACCATCATACACAAATATCGCCGTAACAGGAGAGCAGCGCATGAAGGCCTATTGGATCGCCCATGTGGACGTGACCGACCCCGAGCAATACCAGCAGTACACCGAGCGCGCCCCGGCTGCCTTCAAGGCATTCGGCGGCCGTTTCCTGGCCCGTGGCGGGCGTAGCGAGGCGATGGAAGGGCGGCCTACCCCTCAGCGTAGCGTGGTGATCGAGTTCGATTCGTACGAGCAGGCGCTGGCGTGTTACCGGTCCGAGCTGTACCAGGAGGCTTGCAGCCATCGCCAGGGGGTGGCGAAGGCTGAGGTGATCATCGTCGAAGGGTTCGAGCCCTGAGTTGGATTTGCGGCCTCTTCGCGGGTAAA
>NZ_JWLN01000080.1:0-1696 GCF_000814065.1 Pseudomonas sp. C5pp | reverse complement strand
GCGCCATCGTGCACCCCAACATCAGCGATCCCGATGACTCGAAGACCCTGACCTCCGACAACCTGGTGACCTTGACCGCGACCAAGACCGACAAGGACGGCGACAGCGCCCAGGCCACACTCAACATCGGCCAGAATCTGGTGTTCCACGATGATGGACCAACACTTGCCTTCGGCAACCTGATCGGAACCGGAAGTATCCTGCCGCAATATGGGTTCTGGGACAGTACGATCGGCGCCGACGGCCTGGGGGCTACCGGTCTGGACATTTCGCTGGTGGGCGGCCAATTCACGTTGGTCAGGCCAGACAACACCACCACGACCGGCACCGGCACACTCACCGAGACGTCGCCTTCACCCGACGCCAATGGTGCGTTCCACTTCACTGGCACCTTGACCGGGGACTTCGACAATAACGCCACAACGGCCAACACCACGATCGACTACACGCTGACGGCCTTTGCCAATGGCAGCTATACACTGGATCTGGTGCAAGGCTTCAGTTCGGTCACCACGCTCAGCAGTGCCGACGGCTCGCTCGATGCCGGCGGCCCGGACCCTGTGCGCACCTTGCTGATCCCTAAAACGAATGACCCGACCATTCCATCGGCATCCGAGGAGATCGTGTTCTTCTCCGCCAAAGCACTCGCCTCGACGGCAGACATCTTCACCGGCATAGGCCTCGGGGCCCCCGACCCGACCGAAGCCTCGCTGCAGACCAATCCCCTGCCGTCGTATATCGACCCCGCGTCGATGAACGTCAGCACGTCCGGTATCGGCGTCGCCAACAACCTGTTCCAGGGCGACAACCTGGCAGCGATCAGCGCCGCCGATGAGAGCTTCGTGATCAACCCGGAGACGCTGCTGACGGGCATGAAGGTCTTCATCGACAACTCCGTAGGGGGCTACAACACCGCGACCGAGGACCTGTACTACCGGATCTACTACGCGGATGGGACGACATCGAACCTGACCGAGGTGAATACCCTGACACCAGAGGCTGGCGGTCAGGTGTCGTTCCTGATCCAGAAGGAAGGTTCGTCACTGATTGACGCAGTGCAACTGACGATGGCGCGAGGCGACATCAAGATCCCGGTGATCGAGTTCATCAAGGAAACCGAGAACCTGGCCAGCGACGTCAAATTGCAGTTCAGTGCGACACTGACGGACAAAGATGGCGACTCCGCGAGTAGCACGTTCGACGCCAATCTGTTCGCCAACGAACCCGAAAACGCACCGTTCGACTTCACCCTGGTTGGCACGACTGGCCAGCGCGATGCCTTCAACGTCGACCTGTCGACCGATCAGCTCCTCTACCAGGTCAGCGGGTTCGATGCTGGCGCGGGGCAACGAGACACGCTGGTGCTCAATGGCGATCCAAATGCCGTCGTCCAGTCGATCGACAACAATGGCGCAGACAGCATCGTGACCATTGCCGAATCCGGCGGGCAGACGACGACCATCACCTTGGTCGGGGTCGATATCTTCAACAGCGACATCTTCAACGGCAGCGCCTGAAACACTGCGTACGTGAAACCTGCGAGGGTGGCCTGGAAACCATCCTCGCAGCGCAATGCCAGTCAGTTAAGCGAAGTGGAGCCGCTTTGCGGCCCATCGCCGGCAGGCCGGCTCATTTAACAAAACATGACTCATTGGTTCGGCGAGGTTCTTTAGGAGCAGCCTTGTGCTGCGAAGAG
>NZ_JWLN01000079.1:0-1996 GCF_000814065.1 Pseudomonas sp. C5pp | reverse complement strand
CCAAGAAGCAGCAACGGGGTCAGGATGAACCAGGGCCAGATCGGCTTTTTGGCTTTTGGTGGCTGGACGCCGTCAGCCGTACCCGTGAGCAGGCTCACTTGGCAGTGCTTACACCTGATCGCTTCAGCCTTGATGGTCTCGGCGCAGTATGGGCATTTTTTATCAGATGATTCCAAGTCTCGACCTCCGTTTCATGAGGTCGCCATCCTACCACGCTGGCCATCCGCCATCACGCAAGTAAAGAAAAGCCCGCCGAGGCGGGCTTCTGGTACTGCTCTTAAATAATCGTGAGTCCATCAGGGGCTTGTGAAATTTGCAATCCCCCACACTGAATCTCTTCCCCGTCGGCTATGACCGTTACATGGACCTTGGTGGGAGCAGCCAGGTGGAACGGAGAAAGGACTACCATTGCCTTCGCTTCAAAGCCCTTCGGATCATCTATGATGCTTGCGCTTCTCTTTATTTCGTTAAGCTGAGCCTCGTCGAGGGAAATATCAAAAATGACATTCCCGTCCATGATCCCCTTGAAGCTCACAGACTGGAAGGGTCTGTCAACAGGTGTACTGGCTGTGATCACTGCGCACAGTTTCGGCAGCACGGTCGGGAAGGACTGCAAATACATCAAGGACCCAAAAATCCCCATCAGGGATATTTTGTTGTTCAGCTCGTTCCTGATGTCGTCACAAAAAACAGAGTAAGCAAAGCGAGTCATTGTCTTGCCTTAAGTTGGTAGGCTTTCTCTTGTCTGTCGAGAATTTCCTCAAGCTTATCTGCTGAGATCCCGAGCACTTCACAGAGTTTTTTGCAGGTAGAACGCAGGGGGTCTGTGTTCCCTTTCTCCAAGCGCGCAACCTGGGCCTGGGTAGTGCCCAGCAGGGAGGCAAACTGAGTCTGGTTTAGGTTTCGCTTGAGTCGAAGCGTGCGAAGGGTTTCGCCTTCGTCCGCAAGAACCTCACGGGCTACCCATTCTCGGGCCTCAGCCATTTTTGAGCGGTGCTCAGCGCTGGAGTCCAGCTTTGCAACAAGCTTTGAGAATGCAGTGTTTTTCTGGGCCAACGGCGCGGGAAGAACCGCTGTCTCAAATTTGATAACAACGGCCCGGTTGGCGGTCCCAGAAGCCTCACCAACCTTCCTGCTCAAGGCGCTTGTAAGCGGCAAGGACGCGCTGTGTGACAGGGTGGCTTGGTTCATAATTAAAAGCTCTCTCTACTACAGCTAGCACAAAATAGACGTCGCTGGCAGGGATGAAGGCGTAAATAATCCGGTACTCGTACCCGAGCCTGGACAGCTCGAAATCCCTAAGCCGCCAAATATTCAGCCCTTTGCGATACAGGTTTATCCACTTGGCAATGCTTACCGATGCTCCCTCCTCAGGATCGTGAGGTTTCCCGCCGTAGTGGTCCCAAGACAATTTCTCCATAAGATCTTGGCTGCAGGAGATCTCCTCGAGCAGCGCAACAAGCCGGTAGCCAGCCTCTGGCACCGCTTCCAAAATCCTTTCCAAATCCTGGGTGGCTTCGTCGCCTACTATGAGCTCGTACAATATATCGCCCTTGGTATATTTGCAAGGTCCATCAAGATTGTGAGGCCTCCGAGATGCGATCAGACCTCAGATAGAAGATCCTCGCCAGCTCTGCATCGAGCGGCTACGAGGCGTCGATGCGCGTGGGTCTTGCGACCCTCACACCAGGTGCGCATTCCACACCAGCAGCACCCGGGCCTGGATGTAGGTCATGTCCCGGCGGATCAGTCGATCCTTGTGCCTCGGGTTGTCCGAAATCATCTCGTAGTGCTCTTCATCAGCCACCTGCAGGCGCTTGATATAGAGCAGATCATCCCAGACGAAGAGGTATATCCCGTCGCCCACGAACTCGCGGACGTTGATGTTCACGATCAGCGGGTCGCGGTGCTTGATGGTGGGCTCCATCGACTGGCCCCAGCCGGTGACCACCTTCAGGTGGAAGTGCTCTTCGAACTCGACGCCCAGCTCACGGAG
>NZ_JWLN01000078.1:0-2202 GCF_000814065.1 Pseudomonas sp. C5pp | reverse complement strand
GCCCGAGATGTCGGTGATCTTGTTGGTCAGGTCCAGATTAGTGTTGTAGGCATTGTCTGGCGCGGTGAAGGGCACCGACGCCGACGACTCACCCACCGGAATGGTAATGGTCTGACCGTTGGCCAATTTCACCACCAGGTCAGAACCGGTGACCTTGTGGTTGACCGACGCGGTGTAGGTCACCACACCACCCTCGACCACGCTTTGCGTGGCCGTCAAGGTCACGGTGGTAGTGTCGATGGTATCGGTGACTTTGGTCACGGCCGCCTTGCTGCTGACATCCAGCTTCTCGAAATTGCCACCCGTGGCATCGGCGATGGTCACGCTGAGGTCTTTGGCATCGATGTACACATCGTCGCCTGGGGCGTCGACGATGATCGAAGCTTCCTTCTGGCCTGCCGCGATGGTGATGGTTTCGCCGTTGCTCAGTTTGATGACCAAGTCAGTGCCGGCCTTGTTGGTCAAGGTGGCGGTGTAGGTGATCGTGCCACCTTCGGCCACTGTCGGTGTGGCAGAAAGCGTCAGGCAGGTAATATCCTCTGAGCCTGGGCCATCAGTAACCGTTGTGCTGACTTCCGATTTGTCCAGGGTCAGCTTTTCAAACTTCCAGGCATCTGCACCGCTGACCGAGTCGATCGCATTTACTACAGGCTGAGCACCTACATAGACATCATTAGGCGCGGTAACGGTGATCGAGCCGGTGTTGCTGTTGGCCGGCACCACAACAACGGTCTTGCCGTCGCTGAGGGTGAAGTACAGCGGCGAGTGGTTGTTGATCGGCAGGCCGTCTTGGCTGGTCAGCGTGACGGTATAGGTAATTTCGCCACCCTCGGTGACGGAATCGGTAGCCGTCAGCTTGGCCACTACTTCGTTGATGGTGTCAGTCACTCCCACCGACGCGGCTCCGCCAAATTGCAGATTCTCGAAGGTGCTGCCTGCGGTATCGGTCGCCGACTTGAGGCCAACACTGATAGTGCCGGCGTCCTGGTAAACGTCGTCGCCCTGTACGGCATGGGTGTACTGCGCACTGGTTTCTCCCGCCTTGATCGTGACCTGGGCATCGTTGCTCAAGGTCACGACAAGATCGTGCGCCAGCACGGTGTTGACCTTCACGGTAAAGGTCGGGTTCTGGTTCTCGAGGACCGATACCTGGTCGGCCTCGATGCTAACCCACACAAGGTCACCACCAGAGCCTGGGGTGCCGGATTCATCAGTCACGGTGGTAGTGACCTCGGTTTTGTCCAAGGTCAGTTTCTCGAACTTCCATACATCAGCACCGCTGACCGAATCGATCGCATTGACTACCGGTGGATTGGCGCCCATGTAGACGTTGTCCGGCGCGGCAACGGTTATCGAACCGGTTGTACTGTTGGCCGGTACCTCAATAACGGTCTTGCCATCGCTGAGAGTGAAATACAGCGGCGACTGGATGTTGAGCGGCAGTCCATCCTTGCTGGTCAGCGTGACGGTGTAGGTAATTTCGCCACCTTCGGTTACGGACTCGGTAGCGGTCAGTTTGGCGACGACTTCACTGATGGTGTCCGAGATCTCAACGGTGGCCGGGCCTCCGAACGCCAGCTTCTCGAAGGTGGCACCCGAGACGGTGGCATCTGTCACGCTGAGCGTGACGGAGCCGGCATCCTGGATGACATCATCGCCTTGGGCTGCGGTCTTGTATTCCACTTCGGTCTTGCCGGCCTCAATGGTCACGGTGTCGCCGTTCGACAGAGTAACTGTCAACGGACGGTCCAGTGCCTGGCTTACCTTCACAGTAAAGGACGGCTGCTGGTCCTCTGTCACGTTGCCATTACTGACGATGCTTACGGTGACGGTATCGATACTGTCATTGATGACAGTCGATGCAGGCGTCGGGTCTGGCGTCAGCTGTTCGAAGTTGCCGCCGGTCGCACCGGTAATCGTGGTGCTGACAGTCGAGCCGTTGTTATAGACGTCGTTCGCCGGGGTCTCGAAGTCGACACTGCCCTGGGTCTTGCCGGCTTCCACGGTGATGGTCTGGCCGTTGGACAGGGTCACGGTCACCGGAGTCTGGGCCGGGTTGCTCAGGGTTACGGTGTAGGTGATCACGCCGCCTTCGGTCACCGACGGAGTGGCCGTCAGGGTCGCGGTGGTGGTGTCGACCGAGTCGTTGATCGTGGTCTGCGCCGGGGTCGGGTTCGGCGTCAGTTGCTCGAAGTTGCCGCC
>NZ_JWLN01000077.1:0-2332 GCF_000814065.1 Pseudomonas sp. C5pp | reverse complement strand
CCTCCTGATGGCAGCCCGCATCACCGACGACGAATGGGACGAACTGACTCCCGAGAATTTCGATACCACGGCACTGCTGCGTGCAGTCGATGCCGTGGACGTGCTGCGCGGCGATTTGAATGACAGCGCAGACGGCGCACCTCCGCAACTGCGCACCGACCTGTTGAAGCTGCATCAACTGGCAATGGCCGCGTTCAACGAGGGATCACGCAGCCGAGTGGCTGAGCTATTTGATCTCGCCGTGGATCTTCAGGATCAGGTTGATCATCTGATGACCTCGCTGGAACAAGTGCAAGAAACCCTGTCCCGGTTGACGGCGCTCTACCCAGAAAGCCTGTCCTGAATGTTCTTGGAGACAACCACATCATGAGCCGCAGCCGCCGCAAAACGCCCATCGTTGGGCACACGACCTGCCGTAGCGAGCGCGAGGACAAGAAACTCTGGCATCAGCGCTGGCGAACTCACGAGCGCACCGCGCTGGCCAGCGCGTCGCCGGAAGCTCTATGCGCCCATCTGCCTCTACTGGAAAACCAGGTCAGCAACGTCTGGTCGATGGGTAAGGATGGCCGCTCCTACTGGCCCATCAAGCGCCAGGCCGCCACGGCGGATCGCATTGCCAACCACAAGGGACGCAATCCGCAAGAGCGCGCCTCCCTGAAAAAGCGTCTGCTGCGCAAGTGGATGAGCAAATGAACCTGTCCACCGGCTATCGCTTGGGCGCGAATCGCTGAAGAAGCAGAACTCCCAGCCGGCTACGAGGGCACGGCGACGCCAGAGGCGCATCGGGCCTGCGAGGTGATCCAGGAGCGGATTCGAGAGCACGTCGTCGCCACCAATGACATGCGGCTGTTCGGCCTGCTGCACCTGCTTGGGCAGGCGTCGCTGCGCATGGAGCAAGCGCTGTGGCCGGAAGAATATGCGCGGATGACCCGCGAGGTCGAGGAAGCTCTCCGAGAGGCCGACGACCCCAACGCCAAGTCGTACACCCACGAAGAAGTCATGCGGGCGATGCAGGAACTCATCGACCAAGCGCGAGACAAGCCATGTTGATCGGCTGACGGAAATTTCTGGGTTTCCGGCTTACAACCCCATGAACGATGCGATCCGCAGTCGTGCACGGCATGAACGTGTCCGTCTCCAACTGGCCCTCAAGCGCTGGCACGAGGGCGACTATGGCTGGTGTAACCAATGCGGCGAGTTGATCGCCTCGGGCCGTCTGGAGTTCGATCCGGCCACGCCGTTGTGTATCACCTGTGCCAGCCGCGCCGAGTCGGGTTGAAACCATCACGGCTCGTGGCGTCAGTCTGATTTAACGAGGCTTCTAATGTATTTGATGGCTAAAAACTGGCTGGGCCGAACACGGAAAGTAAGTGTTTGGATGTGGGCGCTTGTATGCCTTGTGTTGCTCACCGTATTCCAAGTACGTACTCATCACCTTGATGATCGTCTGTACTTTTGGATCAAGACCCACTGGCACACAGACGATTGGCAGGAGCGCTCTGTGTGGCTGCCTGGCTATCGGGTTGAGCTGGATGCTAAGGCGGTTCCCGGTGTGGACAACAACCTTTCGGGCCTGACCTTCGATCCTGACCTAAATCTGCTGTGGGCGGTTACCAATGGCCCGAACGAGCTGCTGGCCCTCAGTCGTGACGGTGACGTGGAGCGACGTTACAGCCTGGATGGCTTCCACGACGTGGAAGCGGTGTCCTATGCCGGCAACGGTCAACTGGTCATTGCCGAAGAGCGGCGGCAGAGCCTGGTTATCGTGGATATCCCCATCGACGAATACGGTAAGCTTTCTCCTGATCGACCATTGAGCCTAGACCAGTATTCAGCGCTAACCTTGGCGCTTGGCAAGGAGGACAACAAAGGCCTTGAAGGGCTCGCCTACGACCTAAAAGGTGATCGTTTGTTTGTGACCAAGGAGCGTGACCCCCGGCAATTACTGGAAGTGAGCGGCCTTCGTGCCAGCCTGGAAGGAGGCGTTTCCCTGCACGTCCGCGACATGTCCAACCTAGTAAAAGACAAGGTGTTTGCCACTGACTTGTCTTCGGTTGTATTCGATCAACAGAGCGGCCATCTGATCCTGCTCAGCGACGAGTCGAAACTGCTGATTGAAATGACCGACGAGGGCAAGGTGGTGAGTTTCCGCTCCTTGGCGAGGGGGTTTGCTGGTTTGCTGAAAGGTATACCCCAAGCCGAAGGCGTAACCATCGACGATGAAGGGTATTTGTACGTGGTCAGCGAGCCGAACTTGTTCTATCGCTTTACCCGCGAGACAGATTGACCAGTCAACAAGCTACAGTCAGGCGTGGCCGGGACGCTTGAACTG
>NZ_JWLN01000076.1:0-2644 GCF_000814065.1 Pseudomonas sp. C5pp | reverse complement strand
TGGGGATTCCATGCGCACTTGGACACCCAGTCCACGCTGACTTGGACACTCATTCCACGGCCACTTGGACACTCATTCCACGGCCACTTGGACACTGATTCCACAAGCACTTGGACAGTGATGTTCCACTGATCCGATCCATGCTCAGGCAGGCAGCAACGCAGGATTATTCACTACCATCGACCTCTTTTCTCGAAGCGAAGAGGTCATCGTGGAGCGTATATCCATGCGTAAAATCCGAGAGGTACTACGTCTAAAGTTCGACGCTGGCCTGTCCGTGCGCAAGATCGCCGCCAGCCTGCGCATCAGTAGCGGCAGTGCGGGCAATTACTTGCACCGTTTCAACGCTTGCGGGCTGAGTTGGCCGACATTGTTATCGGATGCCGAACTGGAGCGATGCCTGTTCCCTCCAGCACCAACAGTTCCCAGCGATCAACGTCCGATGCCTGACTGGTCTTGGGCGCATGCCGAGTTACGCCGCCCCGGCGTCACTTTGGCCCTACTCTGGCAGGAATATCGACTCGCTCACCCGCAAGGCTTCCAATACAGCTGGTTCTGCGAGCACTACCGCCTCTGGGCCGCCAAGGTCGACGTTGTCATGCGCCAGGAGCACCGTGCCGGCGAAAAGCTGTTCGTCGATTACGCCGGACAGACCGCGCCCATCATCGACCGACAGACCGGTGAAATCCGTCAGGCCCAGATCTTCGTCGCCGTCCTCGGCGCGTCCAGCTACACCTTTGCCGAGGCCACCTGGTCGCAGAAACTGCCCGACTGGCTGGGCTCGCACGCCCGCTGTTTTGCTTTTTTCGGCGGCACATCGCAGATCCTGGTGCCCGATAATCTGCGCAGTGGCGTCACCAAGGCGCATCGCTACGAGCCGGACATCAACCCCAGTTACCGCGATCTCGCCGAGCATTACGGCGTAGCCGTACTGCCCGCGCGTTCGCGTAAACCCAAGGACAAAGCCAAGGTTGAAGTGGGTGTGCAAGTGGTCGAGCGCTGGATCCTGGCAGTGCTGCGCAACCGCCAGTTCTTCTCGCTCGGAGAACTCAACACGGCAATCAGCCTGCTGCTCGAACGCCTCAATCAAAAGCCCTTCAAGAAGCTGCCCGGCTCACGCCGCTCGGCCTTCGAGACCATCGACCAACCCGCACTGCAACCGCTACCAGAACATCCGTATGTCTACGCCGAATGGAAAAAGGCGCGGGTGCACATCGACTATCACGTCGAGGTCGAGGGCCATTACTACTCGGTGCCGTACCAGCTGGTGAAGCACCAACTCGAAGTGCGGCTAACCGCTAAGACCGTCGAGTGCTTCCACGCCAACCAGCGGGTGGCCAGTCACCTGCGCTCGCTGCACAAAGGCCGCCACACCACCCAAACCGAGCACATGCCCAAGAGCCACCGGGAGCACGCCGAATGGACACCGCAACGGCTGATCCGCTGGGCCGAGCAGACCGGGCCTAACACCGCTGGCGTTATCGCCTACATCCTTGAGCGCCGAATCCATCCTCAGCACGGCTTCCGCGCCTGCCTGGGCATCCTGCGCCTGAGCAAGCAGCACGGCGAAGAGCGGCTGGAAGCCGCTTGCCAGCGAGCGCTGGCACTGGGCGCGTGCAGCTACAAAAGCCTTGAATCGATCCTGCGCCAAGGGCTGGAAAAGCTACCGCTGTCCCAGCAAAACCTGCCGCTACTGCCCGACGAACACATCAACCTGCGCGGCCCTGGCTACTACCACTGACCTGAAAAAGGAGCACCAAAATGCTGCCCAACCCGACACTCGACAAGCTGCAAACCCTGCGCCTGCACGGCATGATCAAGGCGCTGAGCGAGCAACACGCCACGCCCGATATCAATGATCTGAGCTTCGACGAACGCCTCGGCCTGATGGTCGACCGCGAGCTGACCGAACGTGAAAACACGCGTCTGAGCAGCCGCCTGAAACTGGCACGACTGCGCCATAACGCCTGCCTGGAAGACATCGATTACCGCAGCCCACGCGGCCTGGACAAGTCCCTGATCCTGCAACTGGGCAGCGGCCAATGGCTGCGCGACGGCCTGAACCTGATCATCGGCGGCCCAACGGGCGTAGGCAAAACCTGGCTCGCCTGCGCGCTGGCTCACAAGGCCTGCCGCGACGGTTACAGCGTGCGCTACCTGCGCTTGCCGCGCTTGATGGAGGAGCTGGGCCTGGCTCACGGCGACGGCCGTTTCGCCAAACTCATGGCCGGCTATGCCAAGACCGACCTGCTGATCCTGGACGACTGGGGCTTGGCGCCGTTTACCGCTGCGCAGCGGCGCGACATGCTTGAACTGCTGGACGACCGCTACGGCAACCGCTCGACGCTGGTCACCAGCCAGATGCCGGTGGACAAATGGCATGCGCTGATCGGCGACCCGACCTTGGGCGATGCGATCCTCGACCGGCTGGTGCACAACGCTTATCGGATCGAACTGAAGGGCGAATCGATGCGCAGACGCGCAACGAAATTGACGGCGACAGAGACTTCAGACTAACAATGCAAACCTGCGTCGCTGCGCTCCGACTGCCTGTCCAAGTGGACGTGGATCAGGTGTCCAAGTGAGCATGGAACGAGTGTCCAAATGATCGTGGGCTGAGTGTCCAAGTGTCGTGGAATCCGCA
>NZ_JWLN01000075.1:0-3031 GCF_000814065.1 Pseudomonas sp. C5pp | reverse complement strand
TCCGTCGCCATGCTCACCTCGCTTTGGTGCACACGAGTATTGAGCATAGTCGAGATTGGTGCAGATCACTTCTGATATTGAACTGTCAGGAGCTGGCTGCACAACAGCCATTACGCCCAATCAACTGGTGCAGTCGTCTTCTGAAAATGACACAGTTAGGGTATAGCTCAGGCTGACATCCAAACAGGACGCCCTAGTCCGGGGGTGACTCGCAGAAATTGCCCTCTTCCTGTAGACTGTTGCGGCCATTGAGTTACTAAAGACACTCGATAAGACCTCATGCTTACCCTGCAAAACATGATCTGGCTGCCTACGCCGCCATAGCGCTTCGCCCCCCCGCATCATCTGTGACTGCTTGCTCTGCCAGCGGTCGCTTTCTGCTGTGCTTTAGGTTTTAACACCCGCCACAGCTCCTCTACATCCGACATTTGACCTCGTATCGACCAGCTGCACTTGGCCTGCGCCATGCTGTGCTGCGCGATCCATTGCCTTGGGAATTCTGATGCTCCACTCGTTAAAACAAACCTGGTTATCCAACATCCGTGGCGACATCCTCGCCGGTCTTGTGGTCGCACTGGCCCTAATCCCTGAAGCCATCGCCTTCTCGATCATTGCTGGCGTTGACCCTAAGGTCGGCCTTTACGCCTCTTTCTGTATCGCTGTGGTGATCGCCTTTGTCGGTGGCCGCCCAGGCATGATTTCGGCCGCAACGGGTGCCATGGCACTGCTGATGGTGACTCTGGTCAAGAACCATGGTCTTGAATATCTGCTGGCCGCCACGCTGCTATGTGGCGTGCTACAAATTGCTGCTGGCTACCTGAAGCTCGGATCGCTGATGCGCTTCGTCTCGCGCTCGGTGGTGACCGGTTTTGTCAATGCACTGGCGATCCTGATTTTCATGGCTCAGCTGCCCGAGCTGACTAATGTCACCTGGCACGTCTACGCCATGACAGCCGCAGGCCTCGGCATCATCTATCTGTTCCCCTATGTCCCCAAGATCGGCAAGCTCATCCCATCGCCGCTGGTGTGCATCATCGTGCTGACCGCCGTCGCCATGTCGGTTGGTCTGGATATCCGCACGGTCGGTGATATGGGTGAACTGCCGGATACGCTACCGATCTTCCTCTGGCCTGATGTGCCGCTGACATTCGAGACGCTGGCCATCATCTTTCCTTATTCGGCAGCACTGGCTGTGGTCGGTCTGTTGGAGTCGATGATGACCGCGACCATTGTCGACGACCTGACCGACACCCCGAGTGACAAGAACCGCGAGTGCAAGGGCCAGGGCGTGGCCAACATTGCTTCGGGTCTGATCGGCGGTATGGCTGGCTGCGCGATGATTGGTCAGTCGATCATTAACGTGAAATCCGGCGGTCGTTCTCGCCTGTCGTCTCTTGCCGCAGGCGTATTTCTGCTGCTGATGGTGGTTTTCCTCGGCGACTGGCTGAAGCAGATCCCAATGGCTGCGCTGGTGGCAGTGATGATCATGGTGTCCATCGGCACCTTCAGTTGGGATTCGCTGCGCAACCTGAAGAAGCATCCGTTGTCGACCAACATTGTCATGGTCGTCACCGTGGTGGTCGTGGTGGCCACCCACAACCTGGCCTTCGGCGTGTTAGCCGGCGTGCTACTGGCTGCGATGTTCTTCGCCAACAAGGTTGGCCATTACATGGCGATCAGTTCTTCGCTGGACGAAGCCGGCGAGCATCGTAGCTATAACGTCACCGGTCAGGTGTTCTTCAGCTCGGCTGACAAGTTCGTCGCAGCCTTCGACTTCAAGGAAGCCCTGAACAAGGTAACCATCGACCTGAATCGTGCACACTTCTGGGATATCACCGCTGTTGCAGCCCTGGACAAGGTAGTCATTAAGTTCCGCCGTGAAGGTACTGAAGTCGAAGTGCTGGGCTTAAACGAGGCCAGCGCCACTATCGTGGATCGCTTTGGTGTTCACGATAAACCTGACGCCATTGATCAACTCATGGGCCACTGAGAAGGAGAACAACAATGACCCACGTAATTGCCTGTATCGACGGTTCCACCTCGGCTCCAGCTGTTTGCGACTACGCGGCCTGGGCCAGTCTGAGCCTGGAAGCGCCGCTGACCTTCCTGCATGTGCTGGATCAGCGCCAGTATCCGGTTGCAGCAGATTTGAGTGGCAACATTGGCCTTGGCAGCCGCGAGCACCTGCTTGATGAGCTTGCTTCCCTGGATGAACAGCGCGGCAAGTTGGCCCTTGAACAAGGGCGAATCATGCTTGCAGCCGCGAAAGAACGGGCCGTGAATGATGGTGTGCGCGCACCGGAGTCCAAGCAGCGACATGGCGATTTACTGGAGAGCTTGCAAGAGCTGCAAAGTGAAACGCGCTTGCTGGTTATCGGTCGCCAGGGCGAGTCTAGTGGCGGTCTGAGTCAGCATGTCGGAAGCCAGCTGGAAAGCGTTATTCGTATCATGCACCGGCCAATCCTGGTCACCCCGGCCAACTTCCAAAAGCCCAAGAGCGCGATGCTGGCATTCGATGGCGGCGCTACAACCCGCAAGGGTGTGGAGATGCTGGCAGCCAGCCCGCTGCTGAAGGGGCTGCCGATCCATCTGGTCATGGTTGGGCCCGTGAACGACGAAGCGTCCGCGCAGCTGGACTGGGCGCAGAAAGTGCTGATCAACGCCGGATTTACCGTTCGCGCTGAGACTCGGAGCGGTGAAATAGAACGTACCCTGCACGCCTATCAGAAAGAGCATGGCATCGATCTGCTAGTGATGGGGGCTTATGGACACTCACGTATCCGGCAGTTCCTGGTCGGCAGCACCACTACCAGCATGCTCCGTACCACCACCAGTCCGCTGTTACTGCTGCGCTAATGAGCCTGGACGACGCCCTCGATCTTGCCCATTTCAAGACCCTACTGGAACAGCGGGCTGCCGAGCTGGATCGATTGCTGGGAGACGCTGAGTCTCGCTCGCAATCGGTAGAGCTGGATCAAAGCAAGGTGGGGCGTCTATCGAGAATGGACGCACTCCAGCAACAAGCGATGAA
>NZ_JWLN01000074.1:0-3105 GCF_000814065.1 Pseudomonas sp. C5pp | reverse complement strand
CGTCTTCACCACCGCAATCTGCGCTAGCAAATTGCTTGGGTGTTATATGGTCAAGCCTCACGGGCAATTAGTATTGGTTAGCTCAACGCCTCACAGCGCTTACACACCCAACCTATCAACGTCGTAGTCTTCGACGGCCCTTCAGGGGATTCAAGATCCCAGTGAGATCTCATCTTGAGGCAAGTTTCCCGCTTAGATGCTTTCAGCGGTTATCTCTTCCGAACATAGCTACCCGGCAATGCCACTGGCGTGACAACCGGAACACCAGAGGTTCGTCCACTCCGGTCCTCTCGTACTAGGAGCAGCCCCTCTCAAATCTCAAACGTCCACGGCAGATAGGGACCGAACTGTCTCACGACGTTCTAAACCCAGCTCGCGTACCACTTTAAATGGCGAACAGCCATACCCTTGGGACCGGCTTCAGCCCCAGGATGTGATGAGCCGACATCGAGGTGCCAAACACCGCCGTCGATATGAACTCTTGGGCGGTATCAGCCTGTTATCCCCGGAGTACCTTTTATCCGTTGAGCGATGGCCCTTCCATACAGAACCACCGGATCACTAAGACCTACTTTCGTACCTGCTCGACGTGTTTGTCTCGCAGTCAAGCGCGCTTTTGCCTTTATACTCTACGACCGATTTCCGACCGGTCTGAGCGCACCTTCGTACTCCTCCGTTACTCTTTGGGAGGAGACCGCCCCAGTCAAACTACCCACCATACACTGTCCTCGATCCGGATAACGGACCTGAGTTAGAACCTCAAAGTTGCCAGGGTGGTATTTCAAGGATGGCTCCATGAGAACTGGCGTCCCCACTTCAAAGCCTCCCACCTATCCTACACAAGCAAATTCAAAGTCCAGTGCAAAGCTATAGTAAAGGTTCACGGGGTCTTTCCGTCTAGCCGCGGATACACTGCATCTTCACAGCGATTTCAATTTCACTGAGTCTCGGGTGGAGACAGCGCCGCCATCGTTACGCCATTCGTGCAGGTCGGAACTTACCCGACAAGGAATTTCGCTACCTTAGGACCGTTATAGTTACGGCCGCCGTTTACCGGGGCTTCGATCAAGAGCTTCGCTTGCGCTAACCCCATCAATTAACCTTCCGGCACCGGGCAGGCGTCACACCCTATACGTCCACTTTCGTGTTTGCAGAGTGCTGTGTTTTTAATAAACAGTCGCAGCGGCCTGGTATCTTCGACCGGCATGGGCTTACGGAGCAAGTCCTTCACCCTCGCCGGCGCACCTTCTCCCGAAGTTACGGTGCCATTTTGCCTAGTTCCTTCACCCGAGTTCTCTCAAGCGCCTTGGTATTCTCTACCTAACCACCTGTGTCGGTTTGGGGTACGGTTCCCAGTTATCTGAAGCTTAGGAGCTTTTCTTGGAAGCATGGTATCAACCACTTCGTCGCCTAAAGGCAACTCGTCATCAGCTCTCGGCCTTGAAATCCCGGATTTGCCTAAGATTTCAGCCTACCACCTTAAACCTGGACAACCAACGCCAGGCTGGCCTAACCTTCTCCGTCCCTCCATCGCAATAACTGGAAGTACAGGAATATTAACCTGTTTTCCATCGACTACGCTTTTCAGCCTCGCCTTAGGGACCGACTAACCCTGCGTCGATTAACGTTGCGCAGGAAACCTTGGTCTTTCGGCGTGCGAGTTTTTCACTCGCATTGTCGTTACTCATGTCAGCATTCGCACTTCTGATACCTCCAGCAAGCTTCTCAACTCACCTTCACAGGCTTACAGAACGCTCCTCTACCGCGTCATCAAAGATGACACCCGTAGCTTCGGTGCATGGTTTGAGCCCCGTTACATCTTCCGCGCAGGCCGACTCGACTAGTGAGCTATTACGCTTTCTTTAAAGGGTGGCTGCTTCTAAGCCAACCTCCTAGCTGTCTAAGCCTTCCCACATCGTTTCCCACTTAACCATGACTTTGGGACCTTAGCTGACGGTCTGGGTTGTTTCCCTTTTCACGACGGACGTTAGCACCCGCCGTGTGTCTCCCATGCTCGGCACTTCCAGGTATTCGGAGTTTGCATCGGTTTGGTAAGTCGGGATGACCCCCTAGCCGAAACAGTGCTCTACCCCCTGGAGTGATACATGAGGCGCTACCTAAATAGCTTTCGAGGAGAACCAGCTATCTCCGAGCTTGATTAGCCTTTCACTCCGATCCACAGGTCATCCGCTAACTTTTCAACGGTAGTCGGTTCGGTCCTCCAGTCAGTGTTACCTAACCTTCAACCTGCCCATGGATAGATCGCCCGGTTTCGGGTCTATACCCAGCGACTAAACGCCCTATTAAGACTCGCTTTCGCTACGCCTCCCCTATTCGGTTAAGCTCGCCACTGAATATAAGTCGCTGACCCATTATACAAAAGGTACGCAGTCACCTAACAAAGTAGGCTCCCACTGCTTGTACGCATACGGTTTCAGGTTCTATTTCACTCCCCTCTCCGGGGTTCTTTTCGCCTTTCCCTCACGGTACTGGTTCACTATCGGTCAGTCAGTAGTATTTAGCCTTGGAGGATGGTCCCCCCATATTCAGACAAAGTTTCTCGTGCTCCGTCCTACTCGATTTCATTGACAAGAGATTTTCGTGTACGGGGCTATCACCCACTATGGCCGCACTTTCCAGAGCGTTCCACTAATCTCAAATCAACTTAAGGGCTGGTCCCCGTTCGCTCGCCACTACTAAGGGAATCTCGGTTGATTTCTTTTCCTCAGGGTACTTAGATGTTTCAGTTCCCCTGGTTCGCCTCTTGCACCTATGTATTCAGTACAAGATACTCAGCTTATGCTGAGTGGGTTCCCCCATTCAGAGATCTCTGGATCACAGTCTGTTTGCCGACTCCCCAAAGCTTATCGCAGGCTACCACGTCTTTCATCGCCTCTGACTGCCAAGGCATCCACCGTATGCGCTTCTTCACTTGACCATATAACCCCAAGCAATCTGGTTATACTGTGAAGACGACATTCGCCGAAAATTCGCATGTTGCTCTTTCGAGCAGAACTCACAAATTTTACCTTAGCCTGATTAACCAGCAGTGAAACTGGCCATCAGTCTATATCTATCACATATCCGAATTTTTAAAGAACGATC
>NZ_JWLN01000073.1:0-3343 GCF_000814065.1 Pseudomonas sp. C5pp | reverse complement strand
GCCCTCGGGCGAATTCCTGTTCCAGGTGTTCGGTGCGCTCGCGCAGTACGAGCGCGCCTTGATTCAGGAGCGCGTCGTCGCGGGCTTGGCCGCCGCACGCAAACGCGGCCGGATCGGCGGCCGGCCGCAGGCGATCACTGGTGAGAAGCTGGACGCCATCGTCGCCGCGCTCGATGGCGGCATGTCTAAGGCGGCGGTGTGCCGCAACTTCAATGTCAAGCGCACTACGTTGATCGAAACATTGACGCGAGCAGGTTGGCGTGGTGCGGGAAGGACGGTCGATGAGCAACAAGAATAAGCTACTCACCGTCTTTTCTGACGCAGAGCAGGAAGCCTTGTACGGCCTACCGGACTTCGACGATGCTCAGCGGCTGGAATACCTGGCGTTGGCCGAATCTGAACTGGCGTTCGCCAGCAGCCGGCCTAGCCTGCAGGCCCAAGTCTATTGCGTCTTGCAGATCGGCTACTTCAAGGCCAAGCATGCTTTCTTCCGCTTCGATTGGCATGAGGTCGAGGACGATTGCGCCTTCGTGCTGAGTCGCTATTTCCACGGCGAAGCGTTCGAACGCAAGGCGATCACCAAGCATGAGCACTACAGCCAGAGGGGTCAGATCGCCGAACTGTTCGGCTACCGGTCGTGGGCGGCTAGCTTCCTGCCGCAACTGGCACAGCAGGCTGAACAGATCGTGCGGCGCGACGTAATGCCAGGATTCGTGGCCGCCGAACTGATCGTTTGGCTCAGCGAGCACAAAATCATCCGGCCCGGCCACACCACCTTACAAGAGCTGGTCAGTGAAGCCCTGTCCACCGAACGCAGGCGCTTGGGCGGCTTGCTGGCAGAAGTGTTGGACGAATCGGCCAAAGCTGCGCTGGGCCAGCTCCTGGTGCGTGACGACACCCTGTCTCAACTGGCAGCGCTCAAGCAGGACGCTAAAGATTTCGGCTGGCGTCAGATGGCAGGGGAGCGCGAGAAGCGCGCCACGCTGAAGTCCTTGCACGGGATCGCCAAGGCGCTGCTGCCCAAGCTCGGCATCTCGCAGCAGAACCTGCTGTACTACGCGAGCCTGGCGAACTTCTATACCGTCCATGACCTGCGCCACCTGAAGGCGGAGCAGACCCGGCTCTACCTGCTGTGCTATGCCTGGGTACGTTACCGGCAGCTCACCGACAACCTGGTCGACGCGATGGCCTTCCACATGAAAAAACTTGAGGACGAGAGCCGCACGGGTGCGAAACAGTCCTTTGTCGCCGAACAGCTGCGACGCCATCAGGAAACGCCGCAGGTTGGCCGCCTGCTGTCGCTGTACGTGGACGACAGCGTGGCCGATCCGACGCCGTTCGGCGAGGTGCGCCAACGCGCCTACAAAATCATGTCCAGGGAATTGCTGCAAAACACGGCGCAGCGCATGAGCGTCAAGCCACTGAACAAACTGGCGCTGCACTGGCAGGCGGTGGACGGCCTGGCCGAACGCATTCGACGCCATCTACGGCCGCTGTACGTCGCGCTCGACTTCGCCGGCACGGCCCCCGATAACCCATGGCTCGCGGCGCTGACTTGGGCCAAGAGCGTGTTCGCCAAGCAGCAGCGCCTATCACAACGGCCACTCGACGAATGTCCGGCGGCAACGCTGCCGAAACGCTTGCGTCCGTACCTGCTGATGTTCGATGCCGAAGGCACGCCGACAGGCCTGCATGCCGATCGTTACGAATTCTGGCTTTACCGTCAGGTCAGGAAACGCTTCCAGGCGGGCGAGCTCTACATTGACGATAGCTTGCAGCACCGGCATTTGTCCGACGAGTTGGTTTCGATGGACGAGAAAGCCGCCGTGCTCGCGCAGATGGACATCCCCTTCCTGCGGCAGCCGGTCAGTGCCCAGCTCGATGCACTGGCGACCGAGTTGCGTGCGCAATGGGTGGCGTTCAATCGCGAGCTGAAACAGGGCAAGCTGACGCACCTGGAATACGACAAGGACACGCAGAGACTGACCTGGCGCAAGCCCAAGGGGGAGAACCAGAAGGCGCGCGAGCAAGCTCTCTACGAGCAACTGCCATACTGCGATGTCGCCGACGTGTTTCGCTTCGTCAACGGCCAGTGCCAGTTCCTGTCGGCGCTGACACCATTGCAGCCACGCTATGCGAAGAAGGTAGCCGACGCCGACAGTCTGATGGCGGTGATCATTGCCCAAGCCATGAACCACGGCAACCAGGTTATGGCACGTACCAGCGACATCCCGTACCACGTCCTGGAGAGTACCTACCAGCAGTACCTGCGCCAGGCGACGCTACATGTGGCCAACGATTGCATCAGCAACGCCATCGCCGCACTGCCGATCTTCCCGCATTACTCGTTCGACCTCGATTCGTTGTACGGTGCCGTTGATGGGCAGAAATTCGGCGTCGAGCGACCAACTGTGAAGGCGCGCTACTCGCGCAAATATTTCGGCCGCGGCAAGGGCGTCGTCGCCTACACGCTGCTGTGCAATCACGTGCCGTTGAACGGCTACCTGATAGGCGCACACGAGTACGAGGCTCACCACGTGTTCGACATCTGGTACCGCAACACGTCGGACATCGTGCCGAGCGCGATCACCGGCGACATGCACAGCATCAACAAGGCCAACTTCGCCATCCTGCACTGGTTCGGACTTCGTTTCGAGCCGCGCTTCACCGACCTCGACGACCAGTTGCAGGAGCTGTATTGCGCCGATGATCTGGCATTGTACGAGAAATGCCTGATCCGGCCGGCTGGCCAGATCGACCGGCAACTCATCGTCGGTGAGAAGGCGAACATCGACCGAATCGTCGCCACACTGGGCCTGAAGGAAATGACGCAGGGCACGCTGATCCGCAAGCTGTGCACCTATACGGCGCCGAACCCGACGCGGCGCGCAATCTTCGAGTTCGACAAGCTCATCCGCAGTATCTACACACTGCGCTACCTGCGCGACCCGCAACTGGAGCGTAATGTTCACCGCTCGCAGAACCGCATTGAGTCCTATCACCAGCTACGCTCGACCATCGCCCAAGTCGGTGGGAAGAAGGAATTGACCGGCCGCACCGACATCGAAATCGAGATCAGCAACCAGTGCGCCAGGCTGATCGGCAACGCGATCATCTTCTACAACTCGGCGATCCTGTCCCTGCTGCTGACGAAGTACGAGGCAGCTGGCAATGCCAAGGCGCTGGCGTTGATCACGCAGATGTCGCCAGCGGCCTGGCGGCACATCCTGCTGAACGGGCATTACACCTTCCAGACTGACGGCAAGTTCATCGACCTGGATGCGCTCGTGGCGGGACTGGAGCTGGGCTGACGGAAATTTCTGGGATTCCGGCGTACAACCCC
>NZ_JWLN01000072.1:0-4836 GCF_000814065.1 Pseudomonas sp. C5pp | reverse complement strand
AGCTATAGCCCCGGATTTCTAGCCTCTCGGCCCAGCGACATCCTGAAACATCGCTTGTGCAAAACTGGCGTCCCCTAGGGGACTCGAACCCCTGTTACCGCCGTGAAAGGGCGGTGTCCTAGGCCACTAGACGAAGGGGACGAACCTTCTTACCTTCAAGACCCGGTTGCTGGACCCGGTCTTGCCCGACAGCCTTGGCTGCCAGGCGGAATTTGGTGGAGCTAAGCGGGATCGAACCGCTGACCTCCTGCATGCCATGCAGGCGCTCTCCCAGCTGAGCTATAGCCCCACAATGTCGCTTTGAACCGAAGCGCTGGCTGGGTGCCTGGCGTTTCGTTTTCGTTCATCGCTGTGGACGGGGCGCATATTAAGATCGGATTGCAGGGCTGTCAAACGAATTTTTCAAAATATTCAAAAAAATTTTCACAGATAACAATCACTTACCGCCCTGCCCTTGCCAAAACCGAACAGTGAGCCCTGTGGGAGCGGGTTTACCCGCGAATGCGACGGAAAACGCACCATCGTATTCGCGGGTAAACCCGCTCCCACAGGTTCGGCTTATGGCCTCGGGACCACTGTCAGGCGATGGAGGCCAGCAGCTTTTCCCACTCTTTGTTTTCTTTCTTCGACACACCACCCAGCAGGTCCAGGGCCTGGCGCAGGCGGTAGCGGGTCAGGTCCGGGCCAAGGATTTCCATCGCGTCCAGTACCGAAACCGAGCTGGCCTGGCCGGTAATGGCGGCAAACATCAGCGGCATGGCATCACGCAGCTTCAGCTCCAGCGCCTCGACCACCGCCTGGATGCAACCGGTGATGCGCTCTTTTTCCCACTGACGCAGGCTTTCGAGCTTCCACAGGATCAGCTGGATCACCTGGCGTACCTGGTCGGCCGACAGCTTCTTGCTTTCGAACAGCTTGGCGTCCAGCTTCAGCGCGCCTTCGAAGAAGAACCCGCCCAGCGGGGCAACCTGGCTGAAGGTTTCCACCCGGCCTTGCACGTGCGGGGCGATCTTCATCATGTAGTCGCTGTTGAACGCCCACTTCTGCAGGCGCGCGGCGAACTCCTCGACCGGCAGTTCGCGCAGCCACTGGCCGTTCAGCCAGGACAGCTTCTCGATGTCGAAGATCGGGCCGCCCAGCGAGATACGCGACAGGTCGAAGTGCTCGACCATCTCGGCCAGCGAGAACTTCTCGCGCTCGTCCGGCATCGACCAGCCCATGCGGCCCAGGTAGTTGAGCATCGCCTCGGGCATGAAGCCCATGCGCTCGTAGAAAGTCACCGAGGTCGGGTTCTTGCGCTTGGACAGCTTGGACTTGTCCGGGTTACGCAGCAGCGGCATGTAGCACAGCTTGGGCTGTTCCCAGCCGAAGTATTCGTACAGCTTGATCAGCTTGGGTGCCGATGGCAGCCACTCTTCGCCGCGCAGCACGTGGGTGATGCCCATCAGATGGTCGTCGACCACGTTGGCCAGGAAGTACGTCGGCAGGCCGTCGTTCTTCATCAGCACCTGCATGTCCATGCGGTCCCACGGGATCTCGACATCGCCACGCAGCATGTCCGGTACCACGCACACGCCTTCGCTCGGCACTTTCATGCGGATAACGTGCGGCTCGCCAGCGTCCAGGCGGCGCTGCACTTCCTCGGCGCTCAGCAACAGCGCGCGGCCGTCGTAGCGCGGGGTTTCGCCACGGGCTTGCTGCTCGGCGCGCATCTGCTCCAGCTCTTCGGCGGTGCAGAAGCAGTAGAAGGCATGGCCGGCGTCAACCAGCTCCTTGGCGTACCTGGCGTAGATTTCGCCACGCTCGCTCTGCCGGTAAGGGCCGTGCGGGCCGCCGACGTCCGGACCTTCGTTCCATTCGATGCCGAGCCAGCGCAGGGCATCGAAGATCTGCTGCTCCGACTCGCGCGTGGAGCGCAGCTGGTCGGTGTCTTCGATGCGCAGGATGAACTCACCGCCGTGCTGCTTGGCAAAGCAGTAGTTGAACAGGGCGATGTAGGCAGTGCCGACATGGGGGTCGCCGGTAGGCGATGGCGCGATACGCGTGCGTACGGTGGTCATGGAGAGTCTCGAACGAAAGATGAAACAAAGGCGGGATGTTAGCAGGAGGCAGGCATTGGGCTCCAGCAATGGCGCGAACGTCACTTGTCGACTGGCCATGTGCCGCTGTTAAATTTATTTACATTTCTGGAACGATAGTCCTCATGCCTGCCCAACTCAAACGCCGCCTGCTGGTCTTCTTCACCTTGGTGGCCGTCATCGCCCTCGCCTTCCTGGGCCACTGGTACTTCAAGGGCCGCTTCTACGAAAGCACCGACAACGCCTACGTACAGGGCGAGATCACCCGCATTTCCAGCCAGTTGGGCGCACGCATCGACGAGGTGCGGGTCGAGGACAACCAGCACGTCAGGAAAGGCGACCTGCTGGTGCGCCTGGAGGCCGCCGACTTCGAACTGGCCGTGCAACGCGCCCGAGCCGCCCTGGCCACCCGCGAAGCCGAGCAGGTGCAGGCGCAAAGCCGCCTGACCCAGCAAGCCAGTCTGATCGCCGCCGGCCAGGCCCAGGTGGCGGCCAACCAGGCTACATTTGACCGCTCGCGCCTGGACCTGAGCCGTGCCGAGAAGCTGCGCAAACCAGGTTTCGTATCGGAAGAACGGGTCACCACCCTGTCCGCGGACAGCCATGTCGCCGGCTCGCAGGTCGACAAGGCCCGTGCCGACCTGCAAAGCCAGCGCCAGCAAGTCAACGCATTGACCGCCGAACTCAAGCGCCTCGACGCGCAGATCGCCAACGCCCGCGCCGACCTGGCACAAGCCGAACTGAACCTGACCCGCTGTGAAATCCGTGCACCGATCAGCGGCAGCATCGGCCAGCGCAACGCGCGCAATGGCCAGGTGGTACAGGCCGGTGCCTACCTGCTGTCGATCGTGCCGGATGAAGACATCTGGGTGCAGGCCAATTTCAAGGAAACCCAGATCGGCCGCATGCAGCCCGGCCAGCGTGCCGAGCTGCTGTTCGACAGCTACCCCGACACACCGATAGAAGGCCGGGTCGACAGCCTTTTCGCCGCCTCCGGCGCGCAGTTCAGCCTGCTACCGCCCGACAACGCCACCGGCAACTTCACCAAGGTGGTGCAGCGCATTCCGGTCAAGCTGACCTTCCGCGCTGACAACCCGCTGCACGGGCGGATCCGCCCTGGCATGTCGGTGACCGCCACCGTCGACCTGCGCAGCGAAGACGAAGGCCACAATGGCCGGTGACCAGCTGCTCAGGCCCACCGCGGAGCCGACCAGGCGGGACTGGATCGCGGTAATGAGCGTGATGCTCGGCGCCTTCATGGCGGTGCTGGACATCCAGATCACCAACTCGTCGCTCAAGGACATCCAGGGCGCACTGTCGGCGACGCTGGAGGAAGGCTCGTGGATTTCCACCTCTTACCTGGTCGCGGAAATCATCATGATCCCGCTCACCGCCTGGCTGGTGCAGCTGCTGTCGGCGCGGCGCCTGGCCGTGTGGGTATCCGGCGGCTTCCTGTTGTCGTCGCTGTTGTGTTCGATGGCCTGGAACCTGGAGAGCATGATCCTGTTCCGCGCCCTGCAAGGTTTTACCGGCGGTGCGCTGATCCCGCTGGCCTTCACCCTGACCCTGATCAAGCTGCCCGAACACCACCGCGCCAAGGGCATGGCCATGTTCGCCATGACCGCCACCTTCGCCCCCTCCATCGGCCCCACCTTGGGCGGCTGGCTGACCGAGAACTGGGGCTGGGAGTACATTTTCTACATCAATATCCCACCGGGCCTGGTGATGATCGCCGGCCTGCTGTACGGGCTGGAAAAGAAGGACGCGCACTGGGAACTGCTGAAAAGCACCGATTACGCCGGCATCGTCACCCTGGGCCTGGGGCTTGGCTGCCTGCAGGTGTTCCTGGAGGAAGGCCACCGCAAGGACTGGCTGGAATCGCAGCTGATCGTCGGCCTGGGCAGCATCGCCCTGGTCAGCCTGATCACCTTCGTCATCCTGCAGTTTTCCAAGCCACACCCGCTGATCAACCTGCGCATCCTCGGCAACCGCAACTTTGGCCTGTCGAGCATCGCCAGCCTTGGCATGGGGGTGGGCTTGTACGGGTCGATCTACCTGCTGCCGCTGTACCTGGCGCAGGTGCAGGGCTACAACGCCTTGCAGATCGGCGAGGTGATCATGTGGATGGGTATCCCACAGCTGTTCCTGATCCCGTTGGTGCCGCAACTGATGAAAGTGGTGTCGCCCAAGGTGTTGTGTGCCCTGGGGTTCTGCCTGTTCGGCGCCGCCAGTTTCGGCTCGGGGGTGCTCAACCCGGACTTTGCAGGGCCGCAGTTCAACCATATCCAGATCATCCGTGCCATCGGCCAGCCAATGATCATGGTGACCATTTCGCTGATCGCCACGGCGTATATACAGCCGCAGGATGCGGGTTCGGCGTCGAGCCTGTTCAATATCCTGCGTAACCTGGGCGGTGCGATCGGCATTGCGCTGCTGGCCACGCTGCTGGATGCACGGACCAAGGTGTATTTCGATTACCTGAGGGAGGCAGTGGTGCCGAGCAACCCGCAGGTGGCGGAACGGTTGGCGCAACTGGCGGAGCGGCTGGGCAATGACAATGCGGCGCTGGGCAAGTTGAGCGAGATCACTCACCAGCAGGCGTTGATCATGGCCTATAACGATGCGTTCCACTTTGTGGGGATCGGGTTGGCGGTGAGCATGGTGGCGGTGTTGTTGACCCGCAAGTTGCCGGAGGGGCTGAAGGCTGGGGAGACCCACTGAATGGGTTATCGCCTGAGCCGGCCTCTTCGCGGGTAAA
>NZ_JWLN01000071.1:0-5523 GCF_000814065.1 Pseudomonas sp. C5pp | reverse complement strand
CTTCGCGACACAAGGTCGCTCCTACAAAGGTCCGCGCTAACCGGGCAGATGAGATTTAGGCCACTATGCTGGTAGGGCCACCCGCAAAGCCCAGGGAGAAGCATCATGAACATCATCAACGCACGCCTGCGCGGCAAGCCTGGCCTGTTCCGCATCGAGATCAGCGGCGAACGCATCGCCGCCATCGTGCCCCAGGCCGAAGGGGTGGCGGCGCGCGCTGCCGATGACCTGGATGCCGGGCAAAACCTGGTGGTGGCGCCCTTTATCGAACCGCACATCCACCTGGACGCCACGCTGACCGCCGGCGAGCCGCAGTGGAACATGAGCGGGACCCTGTTCGAAGGCATCGAGCGCTGGGCCGAGCGCAAGGCAATCACCACCCACGACGACATCAAGAACCGCGCAAAGAAGACCATCGGCATGCTGGTGGATCATGGCATCCAGCATGTGCGTACCCATGTCGATGTCACCGACCCCACCCTGACTGCGCTAAAGGCCATGGTCGAAGTGCGTGACGAAGTGCGCCACCTGCTCGACCTGCAGATCGTCGCCTTCCCCCAGGAGGGTATCGAGTCGTACGCCAACGGCCGGGCGCTGATGACCGAAGCGGTGGCCATCGGTGCCGACGTGGTCGGCGGCATTCCACACTTCGAGAACACCCGCGACCAGGGCGTGTCTTCGGTCAAGTTCCTGATGGACCTGGCCGAACGTACCGGCTGCCTGGTGGATGTGCATTGCGACGAGACCGACGACCCGCAGTCGCGCTTTCTCGAAGTGCTGGCCGAAGAGGCGCGGGTGCGCGACATGGGCGCCCGGGTGACAGCCAGCCATACCGTGGCCATGGGCTCGTACGACAATGCCTACTGCTACAAGCTGTTCCGCCTGCTCAAGCAGTCGGGTATCAATTTCGTATCTTGCCCGACCGAGAGCATTCACCTGCAAGGGCGTTTCGACAACTACCCGAAACGCCGCGGCGTCACCCGCGTGGCCGAACTCGACCGGGCCGGGATGAACGTGTGCTTTGGCCAGGATTCCATCGTCGACCCTTGGTACCCGCTGGGCAATGGCAACATCCTGCGTATTCTCGAGGCCGGCCTGCACATCTGCCACATGCTTGGCTACGAAGACCTGCAGCGCTGCCTGGACCTGATCACCGACAACAGCGCCCGCACCCTGAACCTGGGCGAGCGTTACGGCATCGAAGCGGGGCGGCCGGCCAACCTGTTGCTGCTGTCTGCGCCGGACGATTACGAAATGGTGCGCAGCCAGGGGCATGCGCTGGTGTCGGTACGCAACGGCAAGGTGCTCATGCGTAGAACACCTGCCAGGGTTGAACACTACAGCTGACGCTCCCTGCTTCAGCATTCTGCAGCGCCCCGCCGGCTTGAAGCCGAGCGGGGCGCTTTGCTGTCTGGCGTACTGGTTTATCCCCGCGCACAGCTCCCAAGAACCATTCACATGCGATAAGCCGTGATTATTCCACCATAGGAAATGTTTGCACGGGCAATTGCTTGTCTCCATAATTGGTATGTAATTACATGGTACATAACACGGTACAAAATCGTAGGAGCAAGCATGGCCCGGGGCGGTATAAACAAGGTTGTAGTGCAGCAGGCACGTCAGGCGCTGATTGCCCGGGGCGAGAACCCCAGCATCGATGCGATACGTATCGAGCTGGGCAACACCGGCTCCAAGACCACGATTCACCGCTATCTGAAAGAGTTGAACGGCCAGCAACCCGTGGCTTCCGAGGGCGGCATTGCGCTGAGTGACGTGCTGAGCCGAATGGTCGGGCAACTGGCAACCCAGCTGCAGGACGAGGCCGACCTGAAGATCGAGCAGGCGGAAAGCGCCTTCACACGACAGCGCGAACAGCTGGAGGCACAACTGGCGATTGCTCAGCAGGCACTGGCTGCGGCGCACCAACAGCATCAGATCGATGTGGCCGCACTGGCCACCGAATCGGAAAAACTGCTTTCCACCCAAAGCACCCTGCAGGCCGAACAGCTGCGCAGCGCCAGCCTCAACCAGTCGCTGGGCGAGCTGCAGGTGCGCCTGGCCGACAAGGACGAGCAGGTAAAATCACTGGAAGACAAGCACCGTCATGCCCGCGATGCGCTGGAACACTACCGCAACGCCAGCCGCGAACAGCGTGAACAGGAGCAGCGCCGCCACGAAGCGCAGCTGCAACAGTTGCACGTGGAGGTGCGTCAACTGCAGCAAGGCATGATCGTCAAGCAGGACGAGCTGACCCGCCTGCACCGCGACAACGAGCGCTTGCTGGGTGAGCATCGCCAGGCCGCCAGCGCCTGCAGGGCGCAGGACGAATTACTGGAGCAGCGTGATGCGCAGATCCAGGGCTTGCGCACGATCCTGGCCCAGGCGCAGGGTGCAAGCGAGGAAATGCGTCGGCAGCTGGATGTGCAGGCACAGAGCCTCGAGGCCAGGCGCGACTTGTGCACGGAGCAGGCTCGTCAACTGCAGCAGCTCGAGGAGCAGCTGAAGCAACGTGATGAAGCGTTGGTTCAATGCCGAGCCCGGCTAGCTGTAGATTAATCAAACTTTTCCCGGCCGGTGGTTTCTTCCCTAGACACTCACCGGAGAAAGCCTCATGCCTGAACCACAACAGCCAGAAAAACATCCCCAAGGGCCCCATTCGTCCGAGAAGGCGAACAAACGCCAGGACTTGGGTTTCGACCCCGATTCGCCAGATGTGGAGGATCCGCAAGTCGACCCTCAAGGACCTGCCAAGCCACCGCGGGACGTCGAAAAATCCCCGTGAAGGTGGCATTTGTCGCTAAGGGCCGCTCAGCGGCCCCCGCGATCAACACGGTACTGCTTGGGGCACGCTGTCTCGAGGCCTTTGCCAGGCAAGCTACGCTCGCTTGACTCAGGACTCTGCCTGCCTGGCTGCCTCCACGCCCGCAGCCGAGAGTTTGATGGGGTAGTTCACGCTGATCTGGTGGTCGCTGCTCACCGCCACGCTGCCATCCTGGATCAAACCGGCCTCCTGCAGCGTCTTGAGCATGCCGGCCACGGCTTTCTCGCCCCGGTAGTTGTCCAGCACTTCCTTGCCCAGCCCCTGGGGGTGAGCGTGCAACAGGCGAGTCAGCACTTCGGCTTTCAATGCATCGTTACTCATGGCGGGCCTCACTTGCCGTGTTTGGCCTGAAGCGCCTTGGCATGCTCCAGATGCTGTTCGAGCTTGGGCAAGGTTTCGCTGGCAAAGGCCTTCAATTCAGCCTTGTCGGAAGATGCGGCTTCCTTCTTGAACAACTCCACCGCCTTTTCGTGAGCGTCGACCTGGTTGTTGACGTAAGACTTGTCAAACGACTCCTCTCGCCATTCCAGGATCATTTTCTTGACCTTGTCGGTTATTGCCGCCTCATCGGGTACGGAGATGTCGAGCTTGCGAGCGATGTCGCCGAGTTTCTGATTGGCCTTGGTGTGGTCGCTGACCATCTGCTGGGCAAAGGTCTTGATTTCGGCATTCTGAGTTTTTTCCAGAGCCAGCTTGCCGGTGACCACTTCGGCAATACCGGCCTCGGTAGCCGCTTCGACGAAGTCATCGGAACTCGCCGCCATTGCCTGCACCGATGCCAAGCCCAACACCATGGAAAAACCGACACGCTTGATGAAGAGACTGCTCATGCTTCACTCCTTAAACCGTGGCGCGACCTCAGTGTCGCGTACGGTTGAGGGTGAATGGGGAGCAAAGGTTTAATCTTTTTCCTGGTCGGCTGCGCTCAGGTGATGCTGAACTATAGTGAAACGCGGCGAACGCGGTAAGGCTAGGGATTTCAATGTGCGCAGCCAGGAAACAGGATGAGGACGGGCTCTTCGCGATAACCGGCGAGGGCCGGGCCGTGGCGCTGTTCCGCCTGGTACTCGCGTTCATGCTGGTGGTGATGCTCGCCTTCGTCGTGGTGGAAGGTTGGCGCATCTGGCGCGACTACCGGCACGCCTTCACCAATGCCGAGAACATGGTCTCCAACCTGGCCCGGGCCACGGCGCAGCATGCCGAAGATGCCATCCGCCAGGTCGACGCAATTACCGCGGCGCTGGCCGAGCGCCTGGAAGGCGACGGCTTCGAGCACATCGACCGGCCGCGCCTGCATACCTTGCTGGTCCAGCAGAAAAGCATCATGCCGCAATTGCACGGGTTGTTCGTGTATGGCCCGGATGGCAGCTGGATCGTTACCGACCAGGCGGTAGTCCCGCCCAATGCCAACAATGCCGACCGCGACTACTTCATCTACCACCGCGAGCATACCGACCGCAGGGTCCACATCGGCTCGGTGGTGCGCAGCCGTTCTACTGGCGACCTGATCATCCCCATTTCACGGCGCCTGCAATATGCCGATGGCAGCTTCGCCGGGGTGTTGCTGGGCACCATCAAGGTGGACTGGTTCGTACGCTACTACGGCGACTTCAAGATCGACGAACGCGGCGCGCTGGTGCTAGCCAAGCGCGACGGCACTATCCTGGTACGGCGGCCGTTCGTCGAACAGGTGATTGGCCGCAGCCTTAGCAGCAGCGAGATCTTCCGCAAGCACCTGCCGCATGCAAGCGAAGGGGTGGCCGAGGCGGTGGCCGTGGTGGACGGTACGCCACGGCTGTATGGCTATCGCGCGCTGGCCAGCTACCCGTTGGTGGTGGAGGCCGGCTTGTCGCGGGAATCGATCGTCGCGCCCTGGCGGCACGATGCGATCAAGTCGGTGGCAGTGTTGCTGCTGTTGCTGGTGGGGCTGGCAGCGTTTGGTGGTGTGGTGTTGCGCCAGTTACGCGAGCGTATTGTCATCGAGCGGGCGCTGCACCAGGCACACCAGACCCTCAAGGCCTTGGCACTGACCGACAGCCTGACCGGCCTGGGTAACCGCAGGCGGCTGGATGCAGTGTTCGAGCCGGAGCTGCGTCGGGCACGACGCCAGGGCTACTCGCTGGCGCTGGTGATGCTCGACCTGGATTACTTCAAGGCCTACAACGACCGTTACGGGCACCCAGCGGGCGACCAGTGCCTGCGGCGCTTTGCCGAGGTGCTGCAGCAGGCACTGAAGCGGCCGGCCGACCTGGCTGTGCGCTATGGGGGCGAGGAGTTCACACTGCTGCTCCCCGATACCGATGCCCGCGGGGCGGAGCTGCTGGTGCAGGAAGTGCAACAGCTGTTGCGGCGTCAGATGCTGGAGCATGCAGGTAGCCCACTGGGGCGGGTGTCGTGCAGTGCGGGGATTGCGGTGGGTGACCTGGCGCGGGAGGGGGTGACGGCCGAGCGCCTGATGGCGGCAGCGGATGCGGCGCTGTACCAGGCCAAGCGCCGGGGTCGGGACGGGTATTGCCTGGCAGAACGTGCAGTGGTGGGCGTAGATGAATAAAGGCCCTTGGTTGCCTGTACCGGCCCCATCGCCGGCAAGCCGGCTCCCACAGGGACCGCGCAGTTCCAAAGAGATGCACATTACCTGTGGGAGATTGCCCATCCCTTTTGGGCTGCGCTGTAGCGCAGAGAACAAATATCGCTCGTCTGAC
>NZ_JWLN01000070.1:0-7375 GCF_000814065.1 Pseudomonas sp. C5pp | reverse complement strand
CCTCCCTCCGCAGTCCCTTCGCTCGGCCTCCTGAAGTCGCAATCGGCGGCGCCTGAACTATCGCGCGCTTAGAAGCAAGAGCAAGAGCAAGAGCAAGAGCAAGAGCAAGAGCAAGAATTCTGTGTTCTGGGCGCCGTGGCAGGCTCTGCGGCGAACCCCGCGGGCACAGCGCGGTCTGCATAAGCGAAGCGCAGCTTCATACCTTCGCAGGTGGGTTTGCCCCCGCGCTTGTGTCATCATGCTCCGACCGCCGGTGAGTCCTTTTTAAAGCCTTCTATGAACAAACCATACGCATTGCTGCTTGCCTTCGCCCTGCTCCAGGGCTGCCAGAGCCTGGCCCCGCAAAAGGCCGAGCCTCCCGTCGCCGAGGCCGGCAAGAGCGAGGCGGAAAAACCCGTGGTGTATGGCTCGTTCAAGCAGGATACGCTCTACAGCCTGCTGGTGGCCGAACTGGCCGGCCAGCGCAACCGCTTCGACATCGCCCTGGCCAACTACACCGACCAGGCCGCGAAAACTCAGGACCCCGGGGTTTCCGAGCGCGCCTACCGCATTGCCGAATACCTCGGCGCCGACGAACCGGCACTGGACAACGCCCTGGTCTGGGCCCGCAACGACCCGCAGAACCTCGACGCCCAGCGCGCCGCCGCCATCCAGCTGGCCCGCGCCGGCCGCTATGACGACTCCATGACTTACATGGAAAAGGTCCTGCAGGGCCAGGGCGACACCCATTTCGATTTCCTCGCCCTGTCCGCCGCCGAAACCGACCAGAGCACCCGCGACGGCTTGCTGCAAAGCTTCGAACGCCTGCTGGTGAAGTACCCGGACAACAGCCAGCTGGTGTTCGGCAAGGCCCTGCTGCTGAACCAGGACGGCAAGGCCGAAGAAGCCTTGGAGTTGCTCGAGTCGCACCCGCCGCAGAACGGCGAAGTCGCCCCGGTCCTGCTGCGCGCGCGCCTGCTGCAAGCCCTGGACCGCGGCCCGGAGGCCCTGCCACTGCTGCGCGGGGCGATTCGCGACAACCCGGACGACAAGCGCCTGCGCCTGACCTACGCGCGCACCCTGGTCGAACAGGACCGCATCGCCGATGCCAAGGGCGAGTTCCTCAGCCTGGTCCAGCAATACCCCGAGGACGACGAGCTGCGCTATTCGCTGGCGCTGGTGTGCCTGGAAAACAAGGACTGGGATGAAGCCGAGGGCTACCTGCAGGAGCTGATCGAACGCGACAGCAACGTCGACGCCGCGCACCTGAACCTGGGCCGCATCCGCGAAGAGCGCCACGACCCTGCAGGCGCCCTGCGTGAATACGCCCTGGTCGGCCCGGGCCCCGACTACCTGCCGGCGCAGCTGCGCCAGGCCGACATCCTGATTGCCAACGGCCGTGGTACCGAAGCCTCGCGCCTGCTCGCCGATGCCCGCGAAGCCCAGCCGGACTACGCCATCCAGCTGTTCCTGATCGAATCGGAAAGCTACAGCAACAACAACAAGGACGCCCAGGCCAGCCAGGTGCTGCAGCAAGCCATCCAGCGCTACCCGGACGACCTCAACCTGCTGTACACCCGTGCCATGCTGGCGGAAAAGCGTGACGACCTGCCGCAGATGGAAAAAGACCTGCGCGCCATCATCGCCCGCGAGCCGGAAAACGCCATGGCCCTGAACGCCCTCGGCTACACCCTGGCCGACCGCACCACCCGCTACAGCGAAGCCAAGGCGCTGATCGACAAGGCCCATCAGCTGACCCCGGATGACCCGGCGGTGCTCGACAGCCTGGGTTGGGTCAATTACCGCCTGGGCAACCTCGACGAGGCTGAAACCTACCTGCGCAAGGCTTTTGCCAGCTTCCCAGACCACGAAGTGGCCGCCCACCTGGGCGAAGTGCTATGGGCCAACGGCAAACGCCGCGAAGCCCGCCAGGTCTGGGCCAAGGGCTTCGAAGCCCAGGCCGACAGCCCCATCCTGCGCAAGACCATCCTGCGCCTGACCGGATCCGAGACTCTCTAACGCCATGTTCCTGCGCCATTGCATTACCTTCACCCTTATCGCCCTGCTGGCCGGCTGTGCCGGCTTCGGTAGCCGCGAGGCCCTGCAGGGCCACGGCGACCCGCAACAGTGGCGCGCCCATAAAGAGCAACTGAGCAGCCTCGATGGCTGGCAGATCAACGGCAAGGTCGGCATCCGTGCCCCGCGCGACTCCGGCAGCGGCACGCTGTTCTGGCTGCAACGCCAGGACTACTACGACATTCGCCTGGCCGGCCCGCTGGGCCGTGGCGCCGCTCGCCTGACCGGCCGCCCCGGCGGCGTGGTACTGGAAGTGGCCAACCAGGGCCGCTACGAGGCCCTCAGCCCCGAAGCCCTGCTGGAAGAACAACTGGGCTGGCAGTTGCCGGTCTCACACCTGGTCTGGTGGGTCCGCGGCCTGCCGGCCCCCGACAGCAAGAGCAAGCTGACCCTGGACGGCGACAGCCGCCTGGCCAGCCTCGACCAGGACGGCTGGCAGGTGCAATACCTGAGCTACACGGAACAGAACGGCTACTGGCTGCCCGAGCGTATGAAGCTGCACGGCAAGGACCTCGACGTGACACTGGTGGTCAAGGACTGGCAGCCCCGCCAGCTGGGGCACTGATACATGCAGACCCTCACCCTGCCCGCTCCGGCCAAGCTCAACCTGTGGCTGCATATCATCGGCCGCCGTGCGGACGGCTATCACGAGCTGGAAACCGTGTTCCAGTTTCTCGATCACGGCGACGAACTGAGCTTTGCCGTGCGTGACGACGGCGTGATCCGCCTGCACACCGAGATCGAAGCAGTGCCGCATGACAGCAACCTGATTGTGCGCGCTGCGCGCAAGCTGCAGGAACAATCCGGCACGACGTTGGGCGCCGATATCTGGCTGACCAAGGTGCTGCCCATGGGCGGCGGCATCGGCGGCGGCAGCTCGGATGCCGCCACTACCCTGTTGGCCCTCGCCCACCTGTGGCAACTGGACTGGGACGAAGACCGCCTGGCCGCACTAGGCCTGAGCCTGGGCGCCGACGTACCGGTATTCGTGCGCGGCCACGCGGCATTCGCCCAGGGCGTGGGTGAACAATTGACCCCGGTCGACCCGGAAGAGCCGTGGTATGTCGTGCTTGTGCCGCAAGTGTCTGTCAGCACAGTAGAAATTTTTTCACATCCACAGTTGACACGTGATTCGCTCCCCCTTAAGATGCGCCCCGTTCCCGAGGGAAACAGTCGAAATGACTGCCAACCGGTGGTAGAGCAGAGTTACCCGGAAGTTCGCAATGCGTTGAATTCACTGGGTAAATTCACTGAGGCTCGACTGACCGGTACTGGAAGTTGTGTGTTTGGGGCCTTCCCAAGCAAAGCCGAAGCTGATAAAGTTCTGGCCCTTCTTTCAGCGACCCAAACAGGGTTTGTGGCGAAAGGAAGCAACGTTTCGATGTTGCATCGCAAGCTGCAAAGTCTGGTCAAGAAGTCGAGCGCATAAGCGTTCGCAGCAACAGATACAGGGGCGTCGCCAAGCGGTAAGGCAGCAGGTTTTGATCCTGCCATGCGTTGGTTCGAATCCAGCCGCCCCTGCCATTTTCCTTATACTCATCCAGGTTACCCTCAGCCTTCAGGTACTGCGCGTGTCCAAGATGATGGTCTTTACGGGGAACGCCAACCCCGATCTGGCTCGGCGTGTCGTACGTCAGCTGCATATCCCTCTCGGTGACGTTTCTGTCGGTAAGTTCTCCGACGGCGAGATCAGCACTGAGATCAATGAGAATGTCCGCGGTAAAGACGTCTTCATTATTCAGCCGACCTGTGCCCCGACCAACGATAACCTGATGGAACTGGTAGTGATGGCCGACGCCTTCCGCCGCTCCTCAGCATCCCGAATCACCGCCGTGATTCCTTACTTCGGATACGCCCGCCAGGACCGCCGTCCGCGTTCGGCACGTGTAGCAATCAGCGCCAAAGTCGTCGCTGACATGCTCACTGTCGTAGGTATCGACCGTGTACTCACCGTCGACCTGCACGCTGACCAGATCCAGGGTTTCTTCGATATCCCGGTCGACAACATCTACGGCTCGCCCGTACTGGTCGACGATATCGAGGACCAGCGTTTCGAGAACCTGATGATCGTCTCCCCGGACATCGGTGGTGTCGTGCGCGCACGTGCCGTCGCCAAGTCCCTGGGCGTCGACCTGGGTATCATCGACAAACGCCGCGAGAAGGCTAACCACTCCGAGGTCATGCACATCATCGGCGACGTCGAAGGGCGCACCTGCATCCTGGTAGACGACATGGTCGACACCGCCGGCACCCTGTGCCACGCGGCCAAAGCCCTGAAAGAACACGGCGCTGCCAAGGTTTACGCCTACTGCACGCACCCTGTCCTGTCGGGCCGCGCGATCGAGAACATCGAGAAGTCGGTACTGGACGAGCTGGTGGTGACCAACACCGTTCCGCTGTCCGCCGCTGCTCAAGCCTGTGACCGTATCCGCCAGCTGGATATCGCACCGGTTGTCGCTGAAGCGGTCCGCCGCATCAGCAACGAAGAATCGATCAGCGCGATGTTCCGCTAAGCGGAACACACGCTGACGAAAAGCGCCCCGCCCCAACACTGGTTGTTGGGGCGGGGCTTTTTTTGCCATCCCCGTTGGCGCTGGTCGCAAACGCCCTCGGGGGGCTACTTTGGAGAAACAAAATGACCGAATTCACTCTGAACGCCCAAGCGCGTACTGACCTGGGGAAAGGTGCGAGCCGCCGCCTGCGTCACTCCGCGAACATCCCAGCCGTTGTCTACGGTGGTAACCAGGACGCTCAGTCCCTGACCATCCTGGCCAAGGAAATCACCAAGCTGTTCGAAAACGAGGCTGCCTTCAGCCACGTTCTGGAACTGAACGTCGACGGCGCCAAGCAAAACGTCGTGGTCAAGGCTCTGCAGCGCCACCCGGCCAAAGGCTTCATCATGCACGCCGACTTCGTTCGCGTCGTTGCTGGCCAGAAACTGACCGCCAAGGTACCGGTTCACTTCATCAATGAAGAAGCCCCGGTCAAGAAAGGCGGCGAGATCTCCCACGTAGAAGCCGAGATCGAAGTTTCCTGCGAAGCCAAAGACCTGCCTGAGTTCATCGAAGTCGACCTGGCCAACGCTGAAATCGGCACCATCATCCACCTGTCGGACCTGAAAGCTCCGAAAGGCGTAGAGTTCGTAGCTCTGGCCCACGGTGATGACAAAGCTGTTGCCAACGTTCACGCTCCACGCGTTGCTCCAGAAGCAGAAGGCGCTGCCGAGTAATCCACTCGCGCGCCGGCGTTGATCGGGTTACAGTGCCGCGCGCCCTGTAACCCACCAACTCCAAGGAAGAGCCCCTGACGTGACCGCCATCCAGTTGATCGTCGGCCTGGGTAACCCCGGCCCCGAATACGAACAGACCCGGCATAACGCAGGGGCTCTTTTCGTTGAACGCATTGCCAGCGCCCAGCGCGTCTCGTTGACCGCTGACCGCAAATATTTCGGCCTGACGGCTAAGTTCAGCCATCAGGGCAACGACGTTCGTCTGCTCATCCCCACCACCTACATGAACCGTAGCGGCCAGTCCGTGGCGGCCTTGGCCAATTTCTTCCGCATCAAGCCGGAAGCGATCCTGGTGGCGCATGACGAACTCGACCTGCCCCCAGGCGTCGCCAAGCTCAAGCGCGGCGGTGGCCATGGTGGGCACAACGGCCTGCGCGACATCATCGCGCAGCTCGGCAACCAGAACGACTTCCACCGCCTGCGGCTTGGCATCGGCCACCCGGGCGACGCCAAACTGGTCTCCAACTTCGTCCTGGGCCGCGCGCCGCGCGCCGAGCAGGAGAAGCTCGACGCCAGCATCGATTTTGCCCTCGGCGTGCTGCCGGACGTGCTTGCCGGCGACTTCGCCAAGGCGATGCGCGAGCTGCACAGCCAGAAGGCCTGATTTCCTTAGAGAGGGGAATACCCATGGGTTTCAATTGCGGCATCGTCGGCCTGCCCAACGTCGGCAAGTCCACCCTGTTCAACGCCCTGACCAAGTCTGGCATCGCGGCGGAGAACTTCCCCTTCTGCACCATCGAGCCTAACAGCGGCATCGTGCCGATGCCCGATGCGCGCTTGAATGCACTGGCTGAAATCGTCAAGCCAAACCGCATCCTGCCGACCACCATGGAGTTCGTCGACATCGCCGGCCTGGTGGCTGGTGCCTCGAAGGGCGAAGGCCTGGGCAACAAGTTCCTCGCCAACATCCGCGAGACCGACGCCATTGCCCACGTGGTGCGCTGCTTCGAAGACGAGAACGTGATCCACGTTTCCAACAGCGTCGACCCCAAGCGTGACATCGAGATCATCGACCTCGAGCTGATCTTCGCCGACCTCGACAGCTGCGAGAAGCAACTGCAGAAGGTTGCCCGCAACGCCAAGGGCGGCGACAAGGAAGCCCTGGCGCAGAAGGCCATCCTCGAACAGCTGATCCCGCACTTCACCGAAGGCAAGCCAGCGCGCAGCCTGATGAAGAACATGAGCGCCGAAGACAAGGCTGTCATCCGCGGCTTCCACCTGCTGACCAGCAAGCCGGTCATGTACATCGCCAACGTGGCCGAAGACGGCTTCGACAACAACCCGCACCTGGACGTGGTCAAGGCCATCGCCGAGGAAGAAGGCGCGGTAGTGGTGCCGGTATGCAACAAGATCGAAGCGGAAATCGCCGAACTGGAAGACGGTGAAGAGAAGGATATGTTCCTCGAGGCCCTGGGCCTGGAAGAGCCTGGCCTGAACCGCGTTATCCGCGCCGGTTATGAGCTGCTGAACCTGCAGACCTACTTCACTGCCGGCGTGCAGGAAGTACGCGCCTGGACCGTACGCGTCGGTGCCACCGCACCACAGGCCGCTGGCGTGATCCACACCGACTTCGAAAAAGGTTTCATCCGCGCTGAAGTGGTGGCCTATGACGACTTCATCCAGTTCAAGGGTGAGAGCGGTGCCAAGGAAGCCGGTAAATGGCGTTTGGAAGGCAAGGACTACATCGTCAAGGACGGTGACGTGATGCACTTCCGCTTCAACGTCTAAGCGGCAGACTGCAGTACCTACGAACCCCTTGAGGCCAACGCCTCAAGGGGTTTTGTTTTTTCTGATCATGCACACGCCCTTCAGGAGCAGCCCCAACAATATTTGCAACGCCGCTGAAATCAGGGGCTGCTTTGCAGCCCTTTCGCGGCACAAGGCCGCTCCTACAACGGAACGCGTCGCCTGAACCAATGCATTCCCCTGTGGGAGATTACCCAGCCCTTTTGGGCTGCGCTGTCGCGCAGAGAACAAATATCGCTCGTCTGACGCGGCCTTTGTAGGAGCAGCCTTGTGCTGCGAAGAGGC
>NZ_JWLN01000069.1:0-8183 GCF_000814065.1 Pseudomonas sp. C5pp | reverse complement strand
TGCGCTGACTTGTGTCTGGAGATTACTGAAAGAGGCCGAAGACGGTTCTACTGAGAAATTGCCTTCGGCCATAGAATCTCCCACAGGTACTGCGCAGAGCTCAAGGATTACAGCGATCCTGTGGGAGCGGGTTTACCCGCGAAGAGGCCAGTGCAGGCAGTAAAGAAATCAGCTGGTGATCAACCGCTCGCGCAGCTGGGCAATCTCGTCGCGCAATTGCGCCGCGGCCTCGAACTCCAGGTCGCGGGCGAACTGCATCATCTTCTCTTCCAGCTGCTTGATGCGCTTGGTGATCTCGCCCGGCGTACGCAGCTCGGCCTCGTAACGGGCACTCTCCTCCGCAGCCTTGGCCATGCCCTTGCGCTTTTTGCTGCGCGCGCCGGGCACGGTGGCGCCTTCCATGATATCGGTGATGTCCTTGACCACACCTTTGGGCACGATGCCATTGGCCAGGTTGAAGGCGATCTGCTTCTCGCGACGACGCTCGGTCTCGTCGATGGCGCGCTGCATGGAACCGGTGATGTTGTCGGCATACAGGATGGCCCGGCCATTGAGGTTACGCGCAGCACGGCCGATGGTCTGGATCAGTGAGCGCTCGGAGCGCAGGAAACCTTCCTTGTCGGCATCGAGGATCGCCACCAGCGACACCTCGGGCATGTCCAGGCCCTCACGCAGCAGGTTGATGCCCACCAGCACGTCGAAGGTACCCAGGCGCAGGTCGCGGATGATCTCCACCCGCTCGACGGTGTCGATGTCCGAGTGCAGGTAACGCACTCGCACATCGTGGTCGGCCAGGTAGTCGGTGAGGTCTTCGGCCATGCGCTTGGTCAACGTGGTGGCCAGCACCCGCTCGCCCTGTGCCACGCGCTTGCGGATTTCCGACAGCAGGTCATCCACCTGGGTAAGCGCCGGGCGTACTTCCACCTGTGGGTCGACCAGGCCGGTGGGTCGCACTACCTGCTCTACCACGCGCCCGGCGTGCTCGGCCTCATAGGGGCCCGGGGTGGCGGATACGAAGATGGTCTGCGGGCTGACGTCCTCCCACTCGTCGAAACGCATCGGCCGGTTGTCCAGCGCCGAAGGCAGGCGGAAGCCGTACTCGACCAGGGTTTCCTTGCGCGAGCGGTCGCCCTTGTACATGGCGCCGACCTGCGGAACGCTGACGTGGGATTCGTCGATCACCAGCAGCGCATCGGGCGGCAGGTAGTCGTACAGGGTGGGCGGCGGCGCCCCGGCCGGGCGCCCGGACAGGTAGCGCGAGTAGTTCTCGATGCCGTTGCAGTAGCCCAGCTCCAGGATCATCTCCAGATCGAAGCGGGTGCGTTGCTCCAGGCGCTGGGCCTCGACCAGCTTGTTGGCCTTCTGTAGGTACTCCAGGCGGTCCTTGAGCTCTTCCTTGATGCCTTCCACCGCCTCCAGCAGGGTTTCCCGCGGGGTGACGTAGTGGCTCTTGGGGTAGAAGGTGAAACGCGGCAGTTTGCGGAAGACCTCGCCGGTCAACGGGTCAAAGGCTGCGATGTTCTCCACCTCGTCATCGAACAGTTCGATGCGGATGGCCTCGAGGTCCGATTCGGCCGGGAAGATGTCGATCACATCGCCGCGCACGCGGAAGGTGGCGCGGGCAAAGTCCATCTCGTTGCGGGTGTATTGCAGGTCGGCCAGGCGGCGCAGCAGCGCGCGCTGGTCGAGCTTGTCGCCGCGGTCCACGTGCAGGACCATTTTCAGGTAGGTCTCGGGGCTGCCCAGGCCGTAGATGCACGACACGGTGGTGACGATGATCGCGTCACGCCGCTCCAGCAATGCCTTGGTCGCCGACAGGCGCATCTGCTCGATGTGGTCGTTGATCGAAGCGTCCTTCTCGATGAAGGTGTCGGACGACGGTACGTAGGCTTCAGGCTGGTAGTAGTCGTAGTAGGAAACGAAGTACTCCACCGCATTGTTGGGGAAGAACGCCTTGAATTCGCCATAAAGCTGCGCGGCCAGGGTCTTGTTCGGCGCAAGCACCAGGGTAGGCCGCTGCACCTGCTGAATGACGTTGGCGATGCTGAAGGTCTTGCCCGACCCAGTCACCCCGAGCAGCGTCTGGTGCGACAGCCCCGCCTCGATGCCTTCGACCATCTGGCGGATGGCCTCGGGCTGGTCGCCGGCTGGCTGGAAACGGGTGACGAGCTGGAACTCGGACATGACGGACCTCGCGGTGTTGCAGCAACTGTAAATTTAGCCAGTAGTCTATACCCAAATGCGCCCGCCGGGGGGCGCTTTCAAGGCACAGCTGTGAGCGCCTGTTACGGTGGACCGGGCAATTAGACCAATGGTCGAAAAATATTTGCGCAAATGACCTGAAAAGCGATGCCGGACTGTCGCGGTGACCGGTCGGTATCACTATACTGACTCCCCGTTTGTGCACCGCTTCAGTGCATTCGGGCTGGAGCGTGTACGTCCTATCACACTCCAATCAGAGCCAAGGTAACAATGAGCCTGTTTTCCGCTGTCGAGCTGGCACCCCGCGACCCTATTCTGGGCCTCAACGAAGCATTCAACGCCGACCCACGTACCGACAAGGTCAACCTGGGCGTGGGCGTGTACTGCAATGAGGAAGGCCGCATTCCGCTGCTGCGCGCCGTGATCGAAGCCGAGACCCAGCGTGCCGCCCAGCACGCCTCGCGCGGCTACCTGCCGATCGACGGTATCGCCACCTACGACCAGGCTGTACAAAAGCTGCTGTTCGGCGCCGAGTCGCCACTGCTGGCCGCTGGCCGCGTGGTTACCGTGCAGGCCGTCGGCGGTACCGGCGCACTGAAGATTGGCGCCGACTTCCTCAAGCGTGTGTCGCCAAACGCCGTGGTTGCCATCAGCGACCCGAGCTGGGAAAACCACCGTGCGCTGTTCGAATCGGCCGGCTTCCCGGTGCAGAACTACCGCTACTACGACGCGCCGACCAACGACGTCAACCGCGCCGGCATGCTCGAAGACCTGAACAACCTGCCGTCCGGCTCGATCGTGGTGCTGCACGCCTGCTGCCACAACCCGACCGGCGTCGACCTGAACCTGGACGACTGGAAAAACGTCCTGGAAGTGGTCAAGGCCAAGGGCCACGTGCCATTCCTCGACATGGCCTACCAGGGCTTCGGTGACGGCATCGCCGAAGACGCCTTCGCCGTGCGCCTGTTCGCCGAGTCGGGCCTGGAGTTCTTCGTGTCCAGCTCGTTCTCCAAGTCGTTCTCGCTGTACGGCGAGCGCGTCGGTGCGCTGTCGATCGTCACCGCCTCCAAGGACGAGAGCACCCGCGTGCTGTCGCAGGTCAAGCGCGTGATCCGCACCACCTACTCCAACCCGCCGACCCACGGTGCAACCATCGTTGCCACCGTGCTGAACAGCGCCGAACTGCGCCAGATGTGGGAAACCGAGCTGGCCGAAATGCGCGAGCGCATCCACGGCATGCGCAAGCAGATGGTTTCGCTGCTGGCCGAATATGGCGCCAACCGCGACTTCAGCTTCGTTGGCCGCCAGGTTGGCATGTTCTCGTACTCGGGCCTGACCGTCGAACAGGTCGCCCGCCTGAAGAACGAGTTCGGCATCTATGCGCTGGACACCGGCCGCATCGCCGTGGCCGCGCTGAACCAGAGCAACATCCACGTAGTGACCAAAGCTATCGTGCAGGTGCTGTAACTCATTGTTTTGCCTAGGGGTGGCTTGACTTCCCCTGGGCAATCAGTAAGATACGCACAGATTCCGCGATAGCTCAGTCGGTAGAGCAAATGACTGTTAATCATTGGGTCCCTGGTTCGAGTCCAGGTCGCGGAGCCAAAATTTGAAAACCTCCAGATGCGCAAGCACTGGAGGTTTTTTGTTGCACTTATCCCCTCATGCCAGCGCACGGCTGCTGTATCGTCCGAGATCCCTCGACGAGCACAGGCAAGCATGAAAGCCAACGATTTCACCCAGAACGCTCAGCAAGCGGTAGCAATCGCCGCCAACCAGGCCCTCCTGGCAAGCCGACAAGCAACGTTCGCCGTGGGTGGCTGCATCATCGAAAATGCCACTGGCAAGGTACTGATCGCCCTGCACAACCGCGTGCTGGAGCCCTCTGCCAGCCAGGCGCAACCCGCATTCAGGCTTCACGACCCAACGGGGCATGGTGAGCGCCGGCTGGTCGACTGGTATTTCGACAACCAGCAGCGCCTTGCCCTGCCGCCCACGCATGAACTGACCGTCATCACCACGCTCGACCCCTGCGCCATGTGCGCAGGCGCCTTGCTGACTGCCGGCTTCAATGTTGCGGTAAGTGCGCTCGACACCTTTGCCGGCATCAATCATGACGGCCGTTTCGAATTCCCCGGCCTGCCGGCCGCACTTCGTCTGCGCGCGCAAGCCACGTGGGGCTACTATGCTGTCGGCAGCCCTTTTGATCGCGACTATGCCGGGCCGCCGCAAGGGCCGGTCTACGCTGGCGAACGCATCGACGCCGCAACGATGTGCCTTACCCGTTCGTTGTTCGAGGCCAGCGTGAACCACGTGCACGACGAAAGCAGCAACGCCGGCCTCCCGCCATCTGCCCTGAAAGACCCGATCACCCTACCCAACCGGAGCCTGGTACGCCAGGCCCTGGCGGGCTTGAGCCCATGGAGCCTGCGCAGCAAAAGTGCAGACCCTCGCCTGCCCGGGATCGAACTGGCCGAGCCATTGGTCGACACAGCTCTCGCGGCTGATACGTGCAATGCCGTAGCCTTGCTGGACCCATTCGGCAATCTGCTGGCCTGCCTGGGCGGTGACGAAACGCGCTCCCCCATTCGCACTGCGTTCATGGAGACCACTCGCAGCTACGCCGCGTTGCGCTGGAACCTGATGAACCATGACGACCCACTGGTCCGCGACGAAGCACACCAGCATCTCACCCACCCCCGTTACTGCACATTCGTCCTGCTCCGTTTTCCGGACCCGGCCGGCAGCGAGGCGGTCATGACCCTTGGCGCGTATGGCTCCACCATGGAACGGCACACCGCGCCGTCCTTCCCCTCAAGCCTGCAATATGTATCGCTGCCAACAGGCTGCACTGCCAAGGATGTTGCTCGACTGGCGCAAAATCTGCCGCCGTTCTACACGAGCAACGTGCAGGTCGCGCCTTGCCAGGTACTGGACCCGGACCTGATGCAGGAAGTTACAACCCGGCTGGGGCAGGCTCAGCGCTCCGAGCCTGCTGCCGGATAGGGCAATGTGACCGCACTGCCTTCATCCACCAGGCTCCAGACCAGCAACTTGGCTGACTGCTTCTGACTGGCGTTGCGTGACACGCTGTGCACGGTACCCGGGGCTTCGTACCAGTATTCACCGGCCTTGTAGGTTTTCTCCGGCTCGTTATCGAGCTTCGATACCACTGCCCCTTCCAGCACGTAGGCCATCACTGCGCCCGGGTGCTGATGCGCGGGTGATGCCTGGCCGGGGGCGTAGCTGACGGTGAGCATCACGGCGCTCTTGCCGGGGGCGTTCGAGGGTTGTTGCTGCTGCAGGACCTTGACCTGGTCGGCAGCGTCGCCGTGCGCCCAGGCGGGGGTTTGAGCGGCGAACAGGGCGAGAAGGATGATGCTAAAGGGTTTCATGGAGGCTTCTCCTGGATGGCAATTGCCTGCAGGTTAGGCCTGTGGGGCAGAGAGACAAATGGCCAATTCGGGGAAAAACCAAGAGGCCGATCATTGCCTGTGCCGTCCTCTTCGCGGGCCCGCTCCCACAGGTACGGCGCAGTCCCTGAAGCCTCCAGAAAACCCTGTGGGATCGGGCGATCCCGCGAGAAGGCCGGTGCAGGCACCAGATATCTCAGCTGCTACGCCCGATCGGATAAAACTCACCGTGGCTCCAGACCCCAAGCCACTCTTCCCCGTCGATCTCACGCGGCACCGCCAGCTCTACCAACTGGTAGAACACATTGCGATGAATCAGCGCCTCGAGGTTGCTGCGTATCAGCACATACGGCGATGGCTCCTGCGTGACCGGGTCGATCACCACGCGCAGCGGGTTGGCCGGCCCGGCTTCGACCTGGTCCTCGACATTGCTGGTGAAGCGCAGCACCTGCTGCTCACCCTCACCTTCCACATCCAACGCCACAGCCACGAACGGCGCATCGTCGACGCGGATGCCCACCTTCTCTACCGGGGTAATCAGGAAGTAGTCATCGCCATCGCGGCGGATGATGGTGGAAAACAGCCGCACCATCGGCTTGCGACCGATCGGCGTTCCCAGGTAATACCAGGTGCCATCACGGGCGATGCGCATGTCGATGTCACCGCAGAAGTCCGGGTTCCACAGATGCACCGGCGGCAGGCCCTTGGCCTTGGGAATCTGCGCCAGAAGATCATTGGCCTTGCCGGAATCGCTCATCACGCTTGCCTCATTCACTCACACCCAGAAGGCTACGAGCGTACTCGCGCATCGGCGCGCCAAGCAAATCCTCCGGGGTTTTATCGTGGAACGTCAACAAACCGCCACGGCTCTTGATACGTGCAGTGTCGATCAGGTAGCGGGTGCTGGTTTCGATGAGCATCATCTGCACCACGCCGGTGTCCCAGCCCAGGCGGTCGACCGCTTGTTCGTCATACCACTCGTCGCCATTGCCGATACGGTCGTCGGTGCGCGCGAAGCGGGTGTACAGCACGTAGTCGGCACCCACCGAACGCGCCTGGGCGATGGCCTCTTCCAGGCCCAGTGGCCCTTGGGCGCGCCGTACCAGCGGGAAATATTCGACGAAGCTCTTGTAGGCCTGCTCGGCCACCGCGTTCTGCCGCGGCACCGGTCCCTTGCCCGGAGGCACGAACGCGCCCTGGCCGATGAAGATGAACGAATCGGGCTGCAGGCGGATCGACAGGGTGCGACGGGTATCGCTGTGGTCCAGCAGACCGGCATCGCTCATGTGATAACGGACGCCCTCGCCCATATCGCTGACATTCATGCAACCGCCCAACGCCATCAGCGCCAGCAGCAAAACCAGGCTACGCATCTTTCCTCCAGTGGCCGGCGACGAAAAACCGGCGAATAGCTGGCGGATGCAGCTTTTGCGCCAGCTTCAGCCGCCAATCACCTTCATCACCATCACATCGCCGGAGAACGCCAGGTCCTGCTTGTCTGCCAAGGCCTTTACCAGCAAGCGCTGCAGCGCCGGCAGCGCCTGATGGCGCGGTTTTTCCAGAAGGTCGCCGACGAAATGGCGATTGCCCGACGACAGGCAGCCATGCAGCCAGCCCGTGGAGGACAGGCGCAGCCGCGAGCAGGTGCGGCAGAACGGTACGCTTTCGTTGGCGATCACGCCGAAGTGGCCTTTGCCGGGCACCTGATAACGCAAGGCAGTGGCGTCCAGCGGCGCATCGACCTGAACGTAGGCATGCTTGCCAGCAATCAGTGCGAGCAGTTGGTCGAGGCCGACGAACTGCTGCAGGAAGACGTTTTGGTCACGGGCCAGGTGGCCCATGCGCATGAGCTCGATGAAGCGCAGTTCGAAGCCGCGCTCAAGGCAGTAATCCAGCAGCGGCAGCACCTGATCGAGGTTGTGCCCGCGCATCGGCACCATGTTCACCTTGATCTGCATGCCCATGGCGCTGGCCCGCTCCATGCCCGCCAGCACGCTGGCCAGGTCGCCGCCCCGGGCAATACGGCGGAACGCCTGAGGCTCGAGGGTGTCGAGGGAAACGTTCAATCGGCGGATACCTGCCGCCTGCAACTGGGGCAACTTGCGCGCCAGCAACTGGCCATTGGTAGTCATCGAGATATCGTCAAGGTCGAGCTTGGCCACGGCGGCCAGGAAAGCATCCAGGCGCGGACTGACCAATGGCTCACCGCCAGTGATGCGCAAGCGTTCGATGCCGGCGGCTTCGATCAGGTAGGCCACGCCACGAGCCAGGGCCTCCGCCGACAGTTCGTCCTGTGCTGCCACCAGGCGCTTGCCGTCTGGCACGCAGTAGGTGCAGGCATAGTTACAGGCAGCCGTCAGGCTGACGCGCAGGTTGCGAAAACGCCTGCCTTGACGATCGACGATCATGAATGACTCCGGCATGGATGATGGGGGCTGGCAAAACCTGACTCATAAATCAGGTTTTTGCAAGCCCTGCACATCGCCGAAATAGGTAGGAGCAGCCTTGTGCTGCGAAAGGGCCGGTACAGCCATGCAGATGTGTGCTGGCTGTACCGGCCCCTTTCGC
>NZ_JWLN01000068.1:0-8272 GCF_000814065.1 Pseudomonas sp. C5pp | reverse complement strand
GGTTTTCCGGGCAGCCTTAGCGGCCGAAACTTCCCGTCTTCCAGTCTGCGGCTCTGCCGCCAGACGTAATCGCCGGTTAGGTTGATGTGCTCCCAGCCCAGCGGCGACAGGAATTGCAGCAGCTCGCCGTCCACCGGCTTGCCGGCCTCGACCAACCCCTGGGTGGCGCGTTCCAGGTACACCGTGTTCCACAGCACGATAGCCGCCGTCACCAGGTTGAGGCCGCTGGCCCGGTAGCGCTGCTGCTCGAAGCTCCGATCCCTGATTTCCCCAAGGCGGTTGAAGAACACCGCCCTGGCCAGCGAGTTGCGCGCCTCACCTTTGTTCAGGCCGGCATGCACGCGGCGGCGCAGTTCAACACTTTGCAGCCAGTCCAGGATGAACAGCGTGCGCTCGATCCGGCCCAGCTCGCGCAGGGCCACGGCCAGTCCGTTCTGGCGCGGGTAGCTGCCGAGCTTGCGCAGCATCAGCGAGGCGGTGACGGTGCCCTGCTTGATCGAGCTGGCCAGGCGCAGGATGTCGTCCCAGTGGGCACGCACGTGCTTGATGTTCAGGGTGCCGCCGATCAGCGGGCGCAACGTCGGGTAGGCTTGCACGCCCTGCGGCACGTACAGCTTGGTTTCGCCGAGGTCGCGGATGCGCGGCGCGAAGCGGAAGCCTAGCAGGTGCATCAGGGCAAAGACGTGATCGGTGAAGCCGGCCGTGTCGGTGTAGTGCTCCTCGATCCGCAGGTCGGACTCGTGGTACAGCAGGCCGTCGAGCACATAGGTGGAATCGCGGACGCCGACATTCACCACGCGGGTGCTGAACGGCGCGTACTGGTCGGAGATATGGGTATAGAACAGCCGTCCCGGCTCGCTACCGTACTTCGGGTTGACGTGCCCGGTGCTCTCGCCCCGGCCACCCGCGCGGAAGCGCTGGCCATCGGAGGATGAGGTCGTGCCGTCGCCCCAGTGGGCGGCAAAGGCGTGGCGATACTGGTGGTTGACCAGCTCGGCCAAGGCCGCCGAATAGGTTTCGTCGCGGATGTGCCAGGCTTGCAGCCAGGACAGCTTGGCGTAGGTCAGGCCGGGGCTCGACTCGGCCATCTTGGTCAGCCCGAGGTTGATCGCATCACCGAGGATTGCGGACAGCAGCAACGTCCTGTCTTTGGCCTCGGCCCCGTCCTTCAAGTGGGTGAAGTGGCGGCTGAAGCCCGTCCAGTCGTCCACGTCCATCAGCAGTTCGGTGATCTTGATGCGCGGCAGTAACTGGCTGGTTTGGTCGATCAGCGCCTGCGCCCGATCCGGCACCGCCGCATCCAGCGGGGTGATTTTCAGCCCTGACTCGGTGAGGATGGCATCGGGCAGCTCGTTGTCCTTGGCCAGGCGGGTGACGGTGGCCAACTGCTCGTCCAGCAGCTGCAAACGCTCTTCCAGGTACTGGTCGCTGTTCGGGTTGATCGCCAGGGGCAGGGCCTGCTCGCGCTTGAGTGCGGCGAACTTCTCGGCCGGCAGCAGGTAGTCGTCGAAGTCGCGGAACTGCCGCGAGCCCTTGACCCAGATGTCGCCGGAGCGCAGGGCGTTCTTCAGCTCGGACAGGGCGCAGATTTCGTAGAATTTCCGGTCGAGGCCTTCCGGGGTGATCACCAGCGGCTTCCAGCGCGGCTTGATGAAGGCCGTGGGTGCATCGGCCGGCACCTTGCGCAGGTTGTCGGCGTTCATCTCACGCAGGGTCTGCACGGCTGCCAGCACGCCTTGCGCGGCCGGCGCGGCGCGCAGTTCCAGCACCTCCAGCAAGGCCGGCGTGTAACGGCGCAGGGTGGCGAAGTTCTCGCCGACCAGGTGCAGGTGGTCGAAGCCTTCCGGCCGGGCCAGCAGCTCGGCCTCGCTGACGCTCTCGGTGAACTCGTCCCAGGGAATCACCGCCTCGATGGCGGCATAGGGGTCGCTGCCGCTTTCCTTCGCTTCCAGCAGCGCCTGGCCGATCCTGGAGTACAGGCGCACCTTGTCGTTGATCGCCTTGCCCTGCTTCTGGAACTGCTGCTGATGCTTGTGCTTCGCGCCGCTGAACAGCTTGACCAGGATGCGGTCATGCAGATCGACCAGCTCATCGATCACGGTCGCGGTGCTCTCCAGCACCACGGCGGCCAGGGTCGCGTAGCGGCGCTGCGGCTCGAACTTACCGAGGTCTTTGGGCGTCATCTGCCCACCCTCGCGGGCCAGCTTGAGCAGGCGGTTCTGGTGGATGTGCCGGCCCAGGCCTTCGGGCAAGTCCACCAACTGAAATGTCTTCAGCCGCTCGATGTGTTCCAGCATGTGCCGAGAGTTGGGTTTCAGCGGTGCCTGGCGCAGCCAGGTCAACCAGGTGATGCTGCTGCCGGCCTTGAGCTTCAACAGCTCGTCCAGCTTGGCCCGATGCGAGTCCGTGAGTGGTTCGACCAGGGCGCGGTAGACCCGCCGATTGGCTCGCGCAATGGCTTCCGAGCAGGCCCGGTCAATCACGCTCAGCGCCGGCAGGATGCGTCGTTTCTGCCGTAGGCTCTCCAGGGCCTGACCGGCCAGCAGCAAGCCTTTGTCGGTCTGCTGGGCCAGCTCGGTTAGCTCGCGCACCAGGGCGCGGAAGTCGGACAGGCCGAACGGGGCCAGTTGCAGGTAGGTGCGCAGTTCCTGGGCATGCTCGCGACGGGTCACGTCGCGCTCGCCGTACTTTGCCCAGCTCGCCGGCTCGGCCTGGACTTGCTTCGCCACCCACAGGATGACCGGCTCGGGCAGCTCGCTGTCGGTTCCCAGCGCGTAACCGGGGTAGCGCAGCAGGCAGAGCTGCACGGCGAAGCCGAGGCGGTTGGCGTCGCCGCGTCGCTGGCGGATCAGCGACAGGTCGGAGTCGTTGAAGGTGTAGTAGCGGATCAGGTCATCCTGGCTTTCCGGCAGCGCAAGCAGGGTGTCCCGCTCCGTGGCCGAGAGGATCAAGCGACGCGGCATGTGTCAGTCGTCCGTGCGGAGGTACTGGTAGAGGGTTTCCCGGCTGATGTTGAACTCGCGGGCAAGCTGCGCCTTGGGCTCGCCGGCCGTCGCTCGCTGCCGCAGGGTAGCAGCCTGCTCATCGGACAGGGCTTTCTTGCGGCCCCGGTACGCGCCACGCTGCTTGGCCAAGGCGATGCCCTCACGCTGCCGCTCGCGGATCAGGGCGCGCTCGAACTCAGCGAAGGCCCCCATCACCGACAGCATCAGGTTGGCCATCGGCGAGTCCTCGCCAGTGAACACCAGGCCCTCCTTCAGGAACTCGATGCGCACACCGCGCTGGGTCAGCTTCTGCACCAGGCGGCGCAAATCATCGAGGTTTCGTGCCAGGCGATCCATGCTGTGCACCACCACGGTGTCGCCTTCGCGAACGAAACCGAGCATGGCCTCCAGCTGGGGACGCTGGGTGTCCTTGCCCGAGGCTTTGTCGGTGAACAGCTTGCCGACCTCGACCTGTTCAAGTTGGCGTTCCGGGTTCTGGTCGAAGCTGCTGACCCGGACGTAACCGATGCGTTGTCCCTGCAAGATGCCTCCATGGGCTGGATGGGCGGCAGGGCTTGCGTTGGTTTTTGGTTCCATTGCGCCCGAAGCCTTGAATTTGTCAGGCTGAAATCTATGACCTTGGCAAGCATGTGTCAAAGAATGTGAAAGCGGACTCTATTCTGACGGCGTGATGCGCCTTGCCTGACATCCAGTTTGTCGTTTTCAGAAGACGGCTGCACTGAACGTCAGAAGCCGACTGCACTATAGCAGCGGAGGGGTTGGATCCATCAGGCAACGACGGGCTGCTGCCGGCCATCAGCGGACGCAGGGAGGACTTTCCGCAACCGGCCGTTCGATGCGGCACCGATGGCCTTCGCGCAGGGGTAGTGAATCCGCCAGGATTGACTTGCGCTGCCCTACCTCTCACTAGTGAGGGGCGGCAGCGCATCAAGCGGTGAGCGCACTCCGGCACCGCCAACTTTCAGCACATGCGTGTAAATCATCGTCGTAGAGACGTCGGAATGGCCGAGCAGATCCTGCACGGTTCGAATGTCGTAACCGCTGCGGAGCAAGGCCGTCGCGAACGAGTGGCGGAGGGTGTGCGGTGTGGCGGGCTTCGTGATGCCTGCTTGTTCTACGGCACGTTTGAAGGCGCGCTGAAAGGTCTGGTCATACATGTGATGGCGACGCACGACACCGCTCCGTGGATCGGTCGAATGCGTGTGCTGCGCAAAAACCCAGAACCACGGCCAGGAATGCCCGGCGCGCGGATACTTCCGCTCAAGGGCGTCGGGAAGCGCAACGCCGCTGCGGCCCTCGGCCTGGTCCTTCAGCCACCATGCCCGTGCACGCGACAGCTGCTCGCGCAGGCTGGGTGCCAAGCTCTCGGGTAACATCAAGGCCCGATCCTTGGAGCCCTTGCCCTCCCGCACGATGATCGTGCCGTGATCGAAATCCAGATCCTTGACCCGCAGTTGCAAACCCTCACTGATCCGCATGCCCGTTCCATACAGAAGCTGGGCGAACAAACGATGCTCGCCTTCCAGAAAACCGAGGATGCGAACCACTTCATCCGGGGTCAGCACCACCGGCAAGCGCCGCGACGGCCGAGGTCTTCCGATCTCCTGAAGCCAGGGCAGATCCGTGCACAGCACCTTGCCGTAGAAGAACAGCAAGGCCGCCAATGCCTGACGATGCGTGGAGACCGAAACCTTGCGCTCGTTCGCCAGCCAGGACAGAAATGCCTCGACTTCGCTGCTGCCCAAGGTTGCCGGGTGACGCACACCGTGGAAACGGATGAAGGCACGAACCCAGTGGACATAAGCCTGTTCGGTTCGTAAACTGTAATGCAAGTAGCGTATGCGCTCACGCAACTGGTCCAGAACCTTGACCGAACGCAGCGGTGGTAACGGCGCAGTGGCGGTTTTCATGGCTTGTTATGACTGTTTTTTTGTACAGTCTATGCCTCGGGCATCCAAGCAGCAAGCGCGTTACGCCGTGGGTCGATGTTTGATGTTATGGAGCAGCAACGATGTTACGCAGCAGGGCAGTCGCCCTAAAACAAAGTTAGACATCATGAGGGTAGCGGTGACCATCGAAATTTCGAACCAACTATCAGAGGTGCTAAGCGTCATTGAGCGCCATCTGGAATCAACGTTGCTGGCCGTGCATTTGTACGGCTCCGCAGTGGATGGCGGCCTGAAGCCATACAGCGATATTGATTTGTTGGTTACTGTGGCCGTAAAGCTTGATGAAACGACGCGGCGAGCATTGCTCAATGACCTTATGGAGGCTTCGGCTTTCCCTGGCGAGAGCGAGACGCTCCGCGCTATAGAAGTCACCCTTGTCGTGCATGACGACATCATCCCGTGGCGTTATCCGGCTAAGCGCGAGCTGCAATTTGGAGAATGGCAGCGCAATGACATTCTTGCGGGTATCTTCGAGCCAGCCATGATCGACATTGATCTAGCTATCCTGCTTACAAAAGCAAGAGAACATAGCGTTGCCTTGGTAGGTCCGGCAGCGGAGGAATTCTTTGACCCGGTTCCTGAACAGGATCTATTCGAGGCGCTGAGGGAAACCTTGAAGCTATGGAACTCGCAGCCCGACTGGGCCGGCGATGAGCGAAATGTAGTGCTTACGTTGTCCCGCATTTGGTACAGCGCAATAACCGGCAAAATCGCGCCGAAGGATGTCGCTGCCGACTGGGCAATAAAACGCCTACCTGCCCAGTATCAGCCCGTCTTACTTGAAGCTAAGCAAGCTTATCTGGGACAAAAAGAAGATCACTTGGCCTCACGCGCAGATCACTTGGAAGAATTTATTCGCTTTGTGAAAGGCGAGATCATCAAGTCAGTTGGTAAATGATGTCTAACAATTCGTTCAAGCCGACCGCGCTACGCGCGGCGGCTTAACTCCGGCGTTAGATGCACTAAGCACATAATTGCTCACAGCCAAACTATCAGGTCAAGTCTGCTTTTATTATTTTTAAGCGTGCATAATAAGCCCTACACAAATTGGGAGATATATCATGAAAGGCTGGCTTTTTCTTGTTATCGCAATAGTTGGCGAAGTAATCGCAACATCCGCATTAAAATCTAGCGAGGGCTTTACTAAGCTTGCCCCTTCCGCCGTTGTCATAATCGGTTATGGCATCGCATTTTATTTTCTTTCTCTGGTTCTGAAATCCATCCCTGTCGGTGTTGCTTATGCAGTCTGGTCGGGACTCGGCGTCGTCATAATTACAGCCATTGCCTGGTTGCTTCATGGGCAAAAGCTTGATGCGTGGGGCTTTGTAGGTATGGGGCTCATAATTGCTGCCTTTTTGCTCGCCCGATCCCCATCGTGGAAGTCGCTGCGGAGGCCGACGCCATGGTGACGGTGTTCGGCATTCTGAATCTCACCGAGGACTCCTTCTTCGATGAGAGCCGGCGGCTAGACCCCGCCGGCGCTGTCACCGCGGCGATCGAAATGCTGCGAGTCGGATCAGACGTCGTGGATGTCGGACCGGCCGCCAGCCATCCGGACGCGAGGCCTGTATCGCCGGCCGATGAGATCAGACGTATTGCGCCGCTCTTAGACGCCCTGTCCGATCAGATGCACCGTGTTTCAATCGACAGCTTCCAACCGGAAACCCAGCGCTATGCGCTCAAGCGCGGCGTGGGCTACCTGAACGATATCCAAGGATTTCCTGACCCTGCGCTCTATCCCGATATTGCTGAGGCGGACTGCAGGCTGGTGGTTATGCACTCAGCGCAGCGGGATGGCATCGCCACCCGCACCGGTCACCTTCGACCCGAAGACGCGCTCGACGAGATTGTGCGGTTCTTCGAGGCGCGGGTTTCCGCCTTGCGACGGAGCGGGGTCGCTGCCGACCGGCTCATCCTCGATCCGGGGATGGGATTTTTCTTGAGCCCCGCACCGGAAACATCGCTGCACGTGCTGTCGAACCTTCAAAAGCTGAAGTCGGCGTTGGGGCTTCCGCTATTGGTCTCGGTGTCGCGGAAATCCTTCTTGGGCGCCACCGTTGGCCTTCCTGTAAAGGATCTGGGTCCAGCGAGCCTTGCGGCGGAACTTCACGCGATCGGCAATGGCGCTGACTACGTCCGCACCCACGCGCCTGGAGATCTGCGAAGCGCAATCACCTTCTCGGAAACCCTCGCGAAATTTCGCAGTCGCGACGCCAGAGACCGAGGGTTAGATCATGCCTAGCATTCACCTTCCGGCCGCCCGCTAGCGGACCCTGGTCAGGTTCCGCGAAGGTGGGCGCAGACATGCTGGGCTCGTCAGGATCAAACTGCACTATGAGGCGGCGGTTCATACCGCGCCAGGGGAGCGAATGGACAGCGAGGAGCCTCCGAACGTTCGGGTCGCCTGCTCGGGTGATATCGACGAGGTTGTGCGGCTGATGCACGACGCTGCGGCGTGGATGTCCGCCAAGGGAACGCCCGCCTGGGACGTCGCGCGGATCGACCGGACATTCGCGGAGACCTTCGTCCTGAGATCCGAGCTCCTAGTCGCGAGTTGCAGCGACGGCATCGTCGGCTGTTGCACCTTGTCGGCCGAGGATCCCGAGTTCTGGCCCGACGCCCTCAAGGGGGAGGCCGCATATCTGCACAAGCTCGCGGTGCGACGGACACATGCGGGCCGGGGTGTCAGCTCCGCGCTGATCGAGGCTTGCCGCCATGCCGCGCGAACGCAGGGGTGCGCCAAGCTGCGGCTCGACTGCCACCCGAACCTGCGTGGCCTATACGAGCGGCTCGGATTCACCCACGTCGACACTTTCAATCCCGGCTGGGATCCAACCTTCATCGCAGAACGCCTAGAACTCGAAATCTAACGTCCGTTCGGGCATCGAGGTCCATGTCGGGGTGGGACGGGCCCGTGGCTTCAAGATCACTTGCAGTCCGACCGCGATGTCTTGGTTGCGCGAGAGGTTGTCGATATCCTCCACTTCCATCATCAACCCTGGATAATGCCGCCGCCGTCATCGCCGCCGACGCCCGTGCCGGGCTTTTCGGGCCTGTCAGGCTTGCTCGGCCTTCAGCCTGCCTGGGCGAGATCTCCGGCGGACGGATTAACGGCGGAGCTTCGCCGCCTTTCGTGCGTGTGAAGGCCGAAGATAGTTCTCTCAAAAACATCCGTTTATGAGAGATACCAAATGTCATTTTCAGAAGACGACTGCACCAGTTGATTGGGCGTAATGGCTGTTGTGCAGCCAGCTCCTGACAGTTCAATATCAGAAGTGATCTGCACCAATCTCGACTATGCTCAATACTCGTGTGGGC
>NZ_JWLN01000067.1:0-8827 GCF_000814065.1 Pseudomonas sp. C5pp | reverse complement strand
TGAAAAATGATTCCTCGAAAGATCAGCGCCCAGGCGCGTGCCATCGCCCGCTGCTAGGCGGAACGACGGTGTGAAATTAAGAGGGAATCAGACGCGGGGAGGCCGCCATGGATCGGGGGGAGAGCCTGTTGCTATGCCTACCGCGTAGGTATCGGCAGGTCGTGGCTTGGCGAAGCTCAGCCCAGGCGTCAGGAAGCTGAGCTGTACGGTACTGGCAGTCCTGCACTCCTGGCCGACCTTGCAGGATTTGGCATGATCGCCAGTCTTACCCAGGTCTTGGTCCTGGCAGCAGTCATGGTCCATGCCCGCCATCATTTCCATGCCCATGGCCTGCATTGGGCAAGGTTCAGTCGCCGAATCGATGCCCGCCATCCCGTTAAGCGGAAGCGCCACGATAAGCATCAGGATGGTGAGTAGTCGAATGAACCGATTCATGATGGGCGAGTATAGGTTACCGGGATGAGTTCAGCATTAAGGGGTTGGGGCTGCACTAACCAACCGCTTGGAGGCTGGGAGACTGATGAAGAAGGTTGTGACACCCTCCGCTGAAGTACACCAGATTCGTCCGCTATGAGCCTCGATGATAGAGCGGGTTATCGACAGACCCAGGCCTGCATTGCTTGGGCCGCCTTCGCGCCTGGCTGGATCGGCTCGATAGAATCGGTCGAAGATCTTGCCAATGTGCTGGGGATCGATGGTTATCCCGCTGTTACGCACGGAAAGCGTCACGCTTTCAGGCGTCTGCTCGATCTGCACTGATATCTCGTTGCCTTCCGGGGTGTAGCGCAACGCGTTGGATAGAAGATTGGAAAGCGCTCGGTCAATCATCAGGCGATCGCCACGAACCTGACCCTGCCCGTGCAGGGTCAGCTGGATGCCTTGATCCTCAGCCAGGAACTGATAGTACTCGAACAGCTTGGATACGAGTTCGGAGACCTCCACATCGATCTGCTCGGGCACGATCAGACCGTTATCCGCCTTGGCGAGGAACAGCATGTCGTCGATCATGCGCGACATGCGCTTGAGGTCTTCCAGGTTCGAATAGAGGTTTTCTTCATAGGCATCCAGGTCACGCTTCTTGGTGAGCACCACTTCGGTATGGGTCAGAAGGTTGCTGACTGGCGTTCTCAACTCGTGAGCGATATCGGCAGAGAAGTTGGACAACCGAACGAATGCATCCTCCAACCGTCCCAGCATCCCGTTGAAAGACAGGATGAGCTCCTGAAGCTCTAGCGGCACGGGCTCCAGGGGAATGCGCTCGCGGAGCGATCTTGCCGACATCCCTGTGGCCACTTTGGTGATTTGTCCAACAGGCCGAAGCCCACTCTTGGCCACGACCCAGCCCAAGCCTGCGCTCACAATCGCGCTGATAACCAGGCCAATTCCGAACCACCATTGCAGGGTGACAAAGAAATGCGCGTGAGTGGTGACATCGAGCATCAGCACGGCCGTCACCGGTTCCGGCTCGCCTGCAATGGTCAGCTGGGCGGTAATGCCGCGAAAGTTCTGCGATTCATCCTGCCATTCCCAGACCGCACCCCGGTGCGCCTGCTCGAATCGCTGAGGAATTTGGGAGGCTTTGGGGTCTGAAAAAAGGACCGTACCGTCAGCCTTGGTGATTTTCGCCGACAAATCCTGATGTGCGCCGAGCAATGCCCGCAGCTGCTGCTCCTGATCGTGGAGCCCGCCTCGCGCTGCTGAGATGGACAGGATATGACGCGTTGACTCCAGCTTTTCGGAAAGCGCCTGCTCATCCAGCATCCGGAAATGGTGCTGACTGAGCCCGTAGAAAGCCACCCCGGCAACCACCAGGACAGCAGTCACCGCGAACATGAACATCAGGGTCAGTCGCTTGACGAGCGATGATTGCGGGCGCATCACTCGGGCACATCCATCATGTAGCCCATGCCTCGGGCGGTATGGATGAGCTTTGGCGCGAAGTCGTCATCAATCTTGGCCCGCAGTCGGCGAATCGCGACCTCGATCACGTTGGTGTCACTATCGAAATTCATGTCCCACACCTGAGAAGCGATCAGCGATTTGGGAAGCACCTCGCCGCGTCGGCGCATGAGCAGCTCCAACAGGGAAAACTCCTTGGCAGTAAGGTCAATCCGCTTGCCGTTTCGCGTAGCTCGACGCTTGAGCAGGTCTACCTCAAGGTCTGCCATCTTCATGGTGGTTTGAGCAGAACCACCATTGCCTCTGCGCAGCAACGTGCGAACCCGAGCCAGCAGCTCCGAGAACGCAAAGGGCTTCACCAGGTAATCATCAGCGCCCAGTTCCAAACCTTTCACGCGGTCGTCTACGCCGTCTCGGGCCGTCAAGAAAAGGACTGGCACATCCTGCCCCGCCGCACGGATCTTGCGCAGGACCTCCCAGCCATCGAGCCCCGGCATCATCACGTCGAGGATCAGCAAGTCATACGCTTCGCTCTGTGCCTGTTGCAGGGCGTCAGTGCCTGTCGTCACTCGGTCAACGGTGAAGCCAGCTTCTGTCAGGCCTTGCTGGAGGTAGACACCGGTTTTTGGCTCATCTTCGGCTACGAGTAATTTCATCTGCTCTCATCCACGCGGGGTGCATCTCCAGTTTGCAGGAAAAAAGACGCCCAACCAGAAGCTGACGGAAAAGTAATGTCGAGATCAGTTTTCTGACAGCACCGCGAAGCTAACTTGACCCTGTACCTGACGCCATGAGGCGCAGAACCCACTGAGGATCTCCAGATGAACATGGTCAAATCAATTGTGATGGTCGTTACCTTCGGCATGGCAGACATCGCCCTGGCAGAGGGCGGCGCGGACCGGACCTTTGCGCGGATGGAAGCGGCTCGCCAAAGCTCCATGCAGGCATTCCAAGTTGCGCAGGAGAAGAAAGAGCAGGCGCCAGTCGCCGCCCAGTCCAGCAAGCATGCCGGCCACGAAAGCTGCTGATCCGAGCTTACAGAAATGTAATCACTCCGGAATCTGAACTATGGCAGTTTCAGACTACGGCCCCTCATCAGCCTCGCGCAGTGGCGAAAGTCTACGAGACTGGTGAGAGCCTCCAATGAACCCAAGGGCTGCGCCATCGAGCAGCCTGGATATCAGCGATCTACCTGACTGGACGCAACGGCATGCAAAGCAAAACCACGAGACGATCATTCGTCAAAGGCCTGGCCGCTACCGGACTTCTGGGTGGGCTCGGCATGTGGCGCGCGCCGGTCTGGGCCGTGACAAGCCCTGGCCAACCGAACGTGCTCAGCGGCACGGACTTCGATCTGTATATCGGCGAACTGCCCGTCAACATCACGGGTGCAGCTCGTACGGCCATGGCCATCAACGGCTCCGTGCCAGGGCCGATTCTGCGATGGCGCGAAGGCGACACCGTGACGCTGCGCGTACGCAACCGGCTGAAACAGGACACCTCCATTCACTGGCACGGCATCATCCTGCCCGCCAACATGGACGGTGTGCCGGGCTTGAGTTTCCACGGCATCGCTCCCGATGGCATGTACGAATACAAGTTCAAGGTCCACCAGAACGGCACCTACTGGTATCACAGCCACTCAGGCTTCCAGGAGCAGTCCGGGGTCTATGGCGCATTGGTGATCGATGCCAAGGACCCCGAGCCGTTTGTGTACGACCGCGATTATGTCGTCATGCTCAGCGATTGGACGGATGAGGATCCGGCGCGGGTGCTCTCCAAACTCAAGAAGCAATCTGACTACTACAACTTTCACAAGCGCACAGTTAGCGACTTCGTTGACGACGTGAGCGAGAAAGGCTGGTCGGCCGCTGTAGCGGATCGGAAGATGTGGGCCGAAATGAAGATGAGCCCCACCGACCTCGCTGATGTGAGCGGGTATACCTACACCTACCTCATGAACGGCCAGGCTCCGAACGGCAACTGGACGGGTATCTTCAAGCCCGGCGAGAAGATCCGCCTGCGCTTTATCAACGGCTCGGCCATGACCTATTTCGATGTCCGGATTCCTGGGCTCAAGATGACGGTTGTGGCTGCTGACGGCCAGTACGTCAAACCCGTATCGGTCGATGAGTTCCGGATCGCCGTTGCCGAAACCTACGATGTCATCGTCGAACCTGAAAACGAGCAGGCCTATACGATCTTCGCGCAATCCATGGACCGTACCGGGTACTCCCGAGGCACCCTGGCAGTTCGTGAAGGCTTGCAAGCGCCCGTGCCGGAGGTAGATCCACGCCCGATCATCGCCATGAGCGATATGGGCATGGACCACGGCAGCATGGGCGGAATGGATCACGGCGGCATGGCTGGCATGGACCAGGGGAACATGGCCGGCATGGACCACAGCAAGATGGCTGGAATGGATCACGGCAACATGGCCGGCATGGACCACAGCAAGATGGCTGGAATGGACCATAGCAGCATGGCCAGCATGGACCACAGCAAGGTGGCTGGAATGGATCACGGCAACATGGCCGGCATGGATCACAGCACGATGGCTGGGATGAGTCATGAGGGCATGGCCGGCATGAGCGGTGCAATGCAGAGCCATCCGGCTTCCGAGACCAACAACCCGTTGGTCGATATGCAGACCATGTCGCCGACCCCGAAGCTGAACGATCCGGGAATTGGCCTGCGCAACAACGGGCGCCGAGTGCTGACCTACGCCGATTTGCGGAGCACCTTCATCGATCCCGATGGTCGAGAGCCTGGACGCACAATCGAACTGCACCTTACCGGCCACATGGAGAAGTTCGCGTGGTCGTTCGACGGTATCAAATTCTCCGACGCTGAACCGCTGCGGTTGAAATATGGCGAGCGTCTTCGAATCACCTTGGTCAACGACACCATGATGACTCACCCCATTCATCTCCACGGTATGTGGAGTGACCTGGAGGACGAGAACGGCAACTTCATGGTTCGCAAGCACACCATCGACATGCCACCTGGCTCAAAACGAAGCTATCGCGTCACCGCAGATGCCTTGGGACGTTGGGCCTATCACTGTCACCTACTGTTCCACATGGAAATGGGCATGTTCCGAGAAGTCCGTGTGGACGAATGAACTGGAGATTTGAGATGAGCAAACCAATGAAACGAAGCGCCTTTTTCCTTTCTGCTGCGATGGTAAGCATGCTGGCTGTTTATGCCCCGTCGTCGTGGTCCAGCGACAACCATGATCAGCATTCCCAAAAAACTACCGAGGCCGGCAAAGCCAAAGGTTCGCAGGACAAGCAGGGCCAGGGGATGAACCATGAAGGCATGGATCATGGTTCCATGGAGGGTATGGACCATGGCTCGATGGAAGGCATGGATCACGACAAAATGATGGAATCGCATGGCAGCGACAAAGCTAAGGCAGGGAAAGATGGCCAATAGCTTTGGGCGGCCTTCGCTGCTGGCCCTGACTGTTTCAATCGGCATGCTGGGCGTAACGCCCAGCTTCGCCGCTGAAGAAATGGATCACTCGGGCATGGATCATTCGAAAATGGGGCACGGTTCCATGCAAATGGAAGCTGCTCCGTCCGAATCGATGCCGGCGATGGATCACAGCAAGATGGGGATGAGCAAACAGCAGAAACAGCCTGCCCCTGTTGATCACAGCCAGATGGGGCATGCTCAAAGCCAGAGCAAATCCAGCCCGGTGGACAATAGCAAGATGGACCACAGCAAAATGGGCCATGGAAACATGAAGGGCATGGATCACGGTTCGATGAAGGGCATGGACCATTCCCAGATGAATCATGGTTCAGCGACTTCTCCGACCACAACGAGCCGCACGCCGATTCCAGTGCTCACTGATGCCGACCGCGAGGCTGCTTTTCCGCCTTTGGGTGGCCACCAAGTGCATGACAGCGGAATCAACAGCTTCTTCCTGTTGGACCAGCTCGAATACCAAGACGCCGATGAGGGCAGCACCCTGGCTTGGGATGCATCTGGCTGGGTAGGGGGCGACATCAATCGACTCTGGGTTCGTTCGGAAGGCGAGCGCACCAATGGGGTAACCGAAGACGCTGAGCTGCAATTGCTGTACGGGCGCTCGGTCAGTCCCTGGTGGGATGTGGTTGCCGGAGTCCGTCAGGATTTCAAACCGGAATCACCGCAGACCTGGGCAGCCTTTGGTATTCAGGGCATGGCCTTGTATGACTTCGAGGCCGAAGCTACGGCGTTCATCGGCGAGAACGGCCAGACTGCTGCGCGTCTTGAAGGCGAATACGACATTCTGCTGACCAATCGCTTGATTTTGCAGCCCACGGCCGAGGCGAACTTCTATGGCAAGAACGATCCTGAGCGCGGTGTTGGCTCGGGTCTGGCCAATACCGAAGTCGGGCTGCGTCTACGGTATGAAATTGTCCGCCAGTTTGCCCCGTATATAGGCGTTACCTGGAGCCGCTCCTACGGCAACACCGCTGACTTCATCCGAGACGAGGGTGGAGACGTTAATGAGGCACGCTTCGTTGCCGGTATCAGGATGTGGTTCTGAGAATTCCAACATGAAAAGAACAATTACAACGCTGCTGGTGGCCGGTGCTGTTGGAAGTGCTGCGGTATTGGGCACGGCGTATTTCGGCTTGGTGAATGTCGGCGCCGATGACCCTCACTTCCCGGCTGTCCATTCGTTTCTCGCCATGGCTCGCGACCGGTCGATTGAGGTTCGAGCGCGAGACATTGAAGTGCCTGACCTGAAGGACGCTGCGTTGATCAAGGCAGGCGCAGGCAACTACAACGCCATGTGCATTGGGTGCCACCTCGCCCCTGGCGTTGGTAAGACAGAACTTAGCCAAGCTCTATACCCGTCGCCACCTGACCTCACCAAGGTGGGTGTCGGAGGCGATCCGGCTGCCGCGTTCTGGACGATCAAGCACGGCATCAAAGCCACCGGCATGCCCGCTTGGGGCAAGAGCATGGGTGATGAGTATATCTGGGGAATCGTCGCGTTCCTTGACCAACTGCCCCAAATGAATCCTGAGCAGTACAAGTCCTTAGTGGCCACGAGCGGCGGCCATCAGCACGGCGGCGGTGAAAGCGACATGCATAACCATGAGGGCCAGCACGGCGGGAGCGGGCATGCCGAGCATGGCGATCACGAAGAAGCGGCAGATGACGATCATGCTCAGTCAGCTCATGACCATGGAGCGACATCCGAAGGGTCCGCTCAAGCGGCAGGTCATCATGGGGCTAACCAGGCAGCCGAAGCCCACACGGATGCCCACTCAAAATCGTCGTCAAAGACGCATGTTCACAAAGACGGTAAGGAGCACACTCATGCCAACTAACCAGATATTCGTTCGTCTGGCCGCTATCGTTGGGCTGCTGGTGACCTCGGCGGCCTACGCTGCCGAACCGTTGTCCATCGACGTTCACCGAGACGCGAACTGTGGTTGCTGCAAGAAGTGGATCGCGCACCTAGAAGCCAATGGTTTCAAGGTGACCGACCATGTTGAGACGGACATGGGCGCAGTGAAACAGAAGCTGGGCGTAGCGCCACGGTTAGCGTCCTGCCACACAGCCGTGATTGACGGAAAGTTTGTTGAAGGTCACGTGCCAGCTGAGCAGATTAGAGAACTCAAGGAGCGGAACGATCTGGTAGGGATCGCCGTGCCAGGAATGCCAGCTGGATCCCCAGGCATGGAGGTTGATGGCGTAAGCCATGCCTACCAGGTTATTGGTTTAACCAAAAGCGGCGAGGACCAAGTAGTCGCCAACTATCCAGCTAAATAACGCACCGACCAGAAGGACGGCAGTAGGCTGACTGCCGTCCCATATATCCCTGCGAGAAAACTTATCAGCTCAACACGACGACACAGAGGGCCTGCGAAGCGTAGCTAATCAGATTCACGGCGCGCGCGGACTGGCTTGAGTACGATATCGCCGTTGATAAGCTCGATGGAGAGTCTGTCGCCCGTCGTGACCCCGAGCTCGCGCAGAATGTCGTCAGGTAATTCCACAATCACATCGCCGGAGCCGTCGCCGGGATCTAGGCACTTTACCGTGGTGCGCGCTGATTCAGTCATTGGGCTCTCCTACCAGAGCTACCAGTCCCCATCATACTCCAGCAGCCATGCAAGCGGTGATTTGCTCAAGCAGCTTTGCAAATGCCATTTTGTTGGAGTGTTCAGTACGCCGGAAGCCCCTTGCGACTGAGCTCAGATCCCATCGACGAACATCGAAAGGGGCCGCAACCCCAAACGGTCCGTAGCTCGTCCGCTTCAATCGGACGGCAAGTTCACGCCGAAGCTGCGTTCAATCTTTCTGCGGTGCAGCCCGGTTAGGCAATCCCTAGCAGCAGCTATGCCTGAATTGCTCGCTCTTGGTGATGACGCTCAGTGGCAGCCGCACATGGATGAGGTTTGTCGGGACAGGGCGATATCATATGGCCAGTTTACGCTCTGGTCGCTACAGTATCAGCAGTACAATAAGGACGTGCCTGTATGAGAAGGAAAGCTCGCATACTAATCCTATGCAAAACATACCCGTCACCCAGCGCTGCCTATACAGAGACTTCGTGCGTTGCGGGGATGGACGAGGCAGGCAATCTGATCCGTCTTTACCCTGTACCGTTCCGCCTGGTCACTGATGATCAACGATTTTCAAAGTGGCAGTGGATCGAAGCCTCCATCGAAAAAAGCTCCAACGATCACCGACCTGAAAGCCATAAGATTGGCGTGGATACGATTCAGCCCCAAGACATTATTCCAACCTCGAAAGCGTGGATTCAAAGGAGGGAAATGCTTAGCAAGCTGCCCATCTACGACAGTTTTGAGGCTCTGGAGCAGGCTCGACAGAATTCCAATGTCACGCTCGGCTTGATCAAGCCTAAGCGAATTATTGGATTAGAGATCCGTAAAGCCGCGTCAGAAAGCTGGAC
>NZ_JWLN01000066.1:0-9507 GCF_000814065.1 Pseudomonas sp. C5pp | reverse complement strand
CCGATCTCCCAGGCATTGAAAATCTTGTGACGAGCACCCGCAACCCACCCCCCGTTTCGGGGAAAGCCGCTGGGGAATCCTCCCCAATCTGTTTCGTTTGCCGCTGCAACCTACTGAAAATTAAAACAATCTGCTCCTGGCATGCACCTTGCTCCAGCTCCACGCAGAGATCCTGTGTCCCGGAGGTGCAGCATGTCCATGCCACTCAAAGGCCCCATCCTGTCATCACTCGTTCTGGCCTTGCTCGGCTGGGAGTCGACCAGCGAAGCCGCCGTGCAGTGCCAGCGCACCCTCGTCGCCAACGTTGTGGCGCTGGACCAGCCACTGATGTTCAACCGCCTTGGCGCGCAAAACGCCAACGGCATGATGTTCGCCCTGCGCGAGGATGTGGTGGACGACAAGATGGTCCCCCTCAGCAGCGGCGGGGCGGCGGTACCGGGCAAGGTCACCCTGCGCCCGGACAAGCGCCCGCGGCCCATCGTGCTGCGGGTGGCCGCCGGTGAATGCCTTACCGTCAACCTGACCAACCTGCTCGACTACAAGGCCAACCCCAACAAGGACGGCATCGAGGCCGAAGAGCCTGAGGGCGAAGAGGAGGGGCCGGAGCTCGAAAATGAAGCCGCCGAAGGCTTCGTCGCCGATGAACAAGTGGCCGAACGCATGGTCGGCTTCCAGGTCAACGGCATGCAGGCGGTCAACAGCATCGCCGACATTTCGGCCTACACCGGGCGTAATGGCAACTTCTTCGTCAGCCCCGGCAGCACCCGCAGCTATACCTTGTACGCCGAACGCGAAGGCGCTTTCGCCGCCACCAGCAAAGCCGCCACCTTCGGCGGCGAGGGCACTGCAGGCAACGTTGCCAACGGCCTGTTCGGCCAGGTAGTGGTAGTGCCCAAGCTCGGCCGCACCTACCGCAATACCCTCACCGAAGAAGAAATGCGCCTGGCCACCACCGGCCGTACCGCCACCGGCCAGCCGGTGATCGACTACGAAGCCCGTTACCCGCAAATGCAACCCTGGATCGCCGAGGGCAAGGCCGGCAAACCGATCATTGCCATGGTCGACGGCAACGAAATCATCAACAGCGAAACCGATGCCATCGTCATGGGCCCCAACCCCGATGGCAGCTTCCCCAAATCCACCTACCCGCTGGAAAGCCTGGGCAAGCGCAACCCGGCGCTGCCCAACCGCCTTGAGGCGTTCCGTGACTTTGCCTCGCAGTTCGCCGACGAGGTCGCCGGCACCCAGGCGTTCCCTGGCTACTGGGCCGACCCGGTGATGGGCCACGTACTGGAACCCACCCGCGACTCGTTCATGATCAACTACGGTTCCGGTGGCATGGGCGCGGAAGTGGTGGCCAACCGCCTGGGCGTGGGGCCGATGCACGACTGCCTGTCGTGCGCCTATGAGGAGTTCTTCCTCAGTGCGCACACTGTCGGTGACGTCGGTACCCTGGTGGACGTGCCGGCCAACGTCGGCCTGGAGCACATTCGCCCTGGCGAGGTGCCACCGGCCAGCGCCGTCGGGGTCAAGGCCAGCATGGCCCTGTTCCCGGCGGAACCGGCCAACGTGCACCACAGCTACATTGGTGACTTCACCAAGTTCCGCAACACCCACAACGGCCATGAACAGCACATCTTCCACCTGCACGGCCACCAGTGGCTGTTCAACCCCAATGACGACAATTCCGACTACATCGATGCCCAGGGCATCGGCGCGGGGGGCGGCTACACCTACGAAATCGCCAACGGCGGTGCGGGCAACCGCAACCGGGTGGCAGGCGATGCCATTTACCATTGCCACTTCTACCCGCACTTCGCCCAGGGCATGTGGGCCATGTGGCGGGTGCACGACGTGTTCGAGGAAGGCACCCGCCTGGAAGTGAGCGGGCAGGGCGAGAACGGCTTCCACAGCACCCCGTTCGCCCTGCGCAGCGGCAAGCCGGCGGTTGGCGCGCGGGCATTGCCCGATGGCGAGATCGTTGCGGGTACGCCGATCCCGGCCATCGTGCCGCTGCCCGGCAAGGCCATGGCGCCGATGCCAGGCAAGGTGGTGGTGGTACCGAAGCTGTCCGAAGAGCTGGTTGCCGCCAATGACGACGACGAGCCCGAAGAAGAAGAGGATGAAGAACCAGCCAACCAGGAGCCGGTTCGCAAAGCCATCGGCTCGCTGGCGCTGGTCGACCGCAGTGACGCCAACCGCAACGCCGACGGCACCTTGAAAAACCCTGGCTATCCGTTCTGGATCGGCGGCATGGAAAGCAGCGTGGGCAACCGCCCACCAACCCCGCCACTGGACATGCTCGACCCGGCCATGGCACGCCAGCTCAAGGAAAGCGGCAAGGCGCTGTGGGCCAACCTTGACCCGAACCAGGTCGATGGCTGGGATGGCGGCCTGGGGCGCCACGCGCTGGACGGCGTATCTGCCGGCGGCGAGGCCGAAACCACCACCACCAAGCTCGATTTCACCAAGGTGGTACAAAAGGCCAAGCCCATCTACCTGCCGGAAGAGGGCACCGATGTCGAGCAGGCGGCCATGCAGTTCCATGCCCAGGCCGAACACCAAAGCTTTGCCCTGATCCCCGGCAGCCAGCCGGTGGCCAAGGCGTTCCGCACCAATGGCGCCTTGCCGACTGCCGGCGCGCCGTTCTACGAGCCGTGCATGGATGACCGGGGCAAACGCCTGACCCAGTCTTCCGGGGTAGGCGAGTTCTTCAGCGGCGAAAGCCTTTCGGGCCTGAACTTCCGGGGCTCCTCGGCCTTCACCGCCGACCACCCACGCATCTACAAGGGCGCCAACATCCAGTTCGACGCGGTGTACAACAAGGTCGGCTACCACTTCCCGCAGGCCCGCATCATCGCCCTGTGGGAGGACGCCTGGCCGGTGATCACCAAGCAGCGCCCGCCAGAGCCACTGGTGATGCGCATGAACACCTTCGACTGCACCATGTACCAGCACACCAACCTGATCCCGAACATCTACGAGATGGACGACTACCAGGTGCGCACCCCGACCGACGTGATCGGCCAGCACATCCACCTGCCCAAGTGGGACCTGACCGCCGCCGACGGCTCGGCCAACGGCTGGAACTACGAAGACGGCATCCTCTCGCCCGGCAGCGTGGTCGAGCGGGTGCAGGCCATTCGTGCCTACAACGGCTGCACCCAGGGCGATAGCCGCGACGGCACCGCCGCCTGCCCGCAAGCCCGGCAGCACCCATACTTCGGCCGCTTCGGCCGGGCCGACTGGCTGGGCGCACGCACGGCCATGCAGCGCTGGTTCGCCGACCCGCTGGTGAACGTGTACAACGTCGACCGTGGCCTGGGCACCATCTTCACCCACGACCACCTCGGCCCATCGACCCACCAGCAGCTTGGGCTGTATGCCACCGTACTGGCCGAACCGGCCAACTCCACCTGGTACCACGCCGAAACCGGCGAGAAGCTGTACAACCCGGCCACGCGCCAGGACGGTGGCCCGACCTCGTGGCAGGCGGTGATCCAGACCGGTGACCACGATGGTGACGGCAAGAACGACAGCTACCGCGAGTTCTTCCTGGAATACAGCGACTTCCAGCACGCCTACGAGGCCGGTGTGTACGTCGGCGCCGGGCCGGACGGCATCCCCAATGCCCAGTCCTACCCGGCCACCGCCGACAGCTTCCGCTACGCCATCAACCCGCCGGTGCGCGGCAAGGCGTCGAACCTGCTGGAGGCCATCGTCGAGGAACGCGGCGGCATCAACCCGGGCTGCCCAAGCCGGCCCTGCCCGCAGGCAATCTCGGTGGATGACCCGGGCATGTTCGTCGTCAACTACCGCAACGAGCCCCTGGCCCTGCGTGTGTACGACCCGAACAAGGTCGGCCCGGACGGCAAGCGTGGCATGCAGGCCGACGGCCTGGCCGGCGACCTCAGCTATGCCTTGCAAACCCGTACCGACCGGGCGATTCCGGCCATGAACCTGGCTCCGTCGGCGATTACTTCGGCCGTGGGCCCCACCGGCGGCACCACGCTGTTCCCGCCGCACATCAACGCGGCCGGCAGCGAACCGGGCGACCCCTTTACCCCGATGCTGCGCACCTACTCCGGTGACAACGTACGCCTGCGCATGCACGCCGGCGGCCATGAAGAGGAGCACAACGTCACCTTGCATGGCGTGAAGTGGCTGCAGAACGGCACTGGCTACGGCAACAGCTCCAACTCGGGCTGGAAGTCATCGCAGATGATCGGTATTTCCGAGCAACTGGGCTTCATGGCGCCGGTGTCGATGATCTCCAGTTCGGCGGCCACCAACGGTGACTACCTGTATTCCCTGGATGCGGCCCTGGAGGGCTACTGGAACGGCATCTGGGGCATCATGCGCAACTACACCGCGCAGCGTGCCGACCTGTTCCCGCTGCCCAACAACCCGCAGCCGGTGGCCATGCGCAACACCGTGAACTTTGATGGCATCTGCCCGAAAACCACGGCCAACCCCAACGGCATCGGCACCCGCCCGACCGTCAAGCGCAGCTACGAAATCGTCGCGGCACTGGCCAACGACATCCTCGAGAACCGCAACGGCGTCAGCATCAACGACCCGGCGGGTGTCGGCCAGCATGTCGGTGGCCCGCTCAAGGCCAATGGCGGCACCTTGGTGTTCAACAGCCGCAAGACCGCCATCCCGCTGGTCAGTGGGGTAGACCCCGAAGATGGGGAACCCTTCACCATCGGTGGCCACAGCGCGCCGCTGCACGACCCGACCGCGATCCTGTACGTGCGCAAGGCCGACCTGGACGCCACCACCGGCAAGCTCAAGGCGGGCGTGCCCGTGGAGCCCCTGGTGCTGCGCGCCAACGCCGGTGACTGCATCAGCATCACCCTGGAAAACCGCCTGCCGCTGGTGATGCCGGACCTGCCCAGCACTGCGGTGATGCACAACGTGGTCAAGCGTGACCGCTTCGACAGCGAGGGTGCCACCGCCTTTGCCAACAACCTGATGCGGCCGTCCAGCCACGTGGGCCTGCATGCCCAGCTGCTGGCCTACGACATCACCAAGTCCGATGGCGCCAACGTCGGCCTCAACCCGGTGCAGACCGTAGCCCCGCGTGCCGGCACCAGTGGCGCCTGGCCGACCCGTACCTACCAGTACTATGCCGGCCACCTGGAGCGTGAAGGCAAGCCGGTGTCGCAGCTGGGCCGCACGGTGGACAACATCAACACCACGGCCATCGAGTTCGGCGGCCTCAACCTGACCCCGTCGGACTTCATCAAGCAGCCGCAGAAAGGCCTGGTGGGTGCCATGAGCATCCTGCCACAGACCGCCACTTGGACCGAGGACACCGCAACACGGGCCCAGGCCACGGTCAAGGTCACCGGCCAGCCGGATTACCGCGACTTCGTCACGGTCTGGCAGCGCGCGCTGAACATGCGCTGGGCCGACGGCCGCCCGGTGGAGGGCATCAATACCGAAGGCAACGGCGCCGCCGGCGACCCGCAGGACAACGGCAACATGGCGGTCAACTACAAGACCGAACCCTTGTGGCTGCGCTTCGGCATGGCCCCCGACTCACCCTTCGGCCGCGCCGGTGGCCTGGGCTTTGGCGATGTGCCCAATGCCCACATGGCCTACGCCAACGCCCTGGTCGGTGGCGACCCGCAAACCCCGGTGCTGTACGCCAAGCCCGGCCAGCCGGTGCGCAACCATATCGTGATGCCCAGTGGTGGCAGCCGCGGCATGGTCTACCAGCTGGATGGCCACTTGTGGCCGCTGCACAACTACCAGGCCGAGAAGAACGACGTGGACGGCTACCCGCTGAGCCTGCCTGGCATCGGCTCGGTGCGCTTCGGCTACAACCCGATGGCCATGTACATCGGTGCCCAGGAAAGCGTGCTGCCGGCCGCGCACTTCAGCTTCATGCTGCCCAGTGCCGGCGGCGCCAACGCGGTGGCGGGTGACTACCTGTTCCGCGACTACGCCGCCTACGGCAACCTCTCGGGGCTGTGGGGGATCTTGCGGGTGACCAATGAAGCGCCGCCGGCAACGGCACCGGCGCAGTGACGGTAAATGGGGGCGCGAAAATGAACAAGAAGACCCGCCTTGCATGCATGGGGGTAGCACTGGGGGCAGCGCTGATCGGCCTGGGCGTGGCCTATGAAAGCCTGTGGTGCGATCCGCGCGAGTATTTGCAGGGCTCTGCCGACCCGCAGGCCCCGCACCGGCTCAGCCGCGACGGTGTGACCGTGGAGTTCGAGGCCCGGCCGCTGGCGGGGGATGAGCTGCAGGAGGGCAGCTTCGCCAACATCCGATTCAAGGTCAGCGACCAGGCCAGTGGCCAACCGCTGTCGGGCATGGCCCCGGGGGCGTGGCTCGACCCGACGCAGTCGGCCCCGGAGGGCGACCGCGACCAGAGCTGCAAGGCCCGTGTCGCGCTGTTCCTCAAAAGCAGCATTGGCGCCCGGCCTTTGCTCGACCTGAACAGTTACTTCCTGTTGATGATGAACAAGGACGCCAGCCTGACGGTGATCGACCCGACCGTATCGGTGGGCGGCGTCACCAGCACCATGGCCCGCATCGACCTGCCTGGGCGGCCCATGGACTGGGTAGCCACCGCTGACGACAGGCAGGTGTTCGTGTCCATTCCCGAGCGCGGCAAGGTCTCGGTGATCGACACCGAGACCTTCACCCGCGTGGCCGACCTGGACGCTGGCGACCAGCCGCTGCGCGTGGCCCTGCAACCGGACCAGCACCGGCTTTGGGTAGGCAACAACAGCAGCGACCCGGCCAAGGGCGGGGTAACGGTGATAGACGTACCGGGGCGCAACACCCTGAAAACCTTCAACACCGGCGGCGGCCACCACGAAATCGCCTTCAGTGGTGACTCCCGCTACGCCTATGTCAGCAACCGCGACAGCGGCACCCTGAGCGTGATCGACATCCCGGAAATGCGCCTGGCGAAGACCATCAAGGTTGGCCCGCACCCGCTGTCGGTCAGCTATTCGGCGTTGTCCCAGGCGGTGTACGTGGTCGATGGCGAGGAGGGCAGCGTGCGCGTGTTCGATGCCCGCAACCACCAGCTGCGCCACACGGTCCAGGCCGAGCAGGGCCTGGGGCCGATGCGTTTCAGCAGCGATGGCCGCTATGGCATCGTACTCAACACTCTGGAGAACCAGGCCCTGGTGATCGACGCCAGTACCGACAAGCTGATCCACCGGATCCCGGTGGCGGCCGAACCGTATCAGCTGACTTTCACCAAGGGCTATGCTTACGTGCGCGGCCTGGCTTCACCGAAGGTGAGCATGATCAACCTGGCCAGCCTGGGCGAAGGGCGTTCGCCGATCATCCAGGGCTTCGAGGCCGGCCCTGCGGCACCACGCCAGGCTGGCGACCTGCCGCTGGCTCAGGGGCTGTCGGTGTCGCGCGACGACAATTCGGTGTTCGTGGTCAACCCGGTGGACAACACCACCTACTTCTACGCCGAAGGCATGAACGCACCGATGTCCGGCTACAACAACCGTGGCCACCAGGCCCGTGCCGCCATCGTCGTCGACCGCAGCCTGCGCGAACTGGCGCCGGGCGTGTATGGCTCGACGGTGAAGATGCCCGCCGCCGGCAAGTTCGACGTGGCCTTTTTGCTCAACCAGCCGCAGATCATCCACTGCTTCAGCACCGATGTGGTCGCAGCGCCGAATGCCGGCAAGCGCAAGGGCGCACATGCCGAGTTCATCGGCCTGGACCGGCCGTTGTCGCAGCACAGCGCCGTGACCGCACGGGTGCGCATCGTCGGCGACGACGGCCTGCCGCGCCTGGGCCTGAGCGACCTGAGCCTGCGCTACTTCCTGGCGCCTTCGTCGATGCCACGCAACCTGCAGCTGGAGGAGGTGGGCGAGGGCATCTATCAGGCGGCCCTGACCCTGCCCGAAGCTGGCGCGTGGTACCTGCATGTGCAGTCGCCGTCGCTGGGGCGCAAGTTCGCCGAAGAAAACTACACCAGCCTGCGCGTGCTGCCGGCCGCAACGTCCACCGTTTCCGATAATGACGTGAGGAATCTGCGATGAACGCCAAGCATGCTTGCACACTGTTGGCCCTGAGCCTGGCTTTTGCCGGCAACCTGGCCCTGGCCCATGGCGGCCACGACCACAACGGCCACGCCGAACAGCCGCCGGCGGCGCGCCAGGAAAAGGCCAGCGTGCGCTTTGCCGATGTCTCGCTGCTGAACCAGGACGGCATGCCGGTACGCCTGGAAAAAGACCTGGTGGGCGACCACCTGGTGGTCATGGGCTTTATCTACACCAGTTGCACCACGGTGTGCCCGGTGGTGTCGTCGATCATGGGCAAGGTCCAGCAGCAACTGGGTGGCCGGGTGGGGCAAGACATTCACCTGGTATCGATCAGCGTCGACCCGCAACGTGACGACGCCAAGCGCCTGCAGGACTACGCCAAGGCCTTCCAGAAGGGGCCGGGCTGGAGCTGGCTGACCGGCACGCCATATGCCATCAGCGAAACCCTCAAGGGCCTGGGCAGCTTCAGCGCCGACCTCAGCCAGCACCCGCCGCTGATTCTGGTGGGGGACGGGCGCACCGGCCACTGGACGCGCTACTACGGCTTCACCGACCCGGCAGTGCTGATCGACGAAATCAACCGCCTAGGCGCCCGCCGGGTGCATGCCAAGAGCACGGCGATTGCTGACCATCACGAGGTGCAACCATGAGCCAGGTAAGCTCCCGCCGCGCAGGCATGCGCGCTTTTGACTGGCTGATGCTGGGTGGCTGCCTGTGGATCCTCGCCTCGGTGGCCTTCGCCCATGAAGGCCATGCCCCGCAGGCGCCAGAACCGCAGCCGGCACCGCAGGCGATGACCAGTGGCGGCGGTACCCGCGATGCCCAGGCCTGGTTCACCGACACCGTGCTCAAGGACCAGAATGGCCGCGAGCTGCGCTTCTACAGCGATGTGCTCAAGGACAAGGTGGTGATGCTCAACGTGATCTTCACCCATTGCACCGACGCCTGCCCGCTGATTACCCGCAAGTTGCGCGAAGTGCGCGAGACCATGGGGCCGCAGCTGGCCAGCCAGGTGACCTTCGTGTCGATCAGCAGCGACCCGCTCAATGACACCCCCGAAGTGCTCAAGGCGTTTGCCGGGAAGCAGGGCGTGGATGGGCCCAACTGGTTGTTCCTGACCGGTGACAAGGCCAATGTCGATTTGGTGCTCGGGCGCATCGGCCAGTTCCTGCCCAGCCCCGAGCAGCATTCGACACAGCTGATTGCCGGCGATGTGGCCGGCAAGCGCTGGAGCAAGATCCGCCCGGATGCACCGCCGGCGGCGATTACCCAGCGCATGCAGTTGCTGGCACTGCCTTTGGCAGGGCGGTGAGCATCATGCGCAGTACTTCGCCAATGCCGACGCCAAATTTGGCGCGAATCCCGGCGCGAATCCCTGTAGGAGCGGCCTTGTGTCGCGATCGGGCGCGCAGCGGCCGCAGGACCGGCGAATGTGTTTCATCAGGTACTCCGGGTATGCCGGTTTTAC
>NZ_JWLN01000065.1:0-10572 GCF_000814065.1 Pseudomonas sp. C5pp | reverse complement strand
CATCGGTGGGAGGTCAGTAAACCGATGAACAAAACCGCACTTGCCTCTACCGGCGACCGGCGATCCGACAGGCCCGAAAGCCTGCCCACGCGCAGCCCACTGCGACGGCGGACGAGGTGTTGACCGAACTGAGTGAATGACCTGGTAAGCGGGTGCGGAGAAACACCAAGAGATTCACTGAAGCATCTGGGCGACCGGGTGCTTTGGGATCAACTGGAGGAACACGAAATGACCACGATTATCGAAGACCGCTTCGATAGCGGCGCCCAAGTGAGCATGGAAATGGACAAGGACGCGGGCGAGCTATTCGTCTTCCACTGCCCAGCCGGCCAAGGATGCATCGTCAGCAAATGGCCGCTGGACAGCTATCACTTGCCGATCGCGATGGCTCATTACGAGCAATGCATGGAACTGGAGCGCGCCGCCTTCGAGGCTGCAATCCACGCCCCGTCCGCCTGACGTTAACTGCCCGATGCCCTGCTCCCCATCGCAAGCTGCATCGGTGAGCGATCTGGTTGCGCAGACTGATGCGCAGGTTTGAAAGCAAACAGTTCCCGCGAACGATCGATACCGGCTAAGTAGTTTCATATGCCCGCGCGGTACCGGGTCGTAATAACTGGCATTGAGGTAGGCGCAAGCCGTTCACCTAGGCATGGTTCGCAGGCCGGAGATCAGTACCGGTCAGATCGCTCACCGATGCAGTTTTCATCGATTTAAAACGCATCACCGTGAGCTTTATGCAAATTAAGGCTCACCGCTGTAAGCATTAATCGACGTACACGCAGGCGAATCCGGGGCCTACCCGGCCAGACCAGATGCATGTGAGGTAGCGCTCACCGCCTGCACCCCTTCCCTTCACATACGACCGCATTGGCAGGCGCCAGGCCACCTTTCACGGTGGGTTTGGTCACCCGCGCCTGGCTCCTGGCCAATGCGGCCATGAGGACAAACCATGTACCAGCCACCAGAACCATCTGCCGTAGGCCGCTGCCTGCGCTGCGCAAGCTGCATCGAAGAATCCGAGCAGGTCGGCGGAATCTGCTACGAATGCCAGCCAGCCGAGGCCGGTGAGCAGCCAGCATTCCCTGTGCAGGCGAGCGACTACGGCGGCCACGGCACCTGCTTCGGCCTGACCATCCGCGATTACTTCGCGGCGAAGGCGTTACAGGGCATGTGCGCCGACTCCAGCACTGCCGGCACCAAGGCGAAGGATTTGTGCGAGGAGTGCTACCAGCTTGCCGACGCCATGCTCGCCGCCCGGGTGAAGCCATGAGCACCCCTATCGATGTGAAGCAGAACCCTGACGGATCGTGGACTGCCAAAGGCGGCACATCCCTCATGGTAGTCAGCGTTACCTGCATTACCGAGCACAAGGCGGTGGCCGGCCATGCGGTCGCCCTGTCCGCGATTCAGGCGCAGGGCAAAGGCTGGATCAAGTGCAGTGACAGGCTGCCAGAGATCGGAACCAGGGTTCTTGCTTGGAGCGAACTATACGGTGCTCGTGAGTCGCTTTATCGCGAGCACGGCAAAGGCTCGATTGCTCACGCCCACGGATATCCGCCGTACTTCTCGTGGGAAGAGCCACAAAGCAGTTGGGCTTCAAGCTGGAAGCCGACTCACTGGCAGCCCCTCCCTTCCCCTCCCACCGAGTAACCCACCACCTGGAGGCGACTATGGCTCGCGAGCATGAGCTCTACGCAGACAGCGCCCAGGCCCGCGAGGTCGACCGCCAGTACCGGCTCTTTGGCGACCCGTCATGGGTTGACCATATGACCTCGGAGCAGGCTCGGGCGAACAACGAGGCTTGGAACACGATGATCCGCGAGCGCGATGAACGACAGCGGGCAGAAAGCCGCAGAGTGATCGGATCGGCTCTCGACAAGATGGAAGCCATGTGCGGCTCAGGTGCCGCCCGGAGGACTGCATGAACAGAGGAACACGCGAAGAGGTTGTCGCCATCATCAACTCGCGGTTCGTGGCCATCGAAGCCTCGTTCAGCGAGGGGCTGCGCGCCGAGCTGTCGATGGCCATCGACCTTGCCGGACTGACCGGCGCGATCGATCTTCCAAAGCAGCGCGGGTACATGGAGCGCTTGAATCTGGCAATTGCCCGCAACAACGAAGCTTGGCTGGTAGCGAACGGGAGGGTGGCATGACAACGCCTATCGTGATGTCGCTCATTGACGAACAGGTCGCTGAAGCTGCACAGGCAGTGCCAGACGACCGTATCCTCATGGTCTTCAAGGGCCTGACCCTGGCAGACGCCATGAACCAGGCGCGTCTTGCTCATATCGAGAACCCAGAGGCCTGGTCCGGCCGGGCCTACCTGTGCGGAATATGCACGCTGGCCTATGAGGTGCGGGCATGAGTCGCCAGCAAGCAAGGCGCTGGGCATTTTGGCGCGGTAGCTTCATCACCCTTTCCCTTTGCACTGCCTGGATGCTTGCCAGCTCTTACGCCGGCTGTATCACCCAGTAACCACCACATCAGCGCCGGCCGCATGCATGGCGCGGGAGATTCGCATGTCCGAAATTCGCGTAGAGCTCGACCAGCAGGTCGTCGGCCTGACGCCTGCCATCCTGGCCAAGGCCTTTTGGGCCATGGAAGACACCCAGCAGGCGAAGTTCTTCGATGAACTCGCCAAGGTGATCGAGGCCGATCATGCCAAGAACCCCAGTTCCTATGGCTACGGCGAGTTGCAGTGGTGCTACCTCAAAGAGGTGCTCCGCCGTCCCGGCATGGAGCGCGCCAACAAGATGCACATGGCGCTGTCGGCGTTCGCCTTCGACTTCTGGCCCCGCAAGCCTGACGGCGCACGGGAGGATCTGTGAACACCACGCCACGCCTGGCTGCCCAGCTCGACTGGAAGACGGTCGGAGAGTTCTCGCCTGAGCGGTACCAGGGCGACGAGCGCAAAGAGTACGAAGAAGAAGCCGCTCGCATCGAGCGGCAGTGGGACAACCAACCGAACTGAGGGCATCCCAATGTTCAAGAAAGCCGAACGTAAGCAGGCAAGGCTACGGCTAGCACTTACCGGCCCATCTGGATCAGGCAAGACCTATTCCGCGCTGCAACTGGCCATCGGCCTGGGCGGGCCGATCGCGGTCATCGACACCGAGCACGAAAGCGCCTCGCTGTACGCCGACCTGACCGACTTCGACGTCATGGGGCTGAGCGCGCCTTACTCGCCGGAGCGATACATAGACGCCATCAAGGCTGCCGAAGCCGGCGGATATTCGACGCTGATCATCGACAGCTACTCGCACGAGTGGGTCGGCTCCGGCGGCTGCCTGGAGATCAACGACACGATCGCCAAGCAGCGCTACAAGGGCAACACCTGGTCGGCATGGAACGAGACAACACCGCGCCACCGCAAGCTGGTCGACACCATCCTCACCAGCCCGCTGCACATCATCTGCACGATGCGCAGCAAGACAGAGACGGTCCAAGGCGAAGGCAAGAAGATCCTCAAGCTCGGCATGAAGTCCGAGCAGCGCGACGGATCGGATTACGAATTTACAGTGGTGCTCGACCTCCTCCACGACGGCAATGTTGCCGTGGCCACCAAGGACCGTACCCGCCTCTTCGATCAGCCGGAGGTTGTCAGCCCGGATACCGGTCGGCGCCTTCTCGCCTGGCTGAACGACGGCAAATCTCAAGCAGATCTGCAAGCCGCCGCGCTCGAAGATGCCCTTTCCAAGATCCCGCTTACAGAGACGATGCAGGAGCTGCAAAGCGTGTTCTCGGCAGCCTATCGCGTACTCGAGCAGTCCCCTCACCTCCTTGCGCAGCTGAACGCCGCGAAGGACCAGCGCAAGTACGAACTCACCCCTCAGGAGCAATCGGCATGAATGCCTTCATCTTCGACAGCGAAACCACTGGTTTCAACGAGCCTCAACTGGTTGAGGCAGCCTGGCTGCAACTGGCAGCCATCCCGGGCTTGCCAGTGGCCAGCGAATTCCTGCAGCGCTACAAGCCGGGCAAGGCGATTGAACTCGGCGCGCTGGCCACCAGCCACATCCTTGACGAGGAGTTGGTGGATTGCCCAGACCACACCGAATTCGCGCTGCCGGCCGAGGTTGAGTATCTGATTGGTCACAACGTCGACTACGACTGGGGCGTCATCGGCCGGCCAGAGATCAAGCGGATCTGCACCGCAGCCCTGAGCCGCCGCCTGTGGCCTGAAGCCGACAGCCACTCGCAATCGGCGATGATCTACCTGCACTACCGCGAGCAAGCGCCAGGCCTGCTGCGCAACGCCCACGCCGCCCTGGACGACGTGAAGAACTGCCGCCTTCTGCTGATCAAGATCCTCGACGCCCTGGCTGCCGAGTTGGGCCGCCCGGTGGCCGACTGGGAAGAACTCTGGACGATCTCAGAAGACGCCAGAATCCCGACCGTAATCGGCTTCGGCAAGCACCGCGGCACCAAGTTCAGCGATCTGCCGGCAGACTATCGTCGCTGGCTGCTCAACCAACCTGACCTCGACCCGTTCGTTCGCAAAGCACTGCAGCGCTAGGAGACAACATGGCCCGCGGAGTAAACAAAGTCATCCTGGTCGGCACCTGCGGCCAGGACCCCGAGGTCCGCTACCTGCCAAATGGCAACGCGGTCACCAACCTTAGCCTGGCCACCAGCGAGGCATGGACCGATAAACAGACCGGACAGAAGGTCGAAAAGACCGAATGGCACCGCGTGGTGCTGTTCGGCAAGGTCGCTGAGATCGCCGGGGAGTACCTGCGCAAGGGCTCCCAGTGCTACATCGAGGGGAAGCTCAAGACCCGCGAATGGGAGAAGGACGGCATCAAGCGGTACAGCACCGAGGTGCATGTCGACATCAACGGCACTATGCAGCTGCTGGGCGGCCGGCCGGACAGCCAGGGCGGCGGGCAGCAGCAACAGCGCCAGCCTCAACAGCAAAGGCAGCAGCCCCGTCAGCAGCAGCGCCAGGCGCCACAGCAGAACCAGCAGGCAGCGCCGCCGGATGACTTCGATGATGACATCCCGTTCGCGCCGCTCCACCACCTCGCAGGTGCATAGTCATGCCGCTCGCAAACATCCTTGATCTGCTCCAGCGCCGAAAGGAACTGGAGCATCACCTGCAGCTACTGTTCAACCGCAGCTGCCAGTGGGGTCGTGCCGAACGTGTGCGCGGCGCCGCCACCATCGAGAACCTGACCCAGCAACTGGTCGAGGTCACCGAGCAGATCGAAACGGCGCGCGCCGCATGAGGCGGATCAACAACCTGGTCCGCCAGCGACGGCGGCAAGAACAGTTCCACCTGCCGCCCAGCGGCCTCACGGAGCACAGAAATGCAGAAAGCACCCTCTGGAGTCGTCACCCTGCCGGGCTGGCTGAAGTCGCCGGTCAAGAAGCTGTACAACACACGCAGCGGCGGCCAGTACCGGCCCGATGATGTGGCCCTGGCCTTTGCCCTGAGCCTTCGAGTGCACGACAGCGCCGATCACCTGCGCAGGCTGGCCCGGCGCCTGGTCGACAAGGTCTGCCTGGAGCACCAGCCGAACATGAAGCGCCTGGCCCGTGAGCCGGACGACGCCAAGGTGTTCGACGCAGCGCTCAAGATCATCAACCGGGTGTGCGACCTGCTGGAGTACGCACCAGGCACCCGCTTTGTGCGCAACGGAGGCGATGATGGCTCTGACGCAGCAGCAGCGTGACGAGAAACGCCGCGCCAAGGCCGAGCGCCTGCAGGAAGAAGACCTGCGCTTGAAGGTTCGACCAGGGACTAAACAGGCCCTGCTGGAACTGATGGAGTGGGCCGGGATCGAGGAACAGGGCGAGGCGATGACGCTGATGATTCATCACCTGCATGGGCTGGGCCCGGGTGGCGCGCTGCCGCTTCTGACACCTCCGCGCCACGAAATAACGGTTTCACCCGATGTGGCGCGGAAGTTGGAGCTTGCATATAGCCGTGAAGCCAGAAAGCTAGGCTATGAGGACTGTTAGAGCTGCGACTTCAGATGGTTGAGATAATCAACGGCTGCTGACTTTTGCGCCGGTCCGCCAGGCCCATTGCTACCCATCAAAGATCCATGAGCTTTGTCGAAGGCCTTGTAGGTTTCAGTCATCAGGGTGCTGGACTGCAGGACTGCCATCAGCAGGTGCTCCAGGGCATCAACTTGCGCTTGGTTGCTCATTACCTCTCCTTGACCCGGCCCCATGCCGGTCACCCGTAATACCCCATCCCAAACCAAATTGCCACCATGCCGCCACCAGCACGGAGGGCGGCGCATGCATGGAGTACCGAAATGCAAGTCGAGACCTCGACAGTCACCAAGCTGCTGATCACTGAGGTGCCGAACCTTGACCGGATCAGCGTGTACCTCGAAGACCTGGCGCCCTGCAAAGGCAAGATCACCGTGAGCTGCTACGACAAGACCTGGCACGCATACTGGGGCGGCATGTGGGATGGCCTGAATGTGGCCCAGTTCTTCTGCAAGCTGCACGACGCCTACATCATCGGCTACTTCGACCGGCAGCTGAGTTCTCGCCGTTTCAGCGGTGAGGCCCTGGCCGACAAGGCGCGGAAGGTGATCGTGCAAATGCGGCGTGACCGGGACCTGGACACAGAAGACGCCCGGAGCCTGCTCGACGAGGCCGAGGATGTTCGCCACACCAGCTCGCTCGATGAGTGCGGCGGCGCCCACCGCGAGTTCATGCATCGCGTGTTCGGTGACGACTGGTGGAACCTGCCGGCCGATGCCATGGAGAGAAACCCTGACTGGGACTACCTCTGCCGAATCATCGCGGCAGTTCAGCAGGCCTTGGTGAAACAGTACCCCGTCGCCGCATGATACCGCGCTGCCCGCCAGCGCCTTCCCCTATTCAACGATAACGCCGCAGGATCAAGGCGTGTCGATGTCTAGAATCAGCAGCAGTCGCAAGGCGTCATCAAGCGAAGTGATCTTGATCGACCAATGATCGGCCTGCGCGGTATCGGTGAAACTGTCCGGGAATTGAGATCGCAGATGAGCCGACCGGTACCGGTTTCTCCGGGTCACCGGCGGTCGCCATTGGAATGTCAGCCATTTCCTGGCAACCATGAGCGCGAACCAGCACTCACCGTCGACCTCGATACCTACGGACCTGACTTCACCTTGATCCCTCCGGGCACAGGTGACGCCCTCGGCACAGGCCAGGCTCCCCACCAGCAGAGCAAAAGCCTCCCTTACCTCACCATCGGTGATGTATCGGTAGAAGTCGCACGTCCATTCCGTGCTCGCTCCAGCTTTCAGCATGTGAAGCCCTCCGCAAGAACCTCAACTCTAGACCAAAACCAATCACGCCTCCCCGGCGAGAACGGCGCCTGCACGCAAGGACCACAACATGACCTGTATGACCTCCCTCGCCCTGCCCTTCGAAAAGGAGTTGGTCGTCGATCTCTTCGCTGGCGGTGGCGGCGCCAGCAGCGGCATCGCCGAGGCGTACCGCGAACCGGATGTGGCGGTAAACCACAACCCAATCGCCCTGGCTGTGCACCGCGCTAACCACCCGCAGACCGAGCACTACGTTGCGGACGTGTTCGAGGTCGACCCGATCTTGGCCACCAAAGGGCAGCCGGTCGGCATCCTGTGGGCATCGCCCGATTGCCGCCACCACAGCAAGGCCAAGGGCGGAAAGCCGCGCAACCGCAAGATTCGAGGCCTGGCCTGGGTGATCATCCGCTGGGCATACCAGACCAGCCCGCGGCTGATCTTCCTTGAAAACGTCGAAGAGTTCGCCGACTGGGGGCCGCTCGATGATGAAGGCAAGCCGATCAAGGCCGAGAAGGGGCGGACCTTCAAGGCTTTCGTTGCCGTTCTGGGTAACGGCATCCCGGAGGATCATCCAGACCTGCCAGAGATACTGGCCGAGATCGGCGAGCACGTACCGAAAGAGGCCCTGATCCGGGGCCTGCGCTACAACTTCGATCACCAGGTGCGGGTCGCTGCGGACCAAGGCGCACCTACCATCCGCAAGCGTCTGTACGGCATCGCACGACGCGATGGCAAGCCGATCGTCTGGCCGGCGGCGCAGTACCACAAGAATCCAACCAAGGGCCAGAAGGCCTGGCGCTCTGCCGCCGAATGCATCGACTGGGAACTGGAGGGCCGCACGATCTTCCGCGAAGACGCCCTGGTGGAGAACACCATGAACCGAATCGCGAAAGGCCTGTGGCGACACACCCTGGCTTGCAACGACCCGTTCATTGTCCCGCTGCGCGGCACCTCGAAGTCGCACACCAGCACGCACAGCGTTGATGATCCGGTTTCCACCATTAGCGGCGGCGGCACCCACCACGCACTGGTGCAACCCACAATGGCCGTGGCGGGCTGCCTCACTGAACACGCCAACGGCTCAACACAGCGAACCTTCGACGCCGAGGAGCCGCTGCGGACACAAGTCGCCCAGGTCAAGGGCGGACACTTCGCGCTGATCTCTGCCAACCTGGTCACGCTGCGCAACGGTTGCGTCGGGTCACCGGCAACCGGCCCTGTCGGCTGCATCACTCGCAGCGGCGGGCACCACGCCATTGCTTCGGCCCACCTTGAGCAAGCGAACGGCGGGTTCTACAAGGGCGATGGTCGCAGTGCAGAAGATCCGTTCTCGACGATCCTGGGCAAGGGCTCCAATCAGCGCCTGGTCACGGCCTACATGGTGAAGTACTACGGCGCGGAGAAGGACGGCATCTCAATGCGGGAGCCGGTGCACACCATCCCGTCAAAGGATCGGATGGCAGTCGTGCAGGTCGTCCAGCTGCACAGCCACACGCTGACCGACGAGCAACTGGCCGGCGCCCGCAAGTGCGCAGCCTTTATGCGCAAGTACCTGCCCCAGCACTTCACTGAGCACGCCGACGTTGTGATGGTCGGCGATTACGTGATGGTCGACATCACCCTGCGCATGCTCAAGCCGCACGAATTGAAGCGCGCTCAAGGGTTCCGGGCCGACTACATCATCGACCGCGGGCTGTTCCTCGATGAGGAAACTGGCCGGCTGTACTGGAAGGCAATCTCTGGCGCCGACCAGGTGAAGCTGCTGGGCAACAGCGTCTGCAAAGACGAAGCCCGGGCGCTGGTCGCCGCGAACGCCTCCGACCTCATCGAACTCTATCAGCGCCTGGCGGCCTGACGCCGCCGGCAGGAGATCCCCATGCCCACAGAAAACCGATCCAGCAACACCGACCCACGCGATGTGTTCATCAGGCTCAACCCGCTCGGCCTGGGCGAGGCGGAGCTGCGCAAGGACAGCACCGGATTCGAAGACCAGCGCACCCACAGCGACTACCTGCTGTTCCTGGCCGGCTACCGCGAAACGCATGCAGAGCCGCAGCCCCACCCCGAGCCTATAGCCTGGATGGTTGGTACTGCCTTCTGGTGGACCAAAGAACAGGCAGAGCGGGATGCGGCGGAGACTGGACTGCCTATTGTCCCCATTGGGCCGTTGGTATCCATCCCCGACGAGTACTGCCTGATGCCCAAGCGGCTCACGGCGGAGAACGGCGCCAAGGCACTGCTGCTCGGTGAGTTCAAGCTGGAGGTCACCCAGGAATGCCCGGAATGCCGCGAACTGGATGAGCCGGTAGAAGGCTGCGAGATATGCGATGGCGAGGGTGAGTACGGCCAGCGCCACATCATCCCCTGGGACAAGATCAAGTACATCTACAGCGAGGCCGTGAAGGGGCTCGCTCTCCAGTCGAACGCCACCCACAAGCCATCCTGACCATAGGAGTACAAAAGTACTCCTCCCCGCTGCAACCCCTCTCCCCTCTATTCACTGCCGCGATATCGCGGCGAGGAGAATTGTCGATAGCCATCGGCCAGTCAGTCGTCGTTATGGCTTTCTGAAGCTGAATCTTTTCCTTCAGCGGCCCGTATATCGGCGAATTTGATCCACTCATCGAAGGCGATTCGGTGGGCTTTGCAGGTCTTTTCCCATTCGATCCCATTCATTCGCCCATAGGCGATCTGGTTCATCGTGGCAGCAATTTGAGCATCGAGCTCTCTGAGAAGCAGATAAGCCTGGTAATGGCTTTCCTTTGCGTTGGGCATATAGCTCACCTCACGGATGGATGACAGAGCTATCAGCTTCAACGGCTCATACGGTGGACTGCCGGTTCCCCAGTTAAATCCCATCACTTTCAAATAATGCCGATAAATCGGCAGGAGTATGTCATGCCTGAAGAAAAGCAACTGATCCAGCCGCTACAGGTGGAGCGCGATGAATACGGCTTCTGGACCCACCCGGCTTGGCCAGATGACGGCGACGAATGCGCGCTGCCGCTCAGCTGGTTCGGTGATCAAGGCCTGGAGTACTGCGTGATCGAGATGGAAAACGACGGCCCGGAAGAACTGAATGCAGAATGGCTCGACGCCGGCGGCGACTATGACTGCACGCCCTGGCAGCCAAGCAAGCCGGTCGGTGATGGCTGGTTCACCTTCTCGATCCACGACACCGAAGACGGCCCTGTTTGCGTGTGGATCCGCCACAAGGTGGCGGCATGACCCGCCTCGCCCTCTGCCTCCTGCTGCTGGCCACCGGCGCCAGCGCAGCACCACAGCCCCAAGAGAAC
>NZ_JWLN01000064.1:0-11667 GCF_000814065.1 Pseudomonas sp. C5pp | reverse complement strand
TTTACCCGCGAAGAATGCGACGCGGTATCACGCCTTGAGCAGGTGCTTCCAGCCGCGGCTCTGATCCACCGCCCGAGCCTGCTCGATACGCGCTTCCAGCACTTCATCGCTGATCGGCTGTTCAGCCAGCTCATGCAGCTTCTTCAGGTCGCCATACAGGCGGTCCATCTGCGGCGCTTCCAGCACCTGACGAGCATGGTGCAGCCAGGCCAGCAGCTGCTCGATACGCGGCAGTTGCTCGGCCAGGTCTTCCGGCCGCTGGGTGTACAGCGGCAGCTTCAGCGCTCGGCCTTCTTCGCCCAGCAGGTGCGCCAGCCAGCTTGCCAGCTGCGCCTTGCCCTGGCGTTCGCCACGGCCTTTGCGCTCCACGGTCCAGGCACGGGCCAGCAGCCAGCGCGAGGTTTCCAGCGAGAACTGGCCCCAGCGCACGTCCTCCAGCTCTTCGGCGAACTGCTCGGGCGCGGCGCGGCGGATATCTTCGTCTTCGTTACCGGCCTGCACCAGCGGGCGCCAGTCTTCGAGCAAGGCGTCCAGGCTGCTGCGCAGGTCACGGGTGGTGGCGCGTGGCGCGGCCTGGCCCAGGCTGGCGGTAATGGCACGCAGCTCGCTCAGGCACTCGACCCAGTCCTGCAGCAAGCGCCAATGGCCGTTGTGGCGGTACTGCTCGGCCAGGCGCTGGCTGCTGCCCAGCAGTTGCCAGGCCAGTGCGGCGTAGGCGTCGTCCACGGCCATTTCGGCTTCCAGCTCGGTGTGCGGCAGGCCCAGCTCGTAGCTGTCCGGCTCCAGCAGGCGGTAGCCACGCTCGGCCTTGCTGATGTCACATGGCATCAGCGGCAGGCTGGCGGCCAGCTCGGCGGCCAGTTCCAGCAGTGCCTGCGGCTCACCTTCACGCAGTTCCAGTTCCAGCTCGCAGATTTCTTCCTTGCGCTTGCCGGCGATCACGAAACCCTGGTCCAGCGCGGCCTCGATCACCACCTTGCTCTTGCCACGGCCCCAGGCGATTTCGGCGTATTCACGGCTGAAGTCGGTGGTGAACAGCGGCTTGATGGTCTTTTTGTCCAGGTTGGCCAGTTGCGCGGGCCAGCAGCTGTCGTCGAGCTTCTTCAGGTCGAGCTTGACCTTGTCCAGCTGCCATTCATGCTCGTTGCGCTCGGACAGACCGGCCACACTGGTGCCGCGGCACTTGAGGGTCTGGATGATGGCCTCGCCATCGCGGCGCAGGCGCAGGGCGACACGGGCAGCAGAGAGCTCGCGCTCGGGAGTGTCGAAGTACTGGTTGAGCAGTTCGCGGGTCTGCCAGCCGGACTTGTTGCGCTTTTTCAGCAGAGGGTGCTCGCGCAGGGCGGCAAGGGTCTCGCGGCTGGCGCGGAGCTTGAGTTCGGTTTCTTTGTGCATCACAGGCTCGAAGGAGGGGCGTGGTTGCCCAGCAGTCTACAGGAGTCGGCTCTCGTCTGTTGGATCGTGGAGGCTTCTTCGCGGGTGAACCCGCTCCCACAGGTCCTGTGCTGCCCTCAGGTGCGGCGCTTTCCCTGTGGGAGCGGGTTTACCCGCGAAGAAGCCCACACGGTTGGACGGCATTGCTATGATGGGCAACGCTTCCGAGGAGTACGCGCATGCCGTTGCCGACGCTGAAAGACCAGTTCGCCGCCCTGATCGCCGCGCCCTCGGTCAGTTGCACCCAGCCTGCGCTGGACCAGTCCAATCGCCAGGTCATCGACCTGCTGGCCGGTTGGTTGGGCGACCTGGGTTTCAAGTGCGACATCCAGCAGGTCAGCCCCGGCAAGTTCAACCTGCTGGCCAGCCGTGGCACCGGCCCGGGTGGCCTGGTGCTGGCGGGGCACAGCGACACGGTGCCCTACGACGAACAGCTGTGGGCCAGCGACCCGCTGAAACTGACCGAAACCGACGGCCGCTGGGTCGGCCTGGGCAGCTGTGACATGAAGGGTTTCTTCGCCCTGGTCATCGAAGCGGTCATCCCATTGCTGGAGCACGATTTCAAGCAGCCGCTGCTGATCCTCGCTACCTGTGACGAAGAAAGCTCCATGTCCGGGGCCCGTGCCCTGGCCGAGGCTGGCCAGCCGCTCGGCCGTGCGGCGGTGATCGGCGAGCCCACCGGGCTGCAGCCGATCCGCATGCACAAGGGCATCCTCATGGACCGCATCGACATCCTCGGGCGCAGCGGCCACTCCTCGGACCCAAGCCTGGGCCGCAGCGCCATGGAGGCCATGCACGCAGTGATGGGCGAGCTGATGGGCCTGCGCCAGCAATGGCAGCAAACCTACCGCAACCCGCAGTTCACCGTACCGACCCCAACCATGAACTTCGGCTGCATTCACGGCGGCGACAACCCCAACCGCATCTGCGGCCAGTGCGCCCTGGAGTTCGACCTGCGTCCGCTGCCAGGCATGGATGTGGAGCAACTTCGCGCGGCCATTCGCGCCAAGCTGATGCCGGTGGCAGAGCGCTTTGAGGTGCGCATCGACTATGCGCCGCTGTTCCCGGAGGTGCCGCCGTTCGAGCAGGCAGCCGACGCCGAGTTGGTGCAAGTGGCGGAGCGCCTGACCGGCCATCGCGCCGAAGCGGTGGCGTTCGGCACCGAAGCGCCTTATCTTCAGCAACTGGGTTGCCAGACCATCGTGCTGGGCCCCGGCGACATCGCCTGTGCTCACCAGCCCGGCGAATACCTGGAAATGTCACGAATCGAGCCTACCGTGCGTCTATTGCGTGACCTGATCCGGCACTATTGCCTGGACTAAACGTCAACCGAACTGTTTCGTTCCTGCCTAGAGGAGACCGCGCGTGACCGCAAGCCTGTTCCGACGATGATCCTGAACGCCCCCTGTATCGCCGTTCTCCGTCCACTTATCCACAGGCCCTGTCATGCCCGACTACGTCAACTGGCTGCGTCATGCCTCCCCGTATATCAATGCCCATCGCGACTGCACCTTCGTGGTCATGCTCCCTGGCGATGGGGTGGAACACCCTAATTTCGGCAACATCGTCCACGACCTGGTGCTGCTGCACAGCCTGGGCGTGCGCCTGGTGCTGGTGCATGGCTCGCGCCCGCAGATCGAAAGCCGCCTGGCTGATCGCGGCTTGACCCCGCACTACCACCGTGGCCTGCGCATCACCGATGCCGCCACCCTGGATTGCGTGATCGATGCCGTCGGCGCCCTGCGCCTGGCCATCGAGGCACGCCTGTCGATGGACATCGCCGCTTCGCCGATGCAGGGTTCGCGCCTGCGCGTGGCGTCCGGCAACCTGGTCACGGCGCGGCCGATCGGCGTGCTCGAAGGCGTGGACTACCACCACACCGGCGAAGTGCGCCGGGTCGACCGCAAGGGCATCAGCCGCCTGCTCGACGAGCGCTCCATCGTGCTGTTGTCACCGCTGGGCTACTCGCCCACGGGGGAAATCTTCAACCTGGCCTGTGAAGACGTGGCCACCCGCGCCGCCATCGAACTGGGTGCCGACAAGCTGCTGCTGTTCGGTGCCGAGCCGGGCCTGCTGGATGCCGATGGCAAGCTGGTGCGTGAGCTGCGCCCGCAGCAGGTTGCCCCGCATCTGCAGCGCCTGGGCAGCGATTACCAAGGCGAATTGCTGGATGCCGCGGCCGAAGCCTGCAAAGGCGGCGTGGCGCGCAGCCATATCGTCAGTTATGCCGAGGACGGCGCCTTGCTGACCGAGCTGTTCACCCGTGGCGGTGGCGGCACGCTGGTGTCGCAGGAGCAGTTCGAAGTGGTACGCGAGGCGACCATCGAGGACGTGGGCGGTTTGCTGGAGCTGATCAGCCCGCTGGAAGAGCAGGGCATCTTGGTGCGCCGTTCGCGTGAGGTGCTGGAGCGGGAGATCGAGCAGTTCAGCGTGGTCGAGCGCGAAGGCATGATCATCGCCTGTGCGGCGTTGTACCCGATTGCCGACTCCGACGCCGGCGAACTGGCGTGCCTGGCGGTGAACCCGGAGTACCGCCATGGCGGGCGTGGCGACGAGCTGCTGGAGCGCATCGAAAGCCGGGCGCGACAGTTGGGGCTGAACACCCTGTTCGTGCTGACGACGCGTACCGCGCACTGGTTCCGCGAACGCGGGTTTGCGCCGAGCGGGGTCGAGCGGTTGCCAGCGGCGCGGGCTTCGCTGTACAACTACCAGCGTAATTCGAAGATTTTCGAGAAACCCTTGTAAACCTGTACTGGCCTCTTCGCGGGTGAACCCGCTCCCACAGGATCTTCACCGGACTGAGGCCGGCGCGGTCCCTGTGGGAGCGGGCAAGCCCGCGAAGCAGTCGACACCGATCGAACAAAAACGCCGCCCTTGTGGGCGGCGTTTTCGTTTACACGGTATGCAGGTACCAGTTGTACTCGAGGTCGGAGATCGAGTGCTCGAACTCCTCCAGCTCGCTCTCCTTGCACGCGACGAAGATGTCGATGTACTTCGGATCGATGTACTTGTTCAGGATCTCGCTGTCGTCCAGCTCGCGCAGGGCATCGCGCAGGTTGTTCGGCAGGCTCTGCTCCAGTTGCTCGTACGAGTTGCCTTCGATCGGCTCACCCGGTTCTACCTTGTTGGTCAGGCCATGGTGCACGCCGGCCAGCACGGCGGCCATCATCAGGTACGGGTTGGCGTCGGCACCAGCCACGCGATGCTCGATGCGTACGGCGTCCGGCGAGCCGGTCGGCACGCGCAGGGCCACGGTGCGGTTGTCCAGGCCCCAGCTTGGCGCGTTCGGTACATAGAACTGCGCGCCGAAGCGGCGGTAAGAGTTGACGTTCGGGCAAAGGAACGCCATGGACGCGGGCAGGGTCTCGAGCACACCGCCGACAGCGTGACGTAGCGCGGCGTTCTGCTCGGGATCCTCGCTGGTGAAGATGTTGTTGCCATCTTTGTCCAGCACGGAAATGTGTACATGCAGGCCGTTGCCTGCCTGGCCCGGGTAGGGCTTGGCCATGAAGGTGGTGTCCATCTCATGGTCGTAGGCGATGTTCTTGATCAACCGCTTGAGCAGTACCGCATAGTCGCAGGCCTTGAGCGGGTCGGCCACGTGGTGCAGGTTGACTTCGAACTGCGCCGGGGCGCTTTCCTTGACGATGGCGTCGGCCGGGATGCCTTGCTCCTTCGCGCCTTCCAGGATGTCCTGCAGGCAGTCGGCGTATTCGTCGAGGTCGTCGATCAGGTACACCTGGGTCGACTGCGGGCGCTTGCCCGAAATTGGCGAGCGCGGCGGCTGCGGGCGACCGTTCACGTTTTCCTGGTCGATCAGGTAGAACTCCAGCTCGAACGCGGCGCAGATGGTCAGGCCCAGTTCGTCGAACTTGCTCACCACCTGACGCAGCACTTCACGCGGGTCGGCGAAGAACGGCTCGCCTTCGAGCTCGTGCATGGTCATCAGCAGCTGAGCGGTAGGGCGCTTTTGCCACGGCTCGTTACAGAGGGTGTCAGGGATTGGATAGCAGATGCGGTCAGCATCGCCGATGTCCAGGCCCAGCCCGGTGCTTTCAACGGTGGAGCCGTTGATGTCCAGGGCGAAGAGGGAGGCAGGCAGGTTGATGCCTTTCTCGTAAACCTTGTGGAGGCTGGTGCGCTCTATGCGCTTGCCACGCACCACACCATTCATATCTGCAATCAGAAGGTCAACGTAGAGAACCTCAGGATGTTCCTTAAGGAACGCGTTCGCTTCGTTAAGCTGAACGGCACGCGGGGGTACCGACATGATGCAACACCTTTGTTGTTAAAAATATCAATCAAGGGGGGCTTGCAAGACCAGTCAATCGAAAAGACAAACTGATGTCAAGCCAACCCCATGATGCCCTGAAATGGCACATCGACGGCAGATTTGCTGCATATCGGGGCAAGCCATTATCCGCTATTTCCCTCGCAAAGGGCTATCTCCGACCAACCGTGTTTTATTTTTTACGGAGGTGTTGTGTAAAAAAATGAACAAGGCTAAGCTCGGTCTCAACCCAGAACACAATAATACGAGGGTCACATGGTCCGCTTGCCGAGACCTGAAAGTACTGCCTGCGCAGTGCCATCGGGTACATCCGTCATTTTTGCAAGCTTCGTCAACGGCGTGGCCGCCCTGGCCGCAATAATTGACGTTTGGTGCTCCCGGACCTGCCCTCGCAGCGGCTTGCCGCCCTTCGTTTCGTCTTCCTGCCTTTCGAACTCATTACGGACACACTTTTTTTCAGTGTATCCACTGCGGCTCTGCGCGGGGGTTTTTGCTTTAGCAATGTACTCCATCCAGAATCAGTGCGCGGACCACCTTACCTCCTGAGGTATTTATGAGTAACAACCTCGACCAGCTCACCGATTGGTTGAAAGAGCACAAGATCACCGAAGTCGAATGCATGATCAGTGACCTGACCGGCATCACGCGCGGCAAGATTTCGCCTACCAACAAGTTCATCGCCGAAAAAGGCATGCGCCTGCCCGAGAGCGTGCTGCTGCAGACCGTGACCGGCGACTACGTCGACGACGACATCTATTACGAACTGCTGGACCCGGCAGACATCGACATGATCTGCCGCCCCGACGAGAACGCCGTGTTCCTGGTGCCATGGGCCATCGAGCCGACCGCCCAGGTGATCCACGACACCTACGACAAGAAGGGCAACCCGGTCGAACTTTCGCCGCGCAACGTGCTGAAGAAAGTCCTCAAGCTCTACGCCGACAAGGGCTGGCAGCCGATCGTCGCGCCGGAGATGGAGTTCTACCTGACCAAGCGCAGCGAAGACCCGGACTTCCCGCTGCAGCCCCCGGTAGGCCGTTCGGGCCGCCCGGAAACCGGCCGCCAGTCGTTCTCGATCGAAGCCGCCAACGAATTCGACCCGCTGTTCGAAGACGTCTACGACTGGTGCGAACTACAGCAGCTGGACCTCGACACGCTGATCCATGAAGACGGCACGGCGCAGATGGAGATCAACTTCCGTCATGGCAACGCCCTGCACTTGGCCGACCAGATCCTGGTGTTCAAGCGCACCATGCGCGAGGCCGCGCTCAAGCACAATGTGGCCGCCACCTTCATGGCCAAGCCCATGACCGGCGAGCCAGGCAGTGCCATGCACCTGCACCAGAGCGTGGTCGACGTGGCCACCGGCAAGAACATCTTCAGCAACGACGACGGCAGCATGAGCGAACTGTTCCTGCACCACATCGGTGGCCTGCAGAAGTTCATCCCCGAGGCGTTGCCGCTGTTCGCTCCCAACGTCAATTCGTTCCGTCGCTTCCTGCCCGACACCTCGGCGCCGGTGAACGTGGAGTGGGGCGAGGAAAATCGTACCGTCGGCCTGCGCGTGCCGGACGCCGGCCCGCAAAGCCGCCGGGTCGAGAACCGCCTGCCAGGCGCCGACGCCAACCCATACCTGGCCATCGCCGCCAGCCTGCTGTGTGGCTACATCGGCATGGTCGAAGGCATCGACGCCAGCGCGCCGGTGCAGGGCCGTGGCTACGAACGCCGCAACCTGCGCCTGCCACTGACCATCGAAGATGCCCTGGAACGCATGGAAAACAGCCGTGCACTGGTGCAGTACCTGGGCAAGAAGTTCATCACCGGCTACGTCGCCACCAAGCGCGCCGAGCACGAGAACTTCAAGCGAGTCATCAGTTCCTGGGAGCGTGAGTTCCTGCTGTTTGCTGTCTGATCAACTTGGTGCCGCAGGACGCGGCTGTCGAACAACGGAGAAGCACATGAGCGTCAACAACCCGCAAACCCGTGAATGGCAAACCCTGAGCGGGGAGCATCACCTCGCGCCCTTCAGCGACTACAAGCAGCTGAAGGAGAAGGGGCCGCGCATCATCACCAAGGCCCAGGGTGTGCATTTGTGGGATAGCGAGGGGCACAAGATCCTCGACGGCATGGCTGGCCTGTGGTGCGTGGCAGTGGGCTATGGCCGTGAAGAACTGGTGCAGGCGGCAGAAAAGCAGATGCGCGAGCTGCCGTACTACAACCTGTTCTTCCAGACTGCCCACCCGCCTGCGCTGGAACTGGCCAAGGCGATCTCCGACGTGGCGCCGCAAGGCATGACCCATGTGTTCTTCACCGGCTCCGGCTCCGAAGGCAACGACACCGTGCTGCGCATGGTCCGCCATTACTGGGCGCTGAAAGGCAAGCCACAGAAGCAGACCATCATCGGCCGCATCAACGGCTACCACGGCTCCACCGTGGCTGGCGCCAGCCTGGGCGGCATGAGCGGCATGCACGAGCAGGGCGGCCTGCCGATTCCTGGCATCGTGCATATCCCGCAGCCTTACTGGTTCGGCGAAGGCGGCGACATGACCCCGGACGAGTTCGGGGTGTGGGCGGCCGATCAGCTGGAGCAGAAAATCCTCGAAGTCGGCGAAGACAACGTCGCCGCCTTTATCGCCGAGCCGATCCAGGGCGCCGGCGGCGTGATCATCCCGCCGGAAACCTACTGGCCGAAGGTGAAGGAGATCCTCGCCAAGTACGACATCCTGTTCGTCGCCGACGAAGTGATCTGCGGTTTCGGCCGTACCGGCGAGTGGTTCGGCTCCGACTACTACGACCTCAAGCCCGACCTGATGACCATCGCCAAGGGCCTGACTTCCGGTTACATCCCCATGGGCGGTGTGATCGTGCGTGACACCGTGGCCCAGGTACTCAGCGAAGGCGGCGACTTCAACCACGGCTTCACCTACTCCGGCCACCCGGTAGCGGCGGCGGTGGGCCTGGAAAACCTGCGCATCCTGCGCGACGAGAAAATCGTCGAGAAGGCGCGCACCGAAGCGGCACCTTATTTGCAAAAGCGTTTGCGTGAGCTGCAGGACCACCCTCTGGTGGGCGAGGTACGCGGCCTGGGCCTGCTCGGCGCGATCGAGCTGGTCAAGGACAAGGCCACCCGCAGCCGTTACGAAGGCAAGGGCGTAGGCATGATCTGCCGCACCTTCTGCTTCGAAAACGGCCTGATCATGCGCGCAGTGGGTGACACCATGATCATTGCGCCGCCGCTGGTGATCAGCCATGCAGAGATCGACGAACTGGTGGAAAAGGCACGCAAATGCCTGGACCTGACGCTCGAAGCGATTCGTTGACAGTTTGCTAGGCTAGCGATGTGACATTAAGACGTTACAAGGCCCTGCTTTCCTTGATACAGAGCCTTGTAACTTGCCAGACTAGCGACTGTTTCAGTCGCCGCGCGCTCTGCACTGTAGGTCCTGGCTGCTGAACAGATGGCTAAATAAAAAATTCTGGAGCATTACGCATGAATAAATTGGGCAAGACGTTGCTGGCCACCGCCCTGATGGGTGCCATGGCTACCGCTGTTCAGGCTGAAGACAAGGTGTTGAACGTCTACAACTGGTCGGACTACATCGCTCCGGACACTATCGCCAAGTTCGAGAAGCAGTCGGGCATCAAGGTCAAGTACGACGTCTTCGACAGCAACGAAACCCTCGAGGCCAAACTGCTGGCCGGCAAGTCCGGCTACGACATCGTGGTGCCGTCCAACAACTTCCTGGCCAAGCAGATCAAGGCTGGCGTGTATGAGGAACTGGACCGCTCCAAGCTGCCGAACTGGAAGAACCTCGACCCTGACCTGCTCAAGGCCGTTGGCGATGCCAGCGACAAGGACAACAAGCACGCCTTCCCGTACATGTGGGGCTCGATCGGTATCGGCTACAACCCGGAGAAGGTCAAGGCCGCGCTGGGCGTGGACAAGATCGACTCGTGGGACGTGGTGTTCAAGCCTGAGAACATCGCCAAGCTCAAGAGCTGCGGCGTGAGCTTCCTCGATGCCCCGACCGAAATGCTCCCGGCTGCGCTGCACTACCTGGGCCTGCCGACCGACAGCACCAAGAAGGAAGACCTGAAGGCCGCCGAGGACCTGTTCCTCAAGATCCGTCCTTCGATCACCTACTTCCACTCGTCCAAGTACATCGGCGACATGGCCAACGGCAACATCTGCGTAGCTGTCGGTTACTCGGGTGACCTGGAGCAGTCCAAGGCCCGTGCCCACGAAGCCGGCGACAAGGTGAAGGTGGACTACGTCATTCCGAAGGAAGGTGCCGGTACCTTCTACGACATGGTCGCCATCCCCAAGGATGCCGAGCATAAAGACGCTGCCTACCAGTTCATGAACTTCCTGATGCAGCCGGAAATCATGGCCGAGATCACCAACGCCGTGCGTTTCCCGAACGGCAACGCTGCCGCCACCCAGTTCGTGGACAAGGAAATCACCAGCGATCCGAGCATCTATCCGCCAGCTGAAGTGAAGAAGCAGCTGTACGCGATCGCTGCGCCTGAAGCGTCTGCCCAGCGTGTGATCACCCGCAGCTGGACCAAGATCAAGTCGGGCAAATAAGCCCGATGCGGTACCTCTGGGCCGGGGAATCCCGGCCCAGAGCCAGTGAAAGGCAATTGATGATTGCGGCATCGAAGCTGCGAAGGTAAGTTGCGCGCCGGTTTTGCGTGTGCGGCAGCATTGTCGCTACCCAGGCACTGATTGTGAGGACCACCCACTTGTCCATTTCTGTATTCCGCAAGGCCTTGATGGCTGGAGCGGGCCTGACGCTGGCATGCAGCGTCCAAGCGGCGCCTACGGTGCACTTCTACAACTGGTCCGACTACATCGGCCCGACCACACTCGCGGACTTCGAGAAAGCCACGGGCATCAAGCCCGTGCAAGATGTGTTCGATTCCAACGAAACCCTGGAAGGCAAGCTGCTGGCCGGCAATACCGGCTATGACGTGGTAGTGCCGTCCAACCATTTCCTCGGCAAGCAGATCAAGGCGGGCGCGTTCCAGAAGCTCGACAAGAACCTGCTGCCCAATTATTCCAACCTGGACCCGGCGCTGATGAAGCGCCTGGAAAGGAACGACCCGGGCAACCAGTACGCCGTGCCTTACCTGTGGGGCACCAACGGCATCGGTTACAACGTCGACAAGGTGAAGGCCGCGCTGGGCGTGGACACCATCGACTCCTGGGCGGTGCTGTTCGAGCCCGAGAACATGAAGAAGCTCGCCAAGTGCGGCGTGGCCTTCCTCGATTCGGCGGACGAAATGCTGCCGGCGGTGCTCAACTACATGGGGCTGGACCCCAACAGCACCAATGCCAAGGACTACCAGGCCGCCGAGAAGAAACTGCTGGCGGTACGCCCGTACGTGACCTACTTCCACTCGTCCAAGTACATCACCGACCTGGCCAACGGCGACATCTGCGTCGCGGCAGGTTTCTCGGGTGATGTGTTCCAGGCCAAGACCCGCGCTGAAGAAGCGAAGAAGGGCGTGAACCTGGCCTACGCCATTCCCAAGGAAGGCGGCAACCTCTGGTTCGACGTGCTGGCGATTCCCAAGGACGCCAAGAACGTCAAAGAGGCGCATGCCTTCATCAACTATTTGCTGAAGCCTGAGGTTATCGCCCAGGTCAGTGATTACGTCGGTTACGCCAACCCGAACCCCAAGGCTGGCGACCTGATGGACCAGGCCGTGAGGACTGACGCCGCGGTTTACCCACCGCAGGAAGTGCTGAACAAGATGTTCGTGAATTCAGAGTTGCCACCCAAGGTGCAACGGCTGATGACCCGTAGCTGGACCAAGGTCAAGTCGGGCAAGTAAAAATCCAGGCCCGTGGCGGCACCTGTAGAACAGGGCTCGCGGGCACAAAAATCTTGTTGGGAGTTTCACTCATGGCAGTTGCCTCCGGTGCCTATAAAAAA
>NZ_JWLN01000063.1:0-12090 GCF_000814065.1 Pseudomonas sp. C5pp | reverse complement strand
GAACGCCAGGCCCAGCAGCGGGAACAGCACGAAGGTGCAGGAGAACACCAGCAAGTGCAGGCGCCAGTGCCCCGCTCCGGCAATGATCGCCTCGCGCGACAGCTTGGCGCCGTGCAGGAAGAACAGCAGGCCGATGGCCAGGTTGGTCAGCCAACCAAAATACACTGCGCCGTCGCCCGAGCAAGGCAGCACGGTGGCAATCAGCACCACCCCGAGCAAGGCCAGGGTGAAATTGTCGAATAACATGCGCAAATACTTCATCACAGTTTCCGTCTTGTCATTGTGCAAGGGCAGACGATAAGGTCTTCGGTTTTTCGCCGCTAACGCCGGAACCCCCACCGGTGTCGCTCAACGGACACGCTCCAGCACAGGACCCGCTCATGCCCCTCTCCCGCTTGGCTGCACTTGCAGCCGCCATCACTCTCACCCTGGGCTACAGTGCCGCTCAGGCCGGCGACCAGTTGCAGGCCAAGGTCGACCAGATCATCCGCCCGCTGATGCAGGAGCAAGGCATCACCGGCATGGCCGTGGCTGTCTATGCTCGCAACCACGCGCACTACTTCAGCTATGGCGTGGCCAGCAAGGCCGACAATGTGCCGGTCAGCCGCGACACGCTGTTCGAGATCGGTTCGCTGAGCAAGACCTACACCGCCACCCTGGCCGCACTGGCCAGTGCCGAAGGCAAGCTGGACCTCGATGCCCCGGCCAAGCGCTATCACCCGGCCCTTGCCGGCGCCCCCATCGGCGACGCAAGCGTGCTGGAGCTGGGCGCCTATAGTGCCGACTGCCTGCCGTTGCAGTTCCCGGATGCGGTGCAGACGCCGCAGCAGGTGGTCGATTTCTTCCGTCACTGGCAGCCCCGCGCCAAACCCAGCACCCAGCGCTGCTACTCGAACCCCAGCCTGGGCTTGTTCGGTGACCTGGCCGCCCGAGCGCAGCATCAGCCGTTTTCCACGCTGATGAGCGAGGGCCTACTGAAACAGATGGGCCTGCGAAACACCTATCTGCAGGTCCCGGCCAGCGCCCAGGGGTTGTATGCCCAGGGCTACGACAGTGTCGACAAGCCGGTGCGTGTCGGCCCCGGCCCTTACGCCGACGAAGCCTACGGCATCAAGACCAGCGCCAGCGACCTGCTGCGCTATGTGCGCCTGCACATGCAGCCGGAGGGGCTGCCACCGGCGCTGGCACAAGCCACCGCCATCACCCAGCGGGGCTACTTCCAGGTCGGCGCCATGACCCAGGGCCTGGGCTGGGAGCGTTACCCCTACCCGGTCACGCTGGCCACACTGGTCGATGGCAACGGCCCGCAGCTTATCCGTGAACCGCAGGCAACCACACGCCTGCAACCAGCCCTGCCGCCGCTGCCGGCAGCCTGGTACAACAAGACCGGCTCGACCAATGGTTTCGGCGCCTACGCCGCGTTCGTTCCCGCCGAACAACTGGCCGTGGTGTTGCTGGCCAACCGAAACTACCCGAACGAAGCCCGGGTGCGCGCAGCCTTCGACATTCTCTCCGGGCTGTAGTGCGGGCAGCGATTGTCGAACAAAACGACACAATGTAGTGAGAAAAAATATTCACTACAAAATGGTTGACGCCGTTCATCGCCCTTGGGCATGATGAAGCCGTCTCCCTGATCGGGAGCGGTGGCAAGGGTGTTCCAGACGGCCTGCGCGGTAACGCAGGCCGTCCGTGGAGAGGGAAACTGTCCAAAAGGCAGCGTGAGAAAGCCCCTGTTGCGATGCTGCTGTAGCAGCCTTGGTAGTGCGCTACACCGTGGTAGCGCCAACTGTGAAAAATCACCTACGAATGGGTAATGGGGGCTTTATGATGAACTTGAACAACAATCCGACTATCGACCAATTGGCCCAGCTGTTCGCCGTACGCAAGGACAGCCTTGACGACCATCTGCTGTGGGTAAGCCAGACCGGTGAAGTGCGCCTCGACCGCCTGCCACCGAACACCGTCGAAGATGAATTCGAAGAGCACCTGCCCAGCATGCGTGCCCGCTTCAAGGTCTACCGCCGTGGCCAAGGCTACGTCGGCAAGAAGGCCGCCGCCGACACCGAGTTCGTCGGCCGCGTTCTGCAGACCCTGCAACAAGAATGGCCCGCTGCCCGTGAGCAGCAGGCAGTCAAGGTGATCGAACCGCTCAACTGAGGGTTCCCACCTTTACCTGAGCCCGGCCCTCACAGGCCGGGCTTTTTCATGCCTGGCGCCGCTGGCTGCGGGGTTCCGGCAGCGGCAAGGCGCCGGTTGCCATCGCCCGGGCGCGGTCTACACCCCACACCAGGGCGCGAGTCATGGTCTCGCCTGGGCGTGCGGGGTAATACTCCTCCAGCAACGCTCGCCCATCACCGGCGTACAACCCCAAAAACAGTTGGGTCGCCCCCAGGCGCGACAGGCGCACCTGCACGTCGAGCGTGGTGCCGTCACTGAGTGCTTCGTCGTGGCAGCGGCTGTGCAGCTGTGCGTCGGCCCATTGCCAATAGGTCTCTTCCCTGACTCGCATGAGCATTCAATCCTCCGTTGCTGGAATGCCGCGCAAGAAAACCACAGCCTTGGCCATCCTGCGAGCGCAACCCGGCAATGCCATGAGGCGGATCAAGAAATGGCAATAAAAACCCCGCCATTCGGCGGGGTTGTGCTGGAGCGGGATCACTTCTTGAGCGGAACCCGCGGCATGAAGCGGCCTTTTTTGCTGCGCTGCAGGTGTGCAGGCTGGAGCTGTTCGGAATCATCCAGCGTCATGTGGGCGAAGCCCAGGCGAAATGCCGCTTGGCCGCAACGCACCTGGCTGTTGATGGGGAACGCGTCGTTCAGGTCTTCGAAAAAGGATTCGCTCATGCCCTGTCTCCCTCCAGTGGCGGACGCGTCGGCAACCAGAACAGTTGCTCTACCAAACGCGACCTGTGAAAGTGAGACTAGCTGGTCATTTGCGGACCGCCCAGACCGAAGCCTTGGACCCGACCAGCGGCAGACGCTCTACTTCAGGCGCACCGCTGTACCAGTAGCAAATACAACGACCATGCCGCCCTGTACCGACGGCATGCTGATCTCGAAATCCACCCCCACTACCGCATCGGCTTGCAACTGGCGTGCCCGCGCCTTCAGTTCTTCGGTGGCCTGCTCCCGGGCTTCGCGCAGTGCGCTTTCCAGGGTTTGCGAACGCCCGCCGAAGAAGTCGCGAAAACGTGCAAAGAAATCGCGCACGAAATTGATGCCCTGCACCGATTCGGAGCTGACCACACCCAGGTATTCGGCAATCGGGCGGCCTTCGAGCTGGCTGGTGGTGGAAATGATCATGGGTGCGCTCCATTGGCCTGGCAAAAGAGGCCGATTCTAACAGAGCGCAAATCCACTCGCAGATATGCAGTCATTGTGGGAGCGGGCGTGCCCGCGAAGCAGGCACCGCGGTGGTTGGCACGGGCTTCGCCCGTGTTCGCGGGCACGCCCGCTCCCACAGGGATTGTGCTGGCTTGCGATTTTCAGTCGGGCAGTGGTTGAAGGATCAACTACGCGCTAACCGCGCGCAGCCGTTGGCCAATGCGGGCGCCAAACACGTTCACCAGCAACCCGGCCATCACCAGCAATGCGCCCCAGCCCTGGGTCGCGGTCAGACGCTCGCCCAGCAACAACGCCGACGAACTCAGGCCAATCACAGGCACCAGCAGCGAGAACGGCGCAACCTTGCCGGCCGGGTGGCGCGACAGCAACTTGCTCCACAGGCTATAGCCGAGCATGGTGGCGACAAACGCCAGGTAAGCCAGGGCCAATACCGAACTCCAGCTGATATTGGCAATGGCGTGGCCGATGCGCTCCGGCCCCTCCAGCCACCAGGACAACGCAAGGAACGGTAGTGGCGGGATCAGCCCGCCCCAGATAACCAGCGCCACCAGGTCAACCGAGCCAAAGCGCCGGGTGATGATGTTGCCCATGCCCCACATCGCGCCGGCACACAGGGTCAGTACCAGCGCCAACATCGGCACATGGCCGCCGTCTTCGCTGCCGATAAGCGCCAGGCCGCTGGCGGCCACCAGCAGCCCCAGTACGCTGGCCAGGCGCAGCCGCTCGCCAAGGAACAACGCGGCGAAGCCGAGGGTGAAGAACGCCTGCGATTGCAGGATCAGCGAGGCCAGCCCTGGCGGCATGCCGCTGTACATGGCCTGGAACAGGAAAGCGAACTGGCCCAACGAAATGGTCGCGCCGTAGGCGATCAGCCAGCGCCAGGGCAACTTCGGCCGCTTGACCAGCAAGATCGCCGGGAACGCCACCAGCAAGAAGCGCAATGCCCCCAGCAACATCGGCGGCAACCCATCGAGACCAACCTTGATGACCACGAAGTTGACTCCCCAGGCGACAATCACCACCAGAGCGATAAGCAGGTCCTTGAGCGGCATTGCGACATCCTTCTTCAAGCTTTCTAGACATATTTCGTTACAGCATAAGGCTATTCCTTTGACAGGGACCAGCACAGTTGCAACCCATCATTGCGCAACAGCACGACTGTTTCACTCGCAAGAGATGGCTTGACCTGACTTGTATATACATGCTCATATCATGCGAGGTCATCCGCCTCGCGTCCCGCCGATGACTGACTCGCTTACACAAAAACAATGAAGCGGAGCCACTGAATGTCCAGCAAACCCGTACTCGAGCGGCGCTCGATCGACTACATACCCGAGACTGAACGCCATGGACGCGTGTACAGTCAGTTCACCCTGTGGCTCGGAGCCAACTTGCAGATCACGGCAATCGTGACCGGCGCCCTGGCCGTGGTGCTCGGTGGCGACGTGTTCTGGTCGCTGATCGGCCTGCTGCTCGGTCAATTGATCGGCGGCGCGGTCATGGCCCTTCATGCCGCTCAAGGTCCTCGTCTGGGGCTGCCGCAGATGATTTCCAGCCGCGTGCAGTTCGGGGTGTACGGCGCGGCCATACCGATGGTGCTGGTATGCCTGATGTACCTGGGCTTCACCGCCACCGGCACGGTACTCTCAGGGCAGGCGATCGGCCAATTGCTCGACGTCAGCGACAGCACTGGCATCCTGATATTCGCCAGCATAATCGTGCTTGCTACCCTGGCCGGATACCGGGTGATCCACTGGATTGGCCGAATCGCCAGCGTGCTGGGCATCATTGCCTTCGTCTACCTGTTCAGTCGCATCATGATGCTGGCCGACATCGGGCAGTTACTCGACAACCGCCACTTCAGTTGGGCATCGTTCCTGCTCGCCGTATCACTGGCTGCGTCCTGGCAGATCGCCTTCGGCCCCTATGTGGCCGACTACTCGCGCTATCTGCCAAGCAGTACATCGCCAGTGCGAACGTTCCTCGCCGCAGGCCTGGGCTCGGTGATCGGTGCCCAGGCATCAATGATCCTCGGGGTGTTCGCCGCCGCCATCGCCGGCGCTCAGTTCTCCGGTCACGAAGTGGCCTACATTGTCGGCCTGGGTGGCGCCGGTAGCACCGCAGCGCTGCTGTATTTCTGCATCGCCTTTGGCAAGGTGACCATCTCGACGCTGAACTCTTATGGCAGCTTCATGTGCATTGCAACCATCATCAGCGGCGTCCGCGGCCACTTGGCGATAAGCCGTGCGCAGCGCCTGCTGTTCGTACTGGGCATCGTCGGCGCCGCCACCCTGGTGGCCTTGCTTGGCCAGCATTCGTTCCTCAGCGCGTTCAAATCCTTCATCCTCTTCCTGCTGACGTTTTTCGTGCCGTGGAGCGCGGTCAACCTGGTCGACTACTACTTCATCACCAAGGAGCGTTACGACATCCCCGCCCTCGCCGACCCGCAAGGCCGATACGGCCGCTGGAACTGGCCAGGAATCATCGTCTACACCGTGGGCGTGCTGATACAGATGCCGTTCATCGACACCAAACTGTACACAGGGCCGCTGGTCGCGCACCTGGGCGGTGTGGATATTTCGTGGCTGATCGGCCTGGTAGTGCCGAGCGTGCTGTACTACTGGGTGGCACGGGGGCGGGCGCACGAGGCACCGACAGCGATCATCGTGCCTGAGGTCCGGTAAGCCCCTCGCCGACAGCGTAGAAACGTCTTGCCCTCGCGCTGCAAACGCGATGCGAGGGCAAGATGGCTTTCACCGCGAGTGCGCCAATGTCAACGACGATAGTCCGGCGCGACTCGCTCCAGCATCCGCAACAACGCCGCCCACGCCAGCTGCAACGCATCCGGATCCGCCAGCTCGCCCTGCTTCAACCCCCGCCCCGGATCATTGAACTGCCGCTCGGTATGCCTACACACTTCGGCGGGCGGTAAAATCACCTGCCCGGCACTCTGTGCCGCCAACTGGATCTCGCACGCCTTCTCCAGGTAGTACATGCGCAGGAACGCTTCGGCCACGCTGCGCCCGGTAGTCAGCAGGCCATGGTTGCGCAGAATCATCACTGGCTTGTCGCCCAGGTCGGCTACCAGCCTTCGCTGCTCATCCATGTCCAGCGCAATCCCTTCATAGGCGTGGTATGCCACCTTGCCATAAAACTCCATGGACATCTGGTTGAGCGGTAGCAGCCCACATTCCAGCGCCGCCACCGCACAACCTGCCCGGGTGTGGGTGTGCAACACACAACGGGCATCCTCGCGGGCAGCATGGATGGCGCTGTGGATGACGAAACCGGCCGGGTTGACCGGGTGCGGCGTCGCTTCAACCGGCCGGCCCTGCAGGTCGATCTTCACCAGGCTGGAGGCCGTGATCTCATCGAACAGCAAGCCGTACGGATTGATCAGGAAGTGATGCTCCGGCCCCGGCAGGCGCAGGGAAATATGGGTGAAGATCAGGTCGCTCATGCGGAAATGGGCGATCAGCCGATAACAGGCGGCCAGCTCCTGGCGCAGGCTTTGTTCCGTTGTGGTCATCATCGTCATACCTTTGCAGTACGCTATTTGCTGGCCCACGCATTGAAGCGCTGCTCCAGCTCTTCGCCATGGTCGACCCAGAATTCCACATTCATCGCCAACGCCCCCTGCAGGTTCTGCGGCGAAGTAGGCACCCAGCTGGCCAGGGACGGGTCTAGCTTCGCCGCCGCCTGGGTGTTGGTCGGCCCATAGGGAATCTGCTGCACATAACGCACCTGGGTGTCCGGCTGGTTGGCGTAGGCAATCAGCCGCTTGGCCTGGTCGACATGCCGCGAACCTTTGATGATCGCCCAGTAATCCATGCCATACAGGCTGCCAGGCCAGACCACCGCCAGCGGGCTGCCCTGCTGGGCCGCGACGGCGATGCGCCCGCTATAGGTCGAGGTCATCACCACGTCTCCCGCCGCCAGCCACTGGGCAGGTTGGGCGCCGGCGTCCCACCACTGGATATACGGCTTGAGCTCGCTGAGCTTGGCAAAGGCACGCTCGATCCCTGCCGGGGTGGCCAGTACCTGATACACATCCTCGACCTTCACCCCATCTGCCATCAGGGCGAACTCCAGGTTGTACACCGCACGCTTGCGCAGGCCGCGCTTGCCTGGGTACTTGTTCACGTCCCAGAAGTCGGCCCACGACGCAGGCGCCTGGGCCAGCTTGCTGCGGTCATAGGCAATGGCCACGCTCCATACCAGCGCGGCCGAGCCACAGGCTTGTGCCGCGTCGGCAATCAGTTCACCCGCATGGCCCATGCGCTGCCAATCCAGCTGCTCGTAGATGCCCTCGTCGCAGCCACGCATCAGGTCAGGCCCTTCTATCTGCACCACGTCCCAGTCGACATTGCCGGTGTCGGCCATTACCTGGATCCGTGCCATCTCGCCGTTGTACTCACTCTGGATCAGCTTGCTGCCATCCTGGGCACTGAACGGTTTGAAGATCGCCTCGTCCTGAGCTTTCTGGCCGGCACCACCATAGCCGACCACGACCATCTGCGGTGCCGCTTGCGCACTGCCCAGGCCCATGGCCAGCAACGCTGCGCAAAGGCTGCTTACACGTGGGAATACCTGCATCGTAGTTGCCTCCTGCCGGTGCCCGAGGGGCCCGTTTTCTTGTTGTTGTGAGGTCACGCCCTCGCCACGAGGGTGAGAAAAACCTAGTCGCCGACCAGTAAAAAAACAAGTTGATTTTTTACTGGCGCTACACTTTCATAAAAAAACAAGAACAACATCGCACCGGAGCCGCCTGTATGCAGACCGCCTTCCCTCATCTGTTCGAAGCCTTGCAGATCCGCGGCAAACGCTTGAAGAACCGCATCATGTCCAGCGGCCACGACACCTGCCTGCCTACCGACAACCTGGTCAACGACAAGCTCATCGCCTACCAGCGCGCCCGCGCCGCCGGTGGCGTCGGCCTGATCGTGCTGCAGGTGGCCGGGGTGCATGACAGCGCTCGCTACACCTCGCATGTGCTGATGGCCACCGACGATGCCTGCATCGACGGCTACCGCCAGCTTGCCGAGGCCTGCCATGAGCATGGCACCGTGGTGCTGTCGCAACTGTTCCACCCCGGGCGGGAGATCATGGAATCGGCGGACGGTTTGCTGGCGGTGGCCTACTCGGCGTCCGCGGTACCCAATGAACGCTTCCGGGTGATGCCGCGCGCGCTGGACCAGGCGATGATCGACGAGATCGTCCAGGGCTATGCCAGCGCTGCCCGCCGCCTGCACCAGGCCGGGCTGGATGGCGTTGAAGTGGTGGCCAGCCATGGCTACCTGCCTGCGCAGTTCCTCAACCCGCGGATAAACCAGCGCTTGGATGGCTACAACGGTGAGCTGGAGCAGCGCCTGCGGTTCCTGCGCGAAGTGCTGGCCGCCGTACGCGCGGCTACCGACGAGCAGTTCATCATCGGCCTGCGCATCAGTGCCGACGAGCGCGACAGCCAGGGGCTGAGCGAGGATGAATCGCTGGCCGCAGCGGTTGCCTTGCAAGGCCAGCTCGACTACCTGCACATCGTTGCCGGCACGTCGGCGTCCCTCGGCGGCGCCGTGCATATCGTGCCGCCGATGGCCATTCAACCGGCCTACTTGGCCCGTGAGGCCGGCACCTTCAAACAACACCTGGGCATCCCGCTGTTCGTCACCGGGCGTATCAACCAGCCCCAGGAAGCCGAACTGATCCTGGCCCGCGGCCAGGCCGACGTCTGCGGCATGACCCGCGCGCTTATATGCGACCCGCAGATGCCCAACAAGACCGAGCATGGCCAGGTCGAGGACGTACGTGCCTGTATCGCCTGCAACCAGGCCTGCATCGGCCATTTCCACCGCGGCCTGCCCATTTCCTGCATCCAGCGACCGGAGACTGGCCGCGAGTTGCAGTACGAGCAACTGCCACCCACCACCCGCCCCAAGCGCATCCTCGTGGCCGGTGGCGGGCCCGCCGGCATGAAAGCCGCCGCCGTGGCCGCTGCGCGCGGGCATCAGGTCACGCTGTACGAGGCTGGCCCGCAGCTCGGTGGCCAGGTGCTGCTGGCCCAGTTGCTGCCACGGCGCAGCGAGTTCGGTGGCGCCAGCACCAACTTGCAACGGGAAATGGCCCTGGCGGGCGTGGAAGTGGTGCGCAACACCCGGGTCGACCGTGCACTGGTCGAACGGGTACGCCCCGACCTGGTGATCGCCGCCACCGGTGCCACCCCCTACTGGCCGGCCTTCGAGCGCACCGGTGATCTACAGGTGGTGGATGCCTGGCAAATACTGCGCAGTGAAGCAAAACCGGGCCGCTCGGTACTGGTGATCGACTGGCGCTGCGACTGGATCGGCCCCGGCATCGCCGAACGCCTGGTACGCGACGGCCACCAGGTGCAGCTGGCGGTCAATGGCACCCATTGCGGCGAAAGCCTGCCGCTGTACGTACGCGACCAACTGGCCGGCGAGCTGCATCGCCTGGGTATTCCCATCACACCGTATGCCCGCCTGTATGGCTGCGACGACAACACGGTGTACCTGCAGCACACCGCCAGCGGCGAGCCGATGATCTTCGAAGGCATCGACACCCTGGTACTGTGCCAGGGCCATCAACCGGAAGACCGCCTGGCAACGGAGCTGGCCGGCCTGGTCGAGGTGCGCCGCATTGGCGACTGCCTGGCGCCGCGTACCGCCGAAGAAGCGATTCACGATGGCCTGACGGTTGCCTGGGCGCTCTGAGGCTGTACATACTGCGGCTTTTACGATGGACCGACGTGCATGAGCCAACTCCCCCAGCCCCCCGCCAGCGAAGCCGGGGGCGCCGCGCCGCAGTTTCTCGGCAGCCGCATTCGCGGCCTGCGCAAGCGCCGTGGCATGACCCTGGCGGAGCTGGCCGCGCACAGTGAGCTGACCGCCGGCTACATCAGCCAGCTGGAGCGCAACCTCTCCTATCCATCGATTCCGGCGCTGTTCAACATCGCCCGCAGCCTGGGGGTGACCATCCAGTGGTTCTTCGCCAGCGAAGCCATCACTGCGCCCGAAGACCAGGGCTATGTGGTACGACGCAACAGCCGCCTGAGCGTGCATTACGAAGACGGTATCGTCGATCAACTGCTCACGCCCCAGCCCAACCGTCAGCTGGAAATCCTGCATTCGCGCTTCCCTCCGGGCAGCTACAGCCAACAGAGTTACAGCCACGACGGTGAAGAGGCCGGCTACATCCTCAGCGGCAGCTTCGAGCTGTGGGTGGGCGAGCGGCATTTCCAGCTGGGTGAAGGGGACAGTTTCAGCTTCTCGAGCCAGGAACCGCACCGCTACGGCAACCCCGGTGAAGTCGATGCCGTGGTGATCTGGGTGATCACGCCGCCAACATTCTGAAGCATGCTCGCTCCCCAATATCCAGCAACAGGGTCTACCTTGTTAACCGAACTTTAGAGGAGCACAACCATGAAGCAGATCCTGATCATAGGCGCGGGCTTTGCCGGCCTGTGGAGCGCGCTAAGCGCCGCCCGCCAGCTTGACCTCCATGGCCGCAAGGATGTCGAGGTCACCTTGCTTGCACCCCAGGCCGAGCTGCATGTGCGCCCGCGCTTCTACGAACCCGACGTACATACCATGGCCGCGCCGTTGCAGGAGCTGTTCGATGCCACCAACGTCCGCTTCGTGCAGGGCACGGCCTTTCATATAGATGAAGCGGCCCGCCGTGTGGGCTATCGCACCCGCAGCGGAACCCAATGCACCCTGCCCTACGACCGCCTGATCATGGCCTGCGGCAGCGTGCTCAACCGGCCCGACATGGTCGGCATCGAGCATGTGTTCGATGTCGACAAGCTCGACAGCGCCGCGCGCCTGGAAACCCACCTGAAGTCACTGGCCAACCTGCCCGACACACCGGCGCGCAATACCGTGGTGGTGGCCGGTGGTGGTTTTACCGGCATCGAGACCGCCACCGAACTGCCGGCCCGCCTGCGCGAAATCCTCGGCGAGGACGCGGCATTGCGCGTGGTGGTGGTCGACCGTGGCGCGAGGATTGGCGCGGCCCTGGGTGACGGCATACGCCCCGCCATCGAACAGGCCTCCGAGGCCCTTGGCGTGGAGTGGATCTGTGGTGCCACGGTAGCCTCGGTCGACCCTGCCGGCGTGGTGCTGGACAACCGCAAGCGCATCGACGCCAGCACGGTGATCTGGACCGTGGGCTTCAAGGCCAACCCGCTCACCGAACAGATCAGTGGCGAGCGCGACCGCCAGGGCCGCTTGCATGTCGATGGCAATCTCAAGGTGAAAGGCAATGATGCCGTGTACGCGGCGGGTGATGTGGCCTACGCCGCCTGCGACGAGGCTGGCAATTACGCGGTGATGTCCTGCCAGCATGCGATTCCGCTGGGGCGTCATGCGGGTAACAATGCGGCGGCCGAGCTGATTGGCGTGGCACCGAAGACCTACAGCCAGCCCAAGTACGCGACCTGCCTGGACCTTGGGGCCTGGGGGGCGGTGTATACCGAAGGGTGGGAACGCACGGTGTCGCCACCGGAGGACAAGGCCGAAGCCAAGGTGTTGAAGGCGCAGATCAATACCGTGTGGATCTATCCGCCGGCGGCCGAACGTGCTGCAGCACTGGCAGCGGCTGACCCGGCTATTCCAGTCGCGTGACACCAGGCCGACGCGGTCATTGTAGGAGCGGCCTTGTGTCGCGATGGGCCGCAAAGCGGCCCCAGGATTTCAGCGTTGACGCCGAGAATTCTGGGGCCGCTTCGCGGCC
>NZ_JWLN01000062.1:0-13650 GCF_000814065.1 Pseudomonas sp. C5pp | reverse complement strand
CCGTTGAGCATGCGTTGAACCAGAAGGGCTCGACCTCGCGGGGTAAGACGGGCATGTTTATGCAGGTTCATCCGGGGCTCCTGGAAGGTTGTGTTGGTCGCGCTTCCAGAATTCCGGGAATGCCCCGGATGAACAACCTACTGAGAGATCACAGCTAGCCCGTGCCTTTGCAGCAGGCGGCGGAAGTTGGGGATGGTGGTTTCGTCCGGAGTCCGATCCAGGTGCAGTCGGCAAACTGTCGCAGGATCGTCACTTCATAGGGAGCCTCCTCCATCGCCGGATCGCTGTAGCCGAACCAGTTATGCATGAGATGCACCCGCAGCATGGTGGCCAACGGGTAGGCTGGGCGCCCGCCCTCGCCTCTCGGTGCGGTTCAATCAGTGCCATCAGCGCCTGTCACGGCACAACCTGATCCATCTCGATCAGGAAACGCTCATGGCGGGTCTGTTTGCGTTTGCCGGCGTACTCGGCATCGGCGAAGAACAACTGCTTCATGCCGGGGGCTCCAGAGGGACTGGTGGGCTATTTCACCAGATCGGGAAGTGTTTTTCAGACCTTCCTTAAGGTATCTCTTAACCATTTATGCTCAGCATCGTTCTCACGGTTTTTCGCCCAAATCATCACTAGGTCGAATGAAGGAAGTTCATAGGGGGGGGGAATACATCAATGCTGTGTATATCTCCATACAGGCGAGCGATTGACTCCGGAACGATCGATATAAGGTCCGTGCCCTCTAGCAGTTGAGGTAGCAGTGTAAAGTAAGGGACGCTTATCTGGATGTGCTGTTTCAGCCCCAGTCGCGATAATGCCTCTTGCTCGATGGTTTCTTTGCCATCAGTCCTGCAATAGATTGCGTGAGGCCTTGTCAAGTAATCGATAAGCTCTATAGGCCTGCCTGCAGCTCGATGTCTACCACATTGAATAGCCACCATTTTGTCGTGCATGAATACTTGATGACTAAACCGTTCATCACCTTTTTTGAGGCCACACGACTCCCAGTTGGTGGGCAAATCGGGACATATAATGAGATCCAAAGATCCTATTTGTAGCTCTTTGGCAGAGGTTCCTGGCGTTGGCTTCAGGGTGAGCGAAATGTTTGGAGAATGTGCTTCAAGGTAAACGCCCAGGTTTTTTGTCACCAACGCCGACACATAATCTGCTGTGGCAATTTGAAAGTTTGTTGTTGCGGTTTCAGGGTCGAAATGATCAACCTCGAACAGCTTTTCGACAAGCTCGATCATGCGATCAACTTCCGGTTTCAGTCGCTTGGCCTTTTCTGTCAGGACCATCCCGCGTCCCCGCTGAACAAGCAGATCATCTTTAAAAATACCCCTCAGTTGCTTTAGCGATCCGCTGACGGTCGACTGCGTCAAATGGAGGCGTTCTGAGGCCTTGGTCACGCTTTCCATCCTCAGGAGCTCAGCCAAGATCGGCAATAAGTTCATATTTATGCCGCGTAGAGTGCTAATTTCCAGGGATCTGTTTTTATAGCCCATTGCCACCTCCAACAATATTGATATATTTTAGAACAGCTCTAAAGTAGCCCCGACTTTTTCCTTCGTTTCGTCCAATAAGCCGAAAAACGAAGGTCCCCTGCGTCAGTCTCGGGCTATTTCCGCGCTACTGATTCTACTCCTTGCCCTTCACTGGTACCGTGTGGGCTGCTGTCCGCATTACAGATGCACCTCGTCTGTGATCTTGCCCAGCAGTCGTGGACACGGGGTTAATAAGCACTCATCCGGGCCCCGGAGACCTCTGGGCTGATGTGTCCCAGCGTGCTGTGGCGGCGCTGGCGGTTGTAGTCGATTTCGATGTATTCAAACACGGTTTCGCGCATCTGGGCGCGGCTCATGAAGCGCTCGCCGTGGATGCATTCGACCATCAGGCTGTGGAAGAAGCTCTCTGCACAGGCATTGTCGTAGCAGTTGCCCTTCGTGCTCATGCTGCATCGCAAATGATGGTCGCGGATCAGCTCTTGGTAAGCAGCTGAGCAGCACGGGCTGCCTCTATCGCTGAGCACGATCACGCCCTTGTGCTGCCTGCGTCGTCATAGCGTCATGCGCAAGGCATCGCAGACCAGGTCGGCCGTCATGCGTTCGCCCATGGCCCAGCCGATCACCATCCGTGAGTACAGGTCGATGACCACTGCCAGATACAGCCAGCCTTCCTCCGTGTGCAGGTAGGTGATGTCACCCACTCATTTCTGATTTGGTGCCGATGCTGTGAAATCCTGCTTGAGCAGGTTCTCTGCCACCGGCAGCGAGTGTCGGGTGTTGGTCGTGGCCCTGAGCTTCCTGGCGGCCCTGGCACACAGTCCTTGCCGTTGCATCGAGGCGGCAACCTGTAGGGCAGCCCAGCGTCCCGTAGATCGAGACACAGGCATGGTGTCCCGCTGCGGCCCTTGCGTGCGCTGTATGCCTGCGCGAACTGCCGATCCAACTCGGCTTTTCGCTGGTGGCGCATCGACGCTCTGCGTGAACACCAGTCATAGAAGCCGCTGCGGGTGACGCCCAGCACATCTCCGGGGCAGGCAGTGTTTTTCAGCCCCCTTTAAGCATTGGTATTATCGATATGTTGGTATTGAAAAGCACTGTTACTCATGCAGAGATTTATTTCCTAGTGTGGTGCATGGGTGTGTTGCATGAAGGCAAGGAGAATAACATTGAAAACAAAACTAATAATCGATAATCAGCAAGTTGATGCTTCGGCTGGTGCAGTATATGAGCGTAAGCACCCAATTACGGGGGGCGTTGTTACTCAGTTAGCTGCTGCAGGCGTCAGCGATGCACTTGCAGCGGTTGAATCTGCTCAGCGCGGCTATGAGATGTGGCGAGCGACAGGTCCGAGTGCGCGGCGCCAGATTCTCTTGAAAGCCGCCGATATTCTTGAGAAGAAAATCCCGCTCTTTGTCGATGCTATGGCGAATGAAGTTGGTTCCTCATCTCTTTGGGCAGGTATAAATGTTACGCTCTCTGCAAATCTTTTCCGGGAGGCAGCAGGGCTTACTACTCAGATTCAAGGTGAGACTATTCCGACCGACAAGCCAGGTGGGCTGTCTATGACAATACGTCAGCCGGTAGGAGTGGTATTGAGTATTGTTCCGTGGAATGGTCCTGTCGTGCTCGCTGCTCGGGCGATCGCCTATCCGCTGGCATGTGGTAATAGCGTGGTATTCCGCGCCTCCGAGACTAGTCCGAAGACTCACGCGCTAATCGCAGAAGCGCTCGTCGAGGCAGGCTTGCCGGCAGGTGTGTTGAACCTGTTGACTAATGACCCGAATGACGCGCCTGATGTTATCAATGCATTGATAGCCCATAAATCCGTGCGGAGGGTTAATTTTACCGGTTCTACAAAGGTTGGTCGCATTATCGCAGAGAAAGCGGCACGCCATCTGAAGCGCTGTTTGCTCGAATTGGGTGGTAAGGCACCGCTGGTCGTACTTGAAGATGCGGATATCGATGCGGCGGTGGATGCAGCAGTATTCGGCGCCTTTTTGTATCAGGGGCAGATCTGCATGTCCACCGAACGAGTCGTCGTGGACAGGAAGATTGCTGACGAGTTCGTTGAGAAATTCGCAGCGCGGGCCAAGATGTTACCGATTGGTGATCCTTCGGTTGACGCTTCCTGTGTCATCGGTCCTATGGTGGTTAAGGAGTCCGGTGATCGTCTCAATCGCATGATTGATGATGCTCTTGATAAGGGGGCGGTGCTCGTAGCTGGTGGCCACGCCGACGGCGCGGTCATGCCCGCGACTATCCTCGATCATGTTAAGCATGGTATGGAAATCTACGATGAGGAAACATTCGGTCCTATTACCACAGTGGTTAGGGTTGAGGGTGTAGATGAGGCGGTCCGTGTAGCCAATGATACCGATTATGGCCTTTCATCCGCTGTATTTGGTCGCGATATTAGCAATGCACTTAGTGTCGCGATGAGGATTGAGGCTGGCTGTTGTCATATCAATGGTTCTACTGTTCAGAATGAGGCGCAGGCTCCATACGGTGGAACAAAGGATAGTGGCTATGGTCGTTTCGATGGCCGAGCAGTGATTGATGAGTTTACCGAATTGAAATGGCTGACGATTGAGTCAAGTCATCAGAAGTATCCGTTCTAATTAGGCCCCTAATACACGTGTTGGATGGGTATGGTGTCGGGAAAATGAGTAAAATTATGAGTGATATGGTTAAGCCGCGCATGACTGCAGATGACGTTAATGGGGTGTGGGTTATCATGCCTACGCCGGCAAAACCTGATGCATCAGACTGGCGAGTTGAAAACACTGTTGATTTAGACGAGACGGTTCGGATTGTCGAAAATCTACTGGCGTCCGGCGTAAATGGCATTATGAGTAATGGTACTTTCGGCGAGTGTGCGACGCTGACCTGGGATGAAAAGCGTGATTTTATAGCGACGGTCGCCGAGACAATTAAAGGGCGAGTACCGTTTTTCTGTGGTACCACTGCCCTGCATACAAGAGAAGTTATTCGCCAGACCCGAGAGGTGATGAGGTTGGGTGCAGATGGCGTCATGCTTGGATTGCCAATGTGGTGTAAGATGGAAACTCCATCTGCCATCCAGTTTTATCGCGATGTTGCTGAAGCGGTTCCTGACGCGGCAATAGCAGTGTATGCGAACCCGGAGGCGTTCAAATATGAGTTTCCTCGCGAATTTTGGGCTCAGGTTAGCGAAATTCCTCAGGTTGTGACGGCAAAATATCTCGGGATTGGTATGTTGGATCTCGATTTGCGTTTGGCTTCGAGCATACGCTTCCTGCCTCACGAGGATGATTACTATGCTGCTGCTCGGATCAATCCGGAGCGTATGACTGCCTTTTGGTCAAGCGCCGCCATGTGCGGTCCGGCGACACCGTTAAAACTGCGTGATGCTGTAGCTGACGCGAAAGTCACTGGGAAGTGGTCAGTGGCGAAGGCAATCTCAGATGAAATGCGCAAAGCGGATTCTATGCTCTTCCCCAAAGGGGACTTTTCCGAGTTCTCGAAATACAATATTGGTTTGGAGAAGGCGCGAATGGATGAAGCAGGCTGGCTCAAAGCTGGTCCCTGTCGCCCTCCCTATCATGTGATCCCTGAGATGTATCTGGAAGGGGCGCGTAAATCAGGGCGGGCCTGGGCTGAGCTGCATGCCAAGTATAGTGCAGAGGGTTGATTTGAGATATGTAGGTTTGCTAACTAAAGGTCCGGATCGTTACCTTTGAATCGTGTATGATCAGGGCGGTGTCTCTAGCCATAAGGTAAAATCTGCATGACTAAGATAGTTGATTTCTATTTTGATTTCATAAGCCCTTTCTCCTACTTGGCTAACTATCGGCTAAATCAGGTTGCCCAAGATCGCAGGGTGTCGATTTGCTATCATGCAATAGATCTTGCGGCAGCGAAAAAAGCCATTGGAAACATCGGGCCCAGCAATCGAGAGCTTCCTGTGAAGTTGTCATATCTCACTGTTGATCTGATGCGCTGGGCAGAGATCTATCGAATTGACTTGAGGTTCATCCCTAATTTCAATTCGAGAAGCCTCAATGTTGGTAGTTTTTTTGCAAAAGATGAAAGTGAAAGATCTCGATATGTGAATTTTGCGTTCGGTAGGACTTGGGGGGTAGGGCAGGCGCCGGATGATGTTGAGGTGCTTAGTGAAGTTGCATCTGAAATGCAATGGAATAAGGAAGATTTCTTTGCCTTCATTGAGTCTCCTAAGGGGCGGGCGGCCTATGAAGAATCGACCGAAAAGGCTATAGAGCGCAAGGTTTTTGGTGTGCCTTTCATGTGTGTGGATGATAAGTCTTGGTGGGGGAACGACCGTATATTTATGCTCGAAGATTACCTTGAGCGTAACGGCTAATAGATTGGTCATCAGAATAAAAACAAGGTGAAATTATGCTGAAAAATATTTTTTTGAAAGATGAAATTAGAAAGGTGAGCGTTCCTGTATTCATTGTTGGGGCGGGTCCGTCAGGGCTGACTACGGCCGCGCTTCTCGCTAAATACGGCGTAAAGGTGCTTGCTGTAAGTCAGCATTCCGGAACCGCGAACTCGCCTCGCGCTCATATCACTAACACCCGTGCAATGGAGGTGTTTCGTGACCTGGGTATCGAAGAAAAGGTCTATGATGTTGCCTCAGTTGAGGAGATGGAAAATGTTGTCTGGTGCACTCGTCTCGCGGGCCAAGAGCTGGCGAGACTGAGCTCCTGGGGGTACGGTGATGACCGCCGATCCGAATACCTGACGGCTAGCCCCAGCAAGATGTGCAACGCCGCTCAGCATGTGCTCGAGCCGGTATTGCTGGATGTTGCACGGGAAAGCGGGGCGGAGGTGCTGTTCAATACCGAAGTTCTGGAAATCGAGCAGTCCAGCGAAAAAGTATATGCTCTGGTCCGCAATCGCGAGACAGGGGAAGAGTATATCGTCGAGTCCGACTATGCAGTTGGTGCCGATGGTGCTCGTAGCTTGGTGGCCAGAAGCCTCGGGTTTGAGTTCGAAGGAAAAATGGGAGAAGGTCACGCGGTTAACTGTTGGTTTGATGCTGATCTTTCAAAATATTGTGCGGATCGGAAGGCGGTTCTATTTCCGACCCTGCAGCCCGGCAACGATGACTGGATCGGTGGCGGCACTTTCATCTGCGTAAAACCGTGGAATGATTGGATTTTGCTGTTTATGTACAATCCAGATAACGCAGATGCTGAGACTAATGAAGAGGCGGTGCTGGAGCGTATCTACACCCTAATTGGAGATAGGGATGTGGATGTCAATATAAAGGCGATCTCCAAGTGGACAGTTAATAACATGTTCGCAAAGAGCATGGTGAAAGAGAGAATCGTGTTAATGGGCGACGCGGCTCACCGTCATCCTCCGGCCGGTGGGCTGGGAACCAATACCTGTGTTCAGGATGCATTTAACCTAAGCTGGAAGCTTGCATACATCATTAATGGGTATGCTGGCCAGGACCTTCTACAGAGTTACTCCGACGAGCGTCAGCCTGTTGCTAAGCAGATGGTCAATCGGGCTATTACAGCTATGGTTAATATGCAGGCTGTTCCTCAAGCGCTGGGATTTTTTCCCGGGCAGAGTGAAGAGGATGGGTGGGATGCTTTAGAAGTATTCTCGTCACCAACCGAAGAGGGAAAAACTCGGCGTAAAAAAATGCGTGAGGCGCTGGAGTTGCAAAACTGGCAGTTTAACGGAATTGGGGGGGAGGCTGGTCATCACTATCTGAGCTCGCATGCTATTGTCTCCGATGGGACGACGGCTGAGTTTAACTCCGAAAACTCTCAAGTTCATATACACCCGACCACGACACCAGGAGCTACATTGCCGCATGCCTGGCTGCAACGGAATGGGGTAAACGTGTCAAGTATCGATCTGGTTGGTAATGGCAAATTTACGATTATCACCGGGCTGGGGGGAGATGCTTGGTTGAGGAGTGCGGCTAAGGTCAGTGAGTCGCTGGGTATCGACGTCAACCTCGTATCGATAAGCGTCGATGGAGATATAACCGATCATTATGGGGCCTGGGCGGACGTCAGCGAGATAGAGGACGATGGCTGTTTGCTTGTGCGTCCAGATCGTTTTGTGGCTTATCGGTCAAAAGGCTTGGTGTCTGATACTGATGCTGCGATCAGCCAGGCCTTCAGGGCAATTCTCTGTCTTTAACTCTAGGCTGTTTGTTAAATGGCGACTCTGCATCAGAGTCGCCTTGGTGAGAGAGTTTTATATTCCTCAAGGCTGCCTTGGTGAAGTGTCTATATTTTAGAGCGACAATTAATTGTAGGCTTATATTGAATTGGCTGAGGTGATATGAGTATTTATACTTTGGAGCGAGTTCTTTGGGATATGCATACAAGCTCGTCGGTGACTCAAAAGTTCCACGCTGACGTCGATGGACTGCTGGCTGTGTACCCGCTGAGTAATGAGGAAAAGGTCATGATCAAATCGCTTGACGTTCGATCCATGGCCGATATGGGGGTTAGTCAGATGCTGCTTTTTTGCTCTTGGCAGGCGATCCATGGCGGTGGTGCCTCTATTTCTGAATACATGCGTCGTATGAACACTCCATCCGGTTGATTTGGTCGCTGTTTGCCGCTAATTCATTGGTTGTTGAAGGAACTGTTATGGCTCAGATTGTAGCTGGTTTTATGTTGCCTCATGATCCCCTTATTGCGGCGATGCCAGATGCCCCGCCGCAAGACAAGCGGGATAACTGCATGAATGCTTACGCTAAGATCGCAGATAGACTGCGTGAGTTGTGCGTTGATACTGTGATAGTGATCGGTGATGACCATTACACGATTCATGGTCCTGCATGCATCCCAAGCTGTTTAATTGGTATCGGGGATGTAGAGGGGCCGTGGGAAGAATGGCTTGGGATCAAAAGGGATGTTGTTATTAATAATGAGCCCCTTGCGCACCATATCATGAGTTATGGGTTTGATAATGGGGTTGATTGGGCTGTGTCGAAGGCGATGATCCTGGATCACTCTACGAGCATACCGATTCACTATGCCGTCCGACCAGCAGGGGGCGTTCGTGCCATTCCCGTTTATATTAATTCTGGCTGTGAGCCGCTGATTTCCAGTCGTCGTGCATATGAGATTGGCAAGGTGATTAGCGAGGCAGTCGCATGCTGGAAAGGAAACGAACGGGTTGCAATATTCGGCACCGGTGGGCTTTCTCATTGGCCGGGTATGGCTGAGATGGGGAAGGTCAATCCCGAGTGGGATCACCAGGTGATGGAGCTGGTTAAGCGAGGTGATGTCGAGGCTTTAGTTTTCATGAGCGACGAGGAGATTCTGAATAACGCAGGAAACGGTGGCCTTGAAATCAAGAATTGGATTTGTGCAATGGGAGCGCTCGCGGGTTGGAAGGGTGAGATCATCGCCTATGAGGCGGTCACAGAGTGGGTCTGTGGTTGTGGGTATATGGAGATGAAGCCTAGCTGATAACTATTTTGTGAGTTGGTTGGGCTAGGAGCTATGAGCTATCAACTTGATGATGGCTATGGCTCCGTATGTTACGGAGCTTGACAGTGTCGGGGCGCTAAATTTTGCTCTCAGAGTTAATTTTATGGCGGCTCATGATTTGGGCCTGAAAATAAGTTTCTAACTTGTTCAGCATGTGTCCTCCTCAGTCATTCGATCCTTAAGACAAAGCGGATGGTTTTCCCAGTACAGAGTAATCAGTGAAGTGCAAGTAAATACAGCTCATGCACTTCTTGATAGAAATAGGTCATAAAGCGAATTGGAAATTTTTGGCTGGTGCTATTTTAGACTTTACATGCTGCCAATCTTTACAAATACCAACCACTGCTATTGACACCACTCAGGTTGACCTGGGTGGAGGGGCCCGCTCAACCGAAATAACCCGTCAGGAGAAAACAACAATGAAAACCTGCTCATTCGCCGCCTCAAGCCTCCTGTTCGCCGGACTGGCAGCTACGCTTCACGTTTCCGCCACCGAAGGCGGCAAGACCCTCTACGCGCTAGGTGTCAACGGCTTCGGCTGGGGCGCGCTACCGCCGCCAGGTACCTACATGATGCTTGACGCTCAGCACTACCGCAGTGACGACCTCAAAGGCAACGACGGGAGCAGCATACCTGTGCCGGGGTTCAAGGTGCGCGCTGACGCACTCGTGCCTAATTTCATCTGGGTCACCTCGCAGGAGTTGCTGGGCGGCAGCCTGGCGCTGCACTCCATCGTGCCGCTTGTCACTCTCGACGTGTCGGCGGCTGGTCGCTCGCAGCGCAAGACCGGCGTAGGTGACATCGTCTTCGGCCCAGCTATCGGCTGGCATCTCTCACCGAATCTGCACACTGTGGCGGGCATTGACATCTTCGCGCCGACCGGCGAATACGACAAAGATGACCTCGCCAACGTCGGCGGCAACTATTGGGCGACCCATATGGTGGGAGGGTTCTCTTGGATCGACGTCAAAGGTTTCAACGCCGATGCCAAGGTTATGTACGGCATCAATGCGCGTAACGATGACACGGACTACCGCTCCGGCAACGAATTGATCGTTGACTATGCAGCTGGCTGGGCATTGGGTAACGGCTGGACGGTGGGGGTGGGTGGCTATGTCTACCAGCAGTTGACGGACGATGAGCAGGACGGGCATACCGTGCGCGACAACAAAGGCAGTGCCCGCGCCATCGGCCCCTCGGTGCGTTACGACAGCGGTCAGGGTTGGTTCCTTACAGTCAAGGGCTACGGCGAAACAGGGGTGCGGAATCGCGCCGAAGGTGATGCTCTGTGGCTTCGGGCCGTTTTCCCGCTCTAGAAAGGAGACCTCCATGAATGAGTCTGCGTCTCTGCTGATCTGAGATGCGATCGTGCTGGAGAGACGCGGCTATGAGGCTTTTCTCAAGGATGCCGGCTCCGTCAGGGCAATCCCTTGAACGTCTGACGGTTTGAGCGGACCTTTTCCCTACAGGCATCCTGAGCCCCTGACAACGAGCCGTTGTCAGGGGTAGTAGTTGAGCACTCCTCATGTCAGTTTATCGCAGCACTATCGGCAGCAGTTACTGGTTTTTGAGATGTGATCCGCCTGAGCCCTGCCTTGCTGGGCGTCGCACTCTGTTACCGCTACTAATTTTCGCTTTAACGTGATGCGTTGGCGGAAGCTCACGCGCAGCATCACGTACAGAGCAAAATTTTAAGAAGTTTTACAGTCGCTACGGAAATATATAACTATTTTAGTGTGTATTTTTACAAGAAATATAAAAAGGAGCGCTTGATGTCTGAGAAAGCCACAGCCTGCGATGTGAAGGTAATGCAGGCACAAAAAAAATGGCGGTCACGGCAAATTATTTGCGTGGAGCCCTTGCGGCGCTTTGCGTTGGCGTCAGTCTAGTGGGCGTTGGTCAGTTTCGTCTAGGAGTGGAATCTCTGAAGTGGTTGTCGCCTTCGATCACGAGACCGAACCCACGGCCGGAAAAATGCAGGCGCGGCAGCGCGACTGTCGCGAAGAACGGCGCGCCGGCACGCTCAACGATCAGGGAGCGCCATATGTATGTCACACGTCTGATCATCCACGCGGCCATCGCCAGCCTCATGGCCAGCGGACCTGCGCTTGCGCATTCGACGGGGCCACTAGGCAAGATAGAGCATGGCTGGAAGCCAAGCCCCGAGATCAAAAGAACGGTCTCCCTGAACTTCGATTTTCACGGCGGTGGAAACTTCGTCAGTTGGAGCCCCTCGGCCCGGATGACGCAGCACGAGAACCGGCAATGCATCACCGGCGCCTATCTGCTGTTCGATGTCGACGATCGGTTCGCCTTTGATATCGATGAAACGATCTTGGTCGATCTCACCTTCTTTCGTCCCGAGACTGACGGGTTCGTCTTTTCCTACGATCAGGCCGTGCAGCCGACCGCGAAAAAGGTTCGCTTCGATGCGAACAACAAGGGAAGCTGGCATACCGAGACCGTGCGCCTCGACCGCGCACGCTTCGCCAACCGGAAATATTACGGAACGGACTTTGCGGTCGGGGGGCTCGGGAGCCAGCTTACACGATCGAATGATGGCGGCGAGGTGACGCTTTGCGACGTCAAGGTCCGCCGCGAAGCCAGCAAGCCGCAGGCGCCTTCGCCCGGGAAGTTCGCATTGCAGGTGCTTGATGAGGCCGGCCGACCGACCGCGGCGCGGGTTGGCCTCTATCGGTCCGACGGCTGGGCGCCGCTTGCGGGCCGCAGCGCGCTCACCGTTCAGCGCTACACGGAGTATACACGCAATCTCCCCATGGTCTCCGTCCCAAAGGGATGGTCGGCGAACGGCAGATATGTGTTCTTCGTCGATACGAACTATGCGGCGGACGTGCCCGCGGGCGAATATGACCTGTTCGTCATGAAGGGACCGGAGTATCGAATCCAGAAGCGCAAGGTCCGTATTGCCCCCGGAACGCCGCAGTCCATCCAGGTGAAGATGGAGCGGTGGACCGATTTGCCGAAGCAGGGCTGGCTTTCGGGTGACGACCATATTCATATCGGCCGCTCCACGCCAGCGGAGAACGACAAGATTCTCGCCTATATGCGTGCGGAAGACCTAGGGGTCGCCAATCTCCTGGAAGCGGGGAATCTCAAAGGGTCGCAGTTCAAGCAATATGGTTTCGGCAAAGAAGGGCATTATGGAAATGGCGGCCACTTCCTCGTCTCCGGCCAGGAATCACCGCGAACATCGCACCGTGGCCATTCGATCGGCCTGAATGCCAAGAAGTTCCATTGGCCTGAGAAGGACTATTTCATCTACGACGCGACATCAGACATGATCCGCGCCGATGGTGGGCTTTGGGGATACGCCCACGTCGCATTGGACATCTTCAACGTCGACTACGGTCTGGCGCTTGACGTGCCGAGAGGCAAGGTCGACTTCGTCGAAATGCTTCAATATGGCACGATGAACACGGCCTATCTCTACGACTTCCTCAACATGGGCTTCAAGCTGCTGCCGAGCGCCGGTTCCGATTATCCCTACATCGACTTCCCGGGCGCGGAGCGGGTTTACGTCGACGTTGGCGGATCGCCTTCGCCGAGCGCCTGGTTCGACGGGCTCAGGTCGCGCAGGTCGTTCATCACCAACTGGCTGTCGGCCGACTATTCCGTCAACGGAGACAAGAAGGCGACCGAATATCACATTCGGGCGGGCGATGAAATAACGGTCGACGCGGTGATCCGCGCGAATCCCGATTTCGATGCGATCGACCGCGTCGAACTCGTCGGTCATGGTGAGGTTCTGAAGCTCGTCAGCGGGACGAGCCACGCGTCCGAATTGCGGCTACTGCACAAGTTCAAGCCGTCGGGATCGATGTGGTTGGCCGTACGTGCCTATGGCAAGGGTAGAGCGCTGCTGCACACCTCGCCCATCTACGTCTATGTGGACGGCAACAAGGATTTCTCCGATCGGCAAAAGCTGGCAGGACTGGCCGACAAATATCGCAAGACCCTGGCCGAATTCCGGAATTCGACGCCGCGCCTCGAAGATGAAGGGGAGCGTTTTGCAGTCGACGACCTCATCCTGGCGCGCTGGAATGTGGTCAAGCCGCAGCTCGACAAGGCCATCGATGACGCGATCGCAATCTACGACCGGCTTGCCGCGCATTGACCCTGATCGCTGCCGCATCGGCTGATCGATTTTCTCGGCTCCGGCCGCCGATGGCTGCTCCGACATAGGGAGCAGCCATGGAGGGCCGACATTGCAAAAGTTCCAAGGCTTTCTTCACCCGCAGTGCTCTAGAATCAAACCCTTTCGGTAAAAACGATACCGTTGACCAAAATTGGACATGTGGATAGGGTTTTGGCGCGCGCAAAAAAATAACGGTGGCGGAAAAGCAAAGCCGCCCTTCGAAACAGACAAAGGGGAAGACTGTGAAGAGCGGACAACCGAAGAAAGTGCGTGAGCGGACCAAGCGGATGCTCTTGGCGACGGCCTGCCTTTCCGGCTTTGCCGGACAAGCTGAGGCGCAGGAGGCGGCGAGCGGTGCCGAAGTCGAGGGCGGCATTCAGGAGATCATCGTCACGGCGCAGAAGCGGTCCGAATCGGTCCAGGACGTGGGCATCACCATGTCGGTGCTCACGTCGGACTCGCTCGCCAATCTGAACGTTCGCGACGTGGCGGAAGTCGCGGTTAACATTCCGAACGTCCAAAT
>NZ_JWLN01000061.1:0-14043 GCF_000814065.1 Pseudomonas sp. C5pp | reverse complement strand
CTCAACGGCTTGCGTGTCGAGGAGGCTGCGCAAGCCGCAGGGGTGAGTGTCCGCACGGCCTACAAGTGGCTCAGACGCTTTCGCGAGGAGGGCGAAACCGGCTTGATGGATCGTTCGTCACGCCCGCACTCATGTCCGCATGCCACGGCAGCAGCCATGATCGAGCAACTGATCGAGCTGCGCCGGTCGCGCAAGACCTACCGGCAGATCGCCCAGATGCTCGGTCTGGCCGTCAGTACCGTCGCCCGCCGTCTCAAGCAGGCCGGTTTGCACCGATTGGCCGAGCTGGAGCCAGCCCCTGTGGTGGTACGCTACGAGTACGCCAACCCTGGCGATCTCCTGCATCTGGACATCAAGAAGCTCGGCCGCTTCTGGAAGCCCGGGCACCGGATCACCGGCGATCGTCAACAGTGCTCCAACGGCGCCGGTTGGGAGTTCGTCCATGTGGCCATCGACGATGCTTCCCGACTGGCCTTCACCAGCCTGCACCCGGATGAGCGTGGCAGCAGTGCCTGTCAGGCCTTGTTGCAGGCCTTGCGTTACTACCATGGGCTGGGCATCCGCTTCCGGCGGGTCATGACCGACAATGGCTCCTGCTACCGTTCCCGAGCGTTCCAGCGCTTATGCGCTCGCCTTGGGCTACGGCACATCCGCACCAAGCCCTATACGCCGCGCACCAACGGCAAGGCCGAGCGCTTCATCCAGACGACCTTGCGTGAGTGGGCCTACGCCCGGAGCTATGACAGCTCCGAGCAGAGAGCCGCGCACTTGCCTGCCTGGCTGCATCACTACAACTGGCATAGGCCGCATGCGAGCCTCACATACAACCCGCCGATCAGCCGCGTCGCACTTTCACTGAACAACGTACTGGATTTACACAGCTAGCCAGCAGGATCCTGGAGGTCATCAATGGCTACCTGGGCGAGCGCGGTCTGCTCCTGCTCCAAGGCAGCATCGTCGACGCGACCATCATCCATGCCCCCAGCTCGACCAAGAACAAGGATGGCAAGCGCGATCAGCAGATGCACCAGACCAAGAAGGGCAACCAGTACTGTGTGTCACGAACACAGGTCGTATGACCTGTGATGCTGTACCGAAGATGGAAGTAGGCCTTCCGAAGTCGGCTTGCAGGAGCAGGCTTCAAACCACCCGGTGCTGCTGCATCCAAAAGGTGCGGTGGTGAGCAACCGAGGAAAAGTCATCCCATGATGATGGCAGGTGAGTATGGAGAAGATGAGCGAAAGCAAACCGTCCGATGACGCATCGTTATTCCCTAAAGTGCTGTCGAAACTGAGGTTGAGTACTGGCTTCAGGACGAGTTGGGGCGTTACCTGCTTACGGCCCCAGTGGCAGCCGGTGTAAAGGCGGCATGATCTCCATACAGGCTTGGGTACGGAACGTGAGAACCTTGTTCCAGATGCAAAGGAAAATGACAAATGGCTAAAACCATGAGGAAGAATACCAATGCTGGAATGAGGGGCGGAGCCTCCTGTAGTAGTGATGAAGCCTTTGTAATGAAGGCGGAGCGAAGGGGAGGCGTTATCCTGTCAACGAACGCTGTCAACCTCAGGGGATGAGTGGCGTGAGTTCGAACAAACCTTACAACATAGCGAAGCGCGTGATATGGGAGGCCTATCAGCAGGTCAGAACCAACCGGGGAGCTGCTGGAATCGACGATGAGACCATTGCCGATTTTGAGCGGAACCTGCCGAAGAATCTTTACAAGCTATGGAATCGAATGTCGTCGGGGTCTTATTTCCCGCCGCCGGTCAAGGTTGTTGAGATACCGAAGGCATCGGGGGGTATACGCAGGCTGGGAGTGCCTACGGTCAGCGACCGTATCGCACAAACTGTAGTCAAACTCCTCATCGAGCCGAAGCTGGATGCGCTTTTCCATCCGGACTCATATGGATACCGACCAGGGCGTTCAGCCAAACAGGCCATAGCGATCACACGCGAGCGCTGCTGGCGATACGACTGGGTGGTGGAGTTTGATATCAAGGCGGCTTTTGATCACATTGATCATGAACTGCTGATGAAAGCGGTGCGAACCCATATCAAAGAGGACTGGATACTGCTGTACATCGAACGATGGCTGGTTGCTCCGTTCGAGGCAGCAGATGGCGTTCGCATTCAACGCGAACGTGGCACCCCGCAAGGCGGCGTGATCAGTCCCATGCTGATGAATCTGTTCATGCATTACACCTTTGACGCTTGGATGCAACGAAACAGCGCAAACTGTCCTTTTGCCCGGTACGCCGATGATGCGGTAGTGCATTGTCGTAGCGAGAGGCAGGCAGAACACGTGATGCGTTCAATCGCTTCACGTCTAGCAGTTTGTGGTCTCACGATGCATCCCGAGAAATCGAAAATCGTGTACTGCAAGGACAGCAATCGACGCGCGGAGTATCCGCATGTGAGCTTTACCTTCCTTGGTTTCACTTTTAGACCCAGGAAGGCAATCGGCCAACAGAACAACCTTTTCACCAGCTTCCTGCCGGGAGTCAGTGCGCAAGCGTTGAAGCGGATGCGGCGAGCAGTGCGCGAGTGGCGGGTCAACCGCCAAACTCACGTGACGCTGGCTGCTGTGGCTCGGCTTTACAACCCAGTGATACAAGGTTGGTGGCAGTACTATGGCGCGTTCTATCGGACGGCCATGCTTGGCATCTCTCGACATATCGATAGCGCACTCAAGCGTTGGGCCGGTCGTAAGTACAAAATACTTCACGGGCGCAAGCGGCGCATATCTCAATGGTTGGACACGGTGCAGACGGCTGCCCCTCGACTGTTTTATCACTGGCAAGTAACCGAGCAACAGGTTGGATAACGGGAGCCGTATGACGCGAGAGTGTCACGTACGGTTCTGCGAGCGGCTACGGGGGCAGTTCCTGTGGCCGACTCACCACTTCGGCATGAAGGCGCACATCGGCGTCGATGACGATTCGGGATTGGTGCACAGCGTGATCGGTACGGCGGCCAGCGTGGCTGACGTCACCCAGGTCGACCAATTGCTGCATGGCGAAGAGTCGTATATCTGCGCTGACGCCGGCCATACCGGCGTCGAAAAGCGCGCCGAGCACGAAGGCCGCGATGTCATCTGGTCGGTTGCCGCTCGCCGCAGTACCTACAAGTCGCTCGGAAAACGCAGCCTGCTCGGGCGCGTGATTCGCCAGATCGAGAAGGCCAAGGCTCAGACGCGAGCCAAGGTTGAACATCCGTTCCGGGTAATCAAGTGCCCGTTCGGCTACACCACGGTGCGTTTCCGTGGGTTGGCGAAGAACACAGCCCAACTGGTCACCCTGTTTGCCCTGTCGAACCTCTGGATGATGCGGAAACGACTGCTGATGGCAGGCGAGGTGCGTCCGTGATGTGGGCAGCAGCCCACAGGGTGCCCGTGAAGGGCAAGGAATAGAATTGGGAGTGCTGAAATAGCCCGCGATTGACGCAAGAGACCTTCGTGTTTCGGCCTGCCGGGTGGAGCGAAGGCAAAAGTCGGGGCTATTTCAGATGGTATGGACGCCTCCCCCCGGCAGCGGGCCGACCACAGCACCTCTGTATCCATAGAGGATCCTCGCTGCTCCGGCATCGAAGTGCCAAAGTGAAGCGTGCGTGTAGAAAGCATCACTTGAGCAGGAGGTTCCACCATGAAACATAGCGTGATTGGCATGGACATCGCCAAGAAGGTTTTTCAACTGCATACCGTTGATCAGGAAACCGGAAAGATCGAGCGCTTGAAGCTGCGGCGCGATGAAGTCCTACCCTTTTTCGTTGCACGGCAACCCTGCCTGGTAGCGATAGAGGCTTGTGGCAGCGCTCATTGGTGGGCCCGTCAGCTTCAGCAGCTGGGGCACGATGTTCGTTTGCTGGCTCCCCGCTCCGTACGTCCGTTCGTGCTGCGAAACAAGACCGATGCGGCCGACGCCCAAGCTATCTGGACGGCAGTACAGCAACCCGGTGCTTGCCTGGTCGCGATCAAACGGCCCGATCAGCAGGCGATCCTCTCTCTGCACCGCATCCGTGCCCAACTACTGAAATTTCGCACCATGCAGAGCAATGGCTTACGTGGACTGCTTTACGAGTTCGGGATTGTGCTGCCCGAGGGCTACGCCCAACTGGGCAAGGTCATTCCGGAAGCATTCGCTGATGCAGAAGGCAGGGTGCCTCCCCTCTTGCTGGAGAGCCTACGCGAGCAGTGGGCGCGGATCATCCACCTGGATGAGGAAATCCGAGGAATCGAACTCCGCTTGAAACAGTACCTGCGCGAGAGCTCCGACTGCCAGAAAATTGCAGAGATCCCCGGGATCGGTCTGTTGACCGCTACTGTCGCCGTGGCCTCACTGGGAGATGCTACGACCTTCCGCTCAGGCCGCCAGTTCGCTGCTTGGCTGGGATTGGTACCTCGCCAAACGGGTACCGGTGGTCGAGTTCGTCAGCTGGGGTTGAGCAAGCGCGGCGACACCTATCTGCGAACATTGCTGATGCACGGTGCTCGCTCGATCATCAACAGGGGGCAAAAATCCCGGTGGATCGAGCTCTTGCTGGCCAGGCGCCCTTATAACGTGGTGGTTGCAGCGCTGGCTAACAAGCTCGCCAGAACGCTTTGGGCTGTGCTGGCCAAGGGCTCTCCGTACCGATCCGAGCTTTTTACGGAGTGTCCTGCTGGGCACTGAAAGAACTGAAATCAATCACTTACAGGCTTCACAAGGAGCACAGACGGTAAGCACGTGATGGCGGAGTAGGTCAGACCGTGACGGGGTAAACCTGATAGGGAATATGAGCCAGGGCGTCGCCCACAGCTCGATTTTCAGATGAGGGCCTCGTCAGCGGATTCCATCAGGGCCAGCAGGCTCCCGGCCTGCACAAACAGGCCGGATATAAGACTGCTCCTGACTACACGCCTGCATGTCTACCTATTGAGCTCCGGGAGGCGTCCATATAAGACCTTCCCTAGGTCTTACCACGGTGCTTTCTGATCCATTTCGATCAGGAAGCGCCGTGTTTGCTTGCACTTCACTGAGCACTCGGCATTGGCGAAGGTCAGCCGCTTCATCGAGGGGTTCCAGAACGGTTGTAGAAGACCTATTTATACCAGGTTAGGAAGTCTTTTTCAGACCCTCCTCATGGGTTGCCTTCAAATTAATCCTGCGCGTGTATCCTAGCGCCCCTACAGCGATAGACGCAGCGAGAGACGGAATCACGGTTATCATCACGATGGAATGCCCCTCCCAACCAATTGACAACAAGACCCCGCCGAAGATCGGCCCGAGAATAGAACCGACCCGACCAATGCCAAGCGCCCAACCGATGCCAGTAGAGCGTATAGCCGTGGGATAGAGATCCGCGACTACTGCATTGATTCCGAGCTGTGCACCCACAATCCCAAATCCTGAGAAAAATATTGCACCCAACAACAACGTTGAAGACAGCCCTTGAATAGCAGAAACAGCAATAAAGCAAGCCGCCAAGGCGTAAGCATTAGCCAGCACAGCGAAAGGATTTAATCGATCTATCAGCCTTGCTATTAACAAGCTCCCTATCACACCACCAGCGTTGAGCAAGGCAGTCCCAAGAATAGCCGTTTTCAGTGGAAGACCCGCAGCCTTTAGCAGCGACGGCAGCCAGTTCACCAGGAAGTACATCACTAATAAGTTCATAAAAAATGCTACCCAGATCAACAAGGTCATCGACGTACGTCCATCCCGGAAAAGATGACGCACAGCAAACCCACCATGGTGTTCTTCGGGCAGATAAAATTTTGTGGAGTCATTAATAGAAGCAACTGGAGCCAGCCGACGCAGAATACCGGCGATCTGAGCCCCACGCCCTCCCTGCGCGCACATGAAACGAATTGATTCAGGCAGCATGAAGTAAAGTATAGGGATTAGCAGCAAAGGCAACGCACCGCCAATGTAAAAAACCGCTTGCCAGCCCCATGCAGGAATAACTTCAGCGCTGATAAAACCGCCCATCATTGACCCCAATGGGAATCCGGCGAACATGAGGGTGATCATGGTTGCGCGCAGGCGCTTAGGTGAGTACTCTGAGGTCAATGCTATAATATTTGGCATTGCACCACCGAGACCAACCCCGGTAAGAAATCGAAGGAGCAGCAACTCAATAAACGAACTGGAAAATGCCGTTAAAAAAGCAAAAACACCAAAAAGAAAGACCGTTAAAACAACTATCCTGCGCCTCCCAAACTTATCAGCAAGAGGCCCAAACAACAATGCACCACAAGTTAACCCAAGCAACCCAATGCCGAATACTGGACCGAATGAAGAAGACGGAAGCCCCCAATCAGACGCTATAGCTGGCGCCACATACGCAATAGACTGGGTATCGAAGCCATCAAGCATAGCAATAATTGCACAAAGAACAATCACCCTTATCTGATAGCCACCCAGCAAGGCCTTGTCAATCAAGGAACTGACATCCACAGCAGTCGAATGGTTCATCTTGTTATACCTCTGTTTTTTACCAAAAGAAGCCCAAAAGGCAAGCTCTTGACTGCACACCAACCACAACCGGAAGACCCCACCCTTCAAGCACTAAAACAAATAGGCTAGCGATCTACGCATTAAACTAATGAAGCACACACGACGCTATATTGAGCATCCAGCTCATCGGCGCTTATTATAAGCAAAGCTCTCGACTACGCATGGGTAGTCCGCACATTAAAAACATACTTACCAACAGACAGATGAAAACTCAAAACACATGAATGACATAAGAAAAATTCAGGCGATTCTCATCTACATCAGTCCAATAGCTAGAACGTTCTGCGGAAGCACGCGGACTTTCTTCAGCATATCGCTCGGTACCTCCCAGGCCAGATCCAAGTCGCGCTCTCAGAGCCTTGCCCCAAAGGGGGGCGACGGTGTCGCCTTGATGAAGCGCAGGGTGCCGGTTAGGGCTGCAAAGTCATAGCGCAGCTGCCAAGAGCGCTGTTCGGTCGCGGTGAACTAGAAAGTCGGCACCCCGTAGACCAGCGGAATCAGGTTGGTCGTACTGCACGCAGGCTAGGTTATTAAGGGGCAAGATTTTTCGCTCCAGGCATTACAACATTTTGGGGTTCTCTCCTAGTGCACCCAATTGCACCATCTGAGTTCACCTTTGACTTCTCTATTTGGCTCTGGCCATGGGCGCCTATCCACGGGAATTCTAGTTACCCCGTGGATAAGCACACAGCTATGCCATGCTTAACCCAGGTTGAGCAAAACGCGACCGCTTTCGACTTTCACCGGGTAGGTCCGGAGATCCTCGGTAAGAGGCGCGCAGAGTGCTTTTCCCGAGCAGATATTGAACTTACCCTGATGCAATGGACATTCGATCTCGCATCCGTCAAGAAAGCCATCGCTCATCCGTGCCTGTCCATGAGTACAGATGTTGTCGGTAGCAAACACCTCACCATCAACCAAGTAGAGGGCAATTTCACGTCCGGCTGCAATGATCCCAATAACGTCACCATCTGGGACTCTTTCAAGCGGTGCAACATCGACCCATTCACTATTCATAAAAATACCTAGATCGGATAAATGATTGAGTTAGCAATCATTTCAGAGTCGTAAACACAGAGGCGAGACAGAAGCTTAAGCCCTTCCGGAGTGCGCACGATCTGATCGCGGTAATATCCCGAATTGAAAACCGTGGATTCTCCATCGAGCTTTGTACGAACCACCACATAATTTGCCTCAGAGATGATTCGCTCACCATAAATATCTCGCTCGACCGATATCACCCGTGGCATACCAACAATATGCCTTTGATAATAGGGGTCATGATACATGGTCTCTTTAACGCCATAGACCCTATCACGTATCATTGCCTTACTCTCAAGAGCCAGAAGACACAGAGGCAACCCGCGCTCATAGTTCTCTCGCGGCTGAAGGCGATACGTTCCACCCTCAACAAAAAAGTCAGGCCACTTCTCCCAATCTGCCGAGTCGCAGACCATTGCATAGTCGCTATAAAGGCTCTGCAGCTCGAAATACACTTTGAAGTCGATCATTATTATTCCCCCATTGCTTCGCGCCAGTAGGCATACATACCGCGGATCAGGGTCTCGGTAACCATATGATCAGTATCACCGATCTCATGCCCACCCATTTCGATCACACTGCGGTAGGCTGGCTTCTGCTCGAACCCCTCCTGAGACCATTCGATAACTTCACCGTCATCTGCAGAAACAAACCCTGCAGGTCCAAACAGATTTGCCTGAATCAAACGACGCTCAAGCATTTCTGGAGTGTCATCCTCAAATGCGAAATGGGTCCACACAAAATCGAAAGAGCCATGGCCATTGGGCTGGATGTGGCGAGTAGAAACGCTATTGACCTGCTGCTGAATGATCACGCTCGGGAAAATCGTAGTCATCACCGCAGTCGGTCCCCCCCACCACGGCTCGGGAACGATGTCGAGCAGTCGTGGATCGTTAACTTTCATCTGATCCTTGAAACTGTCTACGCCGCTCACGACCTCTTCGTTTTTCCCGCCTTGGCCGCGGGTGGAGATCATTGCGGCATGGCGGAAGCGCTCATCCATTTTCAATTCTGATTTGTTGTCTGCACGCCAAAGTCCGAATGTCGAAAACCAGGTATGCAACAAGCCAGGATGGTAAGGATCTTTGATGTTTTCCTGCATTAGCTTCCAGTTACCTGGAATACGCTGGCGGCGATAACCAAGAACCACCAGCTTTCGACCATTAAAGAGACGATCAAAATAATGCAGAATGGTCGGACCGAGGAACTCTTCAAAAGACTCCACGTTGTGATCGAACGACGCAAATACTACGCCACCGCGCGTCGCCACCTTGAGCTTGGTAAGGCCATGCTCCTCGAGCTTGAAGTCTTTCGGCATACCGCCATTGACCTTGCCGTCCTGCTTGACGCCGCGACGGAACGGCACGCCCTGAAGATCGCCCTTAAGACTGTAATTCCACTGATGATAGGGGCAGAAAAAATCCTTCCGGTTACCATGGCGCTCCCGGCAGAAACGCATACCACGGTGCGCACAGACGTTTTCAACAACGTTAACACTGCCATCCACGTCGCGAACCATGATCACCGAGCGCTCACCAATTACAGTGCGCTTGAAATCACCAATATTGGGGATTTCCGCTTCCAACCCCACATAGCACCAGTGACCTGAGTAAAACAGGCGCTCAAGTTCCTTCTTGTACAAATCTTCGCGGGTATAGGCCCAAAAAGGAACCTTGCTAGTATTATCGCCAGGCCACTTTGGGTTTTCCGGAAAGATGGCATTATTGTCATTCATTGTGACGCTCCTCTTATTATGCTTGCTTTTTTATGACAGCTGCATGCTACGACTGTGCCGACGGAAACCGTCAGATACCACTCGGATAAAAGGCATCTGCATGGACATGGCCCTGCTCCATGCCACGACGTACGACCAACATATTCAAAGCCTCGACCATGGCGGGAGCTCCACAGAGATAGGCGCGCCAACCGGCCAAGTCGGGAATGTCAGATTCGATAGCATCGGTGACCAAACCACGGCGCAACCCCTGCGGCACATCGCCAGTCGCCACAACAAAGTTTAATTTTAAATTGGGATGCTCTGCGGCAAGACTTTCAAGTCGCTCGGTATCGTAGAGATCCTGCATGCTGCGCACACCAAAATAAAGATGAATCGGGCTACGCATTCCCGATTCGAGTGCACCTCGCACAATCGACAACACTGGAGCGATGCCTGTCCCGCCACCGACGCATAACATTGGGCCTTCATGCTTGCGACGCAGGTAGGCAGTCCCCAGAGGACCACTAATACGGATAGCCGCCCCGATGTCCAGATTGCTGAATACATACTCAGTAACGCGACCACCAGGCACGAGGCGAATCTGGAACTCCATCTCCTCATCACTTGGCAGGCCAGCCATTGAGTATGGCCGGATATGCTCGGGCGTGAATTGTAAAGTAGCGTACTGCCCAGGAGAAAACTCGAGAGGTTTCGCCAACTTCACTCTTAGGCGACGAATGTCATGCGTAGGATTCTCGATTGCGACCACTGTCCCCTTAATGATCCGGGCAGGATGAACCACCACCTCGTCTGCTTCAGGGATCTCAATGGTGCAACTCTCCTTGAGTGTTGCCTGACAGGCGAGGACATAGTGGTCGCCTTCGTACTCGGGACGTCCTGACTCAGGGCCGGCATTCAAGACCTCCCCCTCGACGACACGGCAACGGCATGTTCCGCACCTCCCGGACATGCAACTGTAGGAGACTGGCACCGCGTTCTCACGCAGCACATCGAGCAGGTTCTGACCGCTCTGGACATTTAGGCGAAGATTTTGTGGATATACGACCAGCTCCATGACAGCTCCCCGTTCTTACTTGTATCTAGCTTGAAGTGATCATGACGAATCGACGGCAATAAATAAATGCAATGAGGTGAATACGTATCATCACCGCCATGAATATTTACTCAAGGCCATGCATGCCTGTAGTCTGGCCCTGGAGCTCAGAAAGATGCGGTGAACACACCGCACCCCGCCAGCGTGATGGATTGTCCGCTCAGACGGGAAAGCCCTGGCAATAGATGAGCCACCATCTCATTTCAGGAGATGGGCTCAGGATGGCAGACAGCAAAGCTGTTTCTGATTGCTCGGCCCCAGGGGGAAACCAGAGTCGCACTTCAACTAGGCTATAATTCACCCCAAGGACCGTACGTATCCCCCACCCAACGAGGAGTCGCATATGGAGCTTCGTGATATTGATTTAAATCTTCTCGTAATTTTCCATCAACTATTAGTTGACCGGAAGGTTTCCACCGCTGCTGAGAAGTTAGGCTTAACACAGCCAGCGGTTAGCAACGCACTTAAGCGACTGAGAACACTGCTCCAAGATGAGCTTTTCGTACGCACGTCACGAATGATGGAGCCAACCCCATATGCGCAACAGCTTGCTGAGCCCATCGCCTATGCTCTGAGCACACTGCAGGGCGCGCTGAATCAGCAGGTAACCTTCGAGCCTAAAACCAGCAATCGAAATTTTACGCTGGCGATGACCGATATCGGTGAAATCTATTTTATGCCGAAGCTAATGGACACGCTCGCCGATCTAGCACCGAATATAAAGATCAGCACTGTACGTAACTCTGAAATCAGCCTTAGTGATGAAATGCAATCAGGGGCCGTCGATCTTGCTATTGGATTACTTCCGAGTTTACAAGCCGGATTCTTCCAACGCCGCCTCTTCCACCATCGCTATGTATGTATGTACCGAAAGGACCACCCCATTGCAGGCCAGTCGCTGACAGCGGAAAAATTCTGCGAACTTGAGCATGTACGAGTGATATCAGCCAATACAGGGCACGGGGAGGTAGAAAAATACTTGGCTCGTGCTGGCATCAAGCGATCCGTGCGTCTAGAGGTCCCGCACTTTGTAGCCGTCGGCTACATTTTGCAGAAGACAGACCTGATTGCTACAGTACCAGAAAGATTCGCAGCATGCTGCGTATCTCCGTTCGGTTTGTCTTTCTCGCCAGCCCCATTGAATTTACCCGAGATTGCGATCAACCTTTTCTGGCATGCCAAGTATCATCGAGACCCTGCCAATCGCTGGCTACGGCAACTAATTTTCGACCTTTTCGCCGATTAAGCAAAAACCATCAACGCAAGTTACATCTTCATATTCGGCACAAGCCAGCCACTTGAAGCATTAACTTGCTAGAGCCAGAACATCAGAGCATATTGCACTTGAACTTAACTTTGCCGAAACCATCTATTTGTTAGCATGCCATCACCGCACGTAACAATTCTACATCACTTGCACTCGGCTAGAATTCGCGGCAATGTGCGGGCCGCCCCATAAATAACTGCTGCCGCAACGCATTCTGCAGAACGTGCAAGAGCGTTCCAAAACTTCCTGGCGCTACCTGCGCAGGGCGAATCACTGCGTTTGCGCCTCATACAAAAATGGTTCGAATAAAGCATTCCAGTGATTCAATCCACGCCAAACCATATCGTTGCAGAACCTCAACCTTGAGGAACATGAGTACCCTGCAAAAAAAAGGCGCCAGAGGCGCCTTTAAGGGAAAGTGGTTGGGGCTGGTAGATGCGTTGCTCCTGCGTCAAGGCTTAAAATTTCCCCTTACTTTGGGCGGTTGCAGGAGCTGAGTGCAACACGGTTATTGAATTAAAGCTGGAGCATCATGCCGCATAACCAAGGCTTCCTGCATCACCTCGCCCATGACTTCGATCGGGCACTTGAAATCAAAGCGTTTACGGGGGCGCATATTCAGTTCCAAGGCGATGGCATTCAATTGCTCTTGGCTGTGTACCGACAAGTCAGTCCCCTTGGGCAAGTACTGGCGAATCAGGCCGTTGATGTTTTCGTTGCTGCCGCGCTGCCAGGGGCTGTGCGGGTCGCAGAAGTAGATCGCCACGCCGGTTCTTTGGGTGATCTCGGCATGTCGCGCCATCTCCCGGCCCTGGTCGTAGGTCATACTCTTGCGCATCGCCAGCGGCATGCCATTAAGCGCTGCACTGAAGCCCTCCATCGCCGAGGTCGCCGTTGCGTCGTTCATCTTCACCAGCATCAGGTAGCCACTGGTGCGCTCCACCAACGTGCCTACCGACGAGGCGTTGGCCTTACCCTTGATCAGGTCGCCCTCCCAATGCCCCGGCATCAGCCGGTCTTCGATCTCTGGCGGGCGCACATGAATGCTGACCATTTCAGGGATCTGGCCGCGCCGATCCACGCCACCAGAGCGCGGCCGGCGCGTCGTCTTGCCTTGGCGCAGGCAGACGATCAGCTCCTTGCGCAACTCGCCGACCGGCAAGGCATAGATCGCGTTATAGATCGTCTCACGACAGACGTAGGCGTCTCTGAGGTTGGGTATGGTCATGCTGCGCAGCTTGCCGGCAATCTGCTCGGGAGACAAACGCTTACGCAGCATGTGGGCCACCAACTTGAAGCGCTCGCTACCCGGCAACAGCTTTCGTTTCGGTCGACAGCGTTGGCGGCGGGCCTGCATCTGCTGCTGGGCCACGCGGGCCGAGTAGCTGCCACAGGCATCTCGATTGCGGCGCAGCTCGCGACTGATGGTCGAAGGGGATCGGGTGATCAAGCAAGCAATCTTGCGTAGGCTGAACCCTTGGGCACGGCCGATTTGAATGGTGGCGCGTTCTTCAACGCTGAGTTCGGAATAGGACATAGGGGCAGCACGGTACCGGAAAGGTCAGGTGTTGCACTCAGTTTTCGCGGCCGCCTTGGCTAAAGGTCAACAGGCTTCCGGCACAGCCGACTTGACATCAGCTTTTCCCCGTGTCGGCATTGGAATCATAACCAGTGCGGCCAAAACGAAGAATCCGGCACAGACTAACAGCCCCGTCGAAAGGCTGTAGTAGCTCGCGATACCACTGAGCAGCACCGGTGCAAAAGCTGCCAGACCCCGGCCAGCATTGAAGCAGAAGCCAGCGCCAAGGGTCCGCATGCGGGTTGGATACAACTCGCTAAAATACGAGCCGAACAGGCCAGCAAAAGCGATAAAGAAGGCATACATCGGACCAAGCCAGAAGAGCGATTGACGGTCCGCACTGAATACATAGATCGGCAGCATCATGGCAGTCAGCGACAGCGAGATAATGATCGTCTGGCGCTTTCCTATCCGATCGGCCACAAACCCAAAGAAATTCATCCCCAGGAAATTTCCCAAATTAAGAGCGGCCATGAAGCTCGCCATGGCGGTCAAACTTAGTCCTCGCTCCTGAACCAGGTAGGTAGGCAGCCACGTGCTTGCCCCCCAGTAACCGAGCAGCGCCAAGCTTGCTGCCATGGTCCCCAGCAATGTGGTCCGGAGTTGCGCCGGGGCAAAGATTTCATTCACGGACACCCGCACAGCGGAGGCTTGAGATGCGCGCTGTTCCTTCCAGCTTGGGGACTCCGGCACCAGAAAGTAGATATAGATAATCGGAAGAACCACTGCGATCCCGGAAACGGCGAACAGCGTGCGCCATTCTGGCAGCATAAATTTGGCGGCCAAAGCAGCCAAGATAGCGCCGACGGGAAACGCACTGATCACGAA
>NZ_JWLN01000060.1:0-14136 GCF_000814065.1 Pseudomonas sp. C5pp | reverse complement strand
CGATCTCACAGGCGCTAAAAATGCCGTGGCGAGCACCTTGCAGCCAAAATGCCTTTTCAGACCTAAAAAAACCCGCGCTGTTGCCAGCGCGGGTTTTCGGTCAGACCGGAGCGATCAACGCTCCAACAGAATCCGCAGCATGCGGCGCAGCGGCTCGGCCGCGCCCCACAGCAGCTGGTCACCTACGGTGAACGCACCCAGGTACTGGGAGCCCATGTTCAGCTTGCGCAGGCGGCCAACCGGGATGTTCAGGGTGCCGGTAACCTTGGTCGGGCTCAGCTCCTGCATGCTGATTTCACGCTGGTTAGGTACCAGCTTCACCCAAGGGTTGTGCTGGCTGATCATGCCTTCGATGTCGGCCAGCGGCACGTCCTTGTTCAGCTTGATGGTCAGCGCCTGGCTGTGGCAACGCATGGCGCCGATGCGCACGCAGATGCCGTCGACCGGGATCGGGCTCTTGAAGCGGCCGAGGATCTTGTTGGTCTCGGCCTGGGCCTTCCACTCTTCACGGCTCTGGCCGTTCGGCAGTTCCTTGTCGATCCACGGGATCAGGCTGCCAGCCAGTGGCACGCCGAAGTTCTCGGTCGGGAACGCTTCGCTGCGCATGGTCTCGGCAACCTTGCGGTCGATGTCGAGGATGGCGCTGGCCGGGTTGGCCAGGTCATCGGCGACGGCAGCATGGGTAGCACCCATCTGCTTGATCAGCTCGCGCATGTTCTGCGCACCGGCACCCGAGGCCGCCTGGTAGGTCATGGCGCTCATCCACTCGACCAGGCCGGCTTCGAACAGGCCACCCAGGCCCATCAGCATCAGGCTGACGGTGCAGTTGCCGCCGATGTAGTTCTTGGTACCCGCGTCCAGCTGCTGGTCGATGACCTTGCGGTTGACCGGGTCGAGGATGATCACCGCGTCATCCTGCATGCGCAGGGACGAGGCGGCGTCGATCCAGTAACCCTGCCAGCCGGCTTCACGCAGCTTGGGGAAGACCTCGTTGGTGTAGTCGCCGCCCTGGCAGGTCAGGATAACGTCGAGGGTCTTGAGTTCTTCGATCGAATAAGCATCCTTGAGCGGAGCTGTATCCTTGCCCACGTTCGGGCCCTGGCCGCCAACATTGGAGGTGGTGAAGAACACCGGCTCGATGAGGTCGAAATCCTGCTCCTCCAGCATCCGCTGCATGAGCACGGAACCGACCATACCGCGCCAACCGATCAGACCTACACGTTTCATCGCAACTACACCTTTGCTAAAAGTGGGCCGCCACCGGGAATTTTGGGTGGCGGGCCAGAGAGATTACAGATTCCGCAGCGCTGCGACTACTGCGTCGCCCATTTCCTGCGTACCAACTTTGCGGCAGCCTTCCGAGAAGATGTCGCCGGTGCGCAGCCCCTGGTCCAGGACCAGGCTCACGGCCTTCTCGATCGCCTCGGCGGCAGCCGACTGATTGAAGCTGTAACGCAGCATCATCGACACCGACAGGATGGTCGCCAGCGGGTTGGCGATGCCAAGGCCTGCGATGTCCGGTGCCGAGCCGTGGCACGGCTCGTACATGCCCTTGTTGTCGGCATCCAGCGACGCCGAAGGCAGCATGCCGATGGAACCGGTCAGCATGGAAGCTTCATCCGACAGAATGTCACCGAACATGTTGTCGGTCACCATCACATCGAACTGCTTGGGCGCACGCACAAGCTGCATGGCGGCGTTGTCGACGTACATGTGGCTCAGCTCCACATCCGGGTAGTCCTTGGCCACGTCCTCGACCACTTCACGCCACAGCTGGCTGGAAGCCAGGACGTTGGCCTTGTCCACCGAGCACAGCTTCTTGCCGCGCACGCGGGCCATGTCGAAACCGACACGGGCAATGCGGCGCACTTCGCTTTCGCTGTACGGCAGGGTGTCGTAGGCCTGGCGCTCGCCGCCTTCCAGCTCGCGCTGGCCACGCGGGGCACCGAAGTAGATACCGCCGGTCAGCTCACGGACGATGAGGATGTCCAGGCCGGAAACGATCTCTGGCTTGAGCGACGAGGCATCGGCCAGTTGCGGGTAGAGGATGGCCGGGCGCAGGTTGGCGAACAGGCCCAGTTGCGAACGGATTTTCAGCAGGCCGCGCTCGGGGCGAATGTCACGCTCGATCTTGTCCCACTTCGGCCCGCCCACGGCGCCCAGCAGCACGGCATCGGCCTTGCGCGCACGCTCCAGGGTCTCGTCGGCCAGCGGCACGCCGTGCTTGTCGATGGCGGCGCCACCGATCACATCGTGCTCCAGGCTGAAGCCGAGCTGGAACTTGTCGTTGGCCAGCTCCAGCACCTTGACCGCCTCGGCCATGATTTCCGGGCCGATACCGTCACCTGGGAGAATCAGAATCTGCTTGCTCATGCTTTCCTCTATCCAATCACGCGGTGCGGCCAAGCGGGCCCCACCGAAAAGTTCTTAACGCTCGGCCCACAACACCAGCACATCGGTGCTGAACGAACCATCGGCCTCGATCTGGTAATACTGCCGTACTTCTTCACCCATGGCTTGCTGCAATTGGCGAATTGCCACGCGCATTGGCTCGGGGGTGCGCATGCGCTCGACCCAGCTGGAAAACTCCAGGCGCAGCGGCTGGCGAGTGTGGCTGCGCACATGCAGGCCAGCCTCGCTGACCTGGCGTTGCCATTCGGCAGCGGAATAATCGCGCACGTGGCTGGTGTCGCGCAGTACTTCGACCGTTTGCAGGTAGGTGTCGAGCAGCGGGCTGCCCGGCGACATGACGTCGATGAACGCCGCCACGCCACCCGGCTTGAGCACTCGGCGCACTTCGCGCAGGGCCAGGCCCAGGTCGCTCCAGTGGTGGGCCGAGTAGCGGCTGAAGACGAAGTCGAACGAGGCGTCGGCGAACGGCAGGCGTTCGGCGGCACCGCGTTCGGTGGTGATATTGGCCAGGCCGCGCTCGGCGGCGGCACTGGCGACCACGTCGAGCATGGCTTGCGAGAGGTCGTAGGCGACCACTTCGGCAACCAGAGGGGCGACATGGAAACTGACATGACCGGCACCGCAGCCCAGGTCCAGCACGCGAGCATGGCCCTGCCCCGCCAGCGCGGCCTGCAGCAGGGCGAATTCACTGCCCTGGGCGTGCACGGCGCTGCTGAGGTAGGCGCTGGCCTGTTCGCCGAACTGGCGTTGGACCACATCGGTGTGCTGGGTGCTGGTCATGTCTCGATCCTTTTGGTCTTTCTGCTGCCTGTACCGGCCCTTTCGCGGGTAAACCCGCTCCCACAGGACCTCTACAGGTTTCGAATCCTGCGCTGTACCTGTGGGAGCGGGCGTGCCCGCGAAGAGGCCGGTACTGTCACCTGCAAACTTCAGGCATCACGGAACAGCCAAGGCTGCCCGGCGCGGTGCTTGCCCTCGAAGGCCTTGATCGCATCGCTGTCCTGCAGGGTCAGGCCGATGTCGTCCAGGCCGTTGAGCAAGCAGTGCTTGCGGAACGCATCGATCTCGAAGTGCAGCACCTTGCCATCCGGACGGGTCACCGCCTGCGCCTGCAGGTCGATGGTCAGCTGATAGCCCGGGATGGCTTCGACCTGCTTGAACAACTCGTCGACTTCCTCGTCGCTGAGGATGATCGGCAGCAAGCCGTTCTTGAAGCTGTTGTTGAAGAAGATGTCGGCAAAGCTCGGCGCGATCACGCTGCGGAAGCCGTACTCGTCCAGCGCCCATGGGGCGTGCTCACGGCTGGAGCCGCAACCGAAGTTCTCGCGCGCCAGCAACACGCTGGCACCCTGGTAGCGTTCGTGGTTGAGCACGAACTCCTTGTTCAGCGGGCGCTTGCTGTTGTCCTGGTAAGGCTGGCCCACGTCCAGGTAACGCCACTCGTCGAACAGGTTGGGGCCGAAGCCGGTGCGCTTGATCGACTTCAAAAACTGCTTGGGGATGATCTGGTCGGTGTCGACGTTGGCACGGTCCAACGGCGCGACGAGGCCAGTGTGCTGGGTAAAGGCTTTCATGCTGCGCTCCCTTGGATCAACTCGCGGACATCGATGAAGTGGCCGGTCACCGCGGCGGCGGCGGCCATGGCCGGGCTGACCAGGTGGGTACGGCCACCGGCCCCCTGACGGCCTTCGAAGTTGCGGTTGGAGGTAGACGCGCAGTGCTCGCCGCTCTCCAGGCGGTCCGGGTTCATCGCCAGGCACATCGAGCAGCCTGGCTCACGCCATTCGAAACCGGCCTCGAGGAAGATCTTGTCCAGGCCTTCGCGCTCGGCCTGGGCCTTGACCAAGCCCGAGCCCGGCACCACCAGCGCCTGCTTGACGTTGGCAGCGACCTTGCGGCCCTTGGCGATTTCGGCGGCAGCGCGCAGGTCTTCGATACGCGAGTTGGTGCACGAACCGATGAAGACGCGGTCGAGCTTGATATCGGTGATCGCCTGGTTGGCGGCGAGGCCCATGTACTTGAGGGCACGCTCGATCGAACCACGTTTGATCAGGTCAGGCTCGGCAGCCGGGTCCGGCACGCGCTGGTCGACAGCGAGGACCATCTCCGGCGAAGTGCCCCAGCTGACCTGCGGCTTGATTTGCGCAGCGTCGAGCTCGACCACGGTGTCGAACACCGCGTCAGCGTCGGAGACCAGGCCTTTCCAGGCTTCGACCGCCTGCTTCCACTGCTCGCCCTTCGGCGCGTACGGGCGGCCTTCGACATAGGCAACAGTGGTGTCGTCCACCGCCACCAGCCCTACGCGGGCACCGGCTTCGATGGACATGTTGCAGATGGTCATGCGGCCTTCCATCGACAATTCGCGGATGGCGCTGCCAGCAAATTCCATGGCGTGGCCGTTACCACCGGCGGTACCGATCTTGCCGATCACGGCCAGGACGATGTCCTTGGCGGTTACGCCGGCAGGCAACTGGCCTTCCACGCGCACCAGCATGTTCTTCATTTTCTTGGCGACCAGGCACTGGGTTGCAAGCACGTGCTCCACTTCGGAGGTGCCGATGCCGTGGGCCAGGGCACCGAAGGCGCCGTGGGTGGAGGTGTGCGAGTCACCGCAGACCACAGTCATGCCAGGCAAGGTGGCACCCTGCTCCGGGCTGATGACGTGGACGATGCCTTGACGCTCGTCATTCATCTTGAATTCGACGATGCCGTATTCGTCACAGTTCTCGTCGAGGGTCTGCACCTGCAGGCGCGACACCTGGTCGACGATGGCCTCGATACCGCCCTTGCGCTCTGGCGTGGTCGGCACGTTGTGGTCAGGCGTGGCGATGTTGGCGTCGATGCGCCAAGGTTTGCGGTTGGCCAGGCGCAGGCCTTCGAAGGCCTGGGGCGACGTCACTTCGTGGATGATGTGACGGTCGATGTAGATCAAGGACGAGCCGTCATCACGGCGCTTGACCTCATGGGCTTCCCAGAGTTTGTCGTAGAGCGTTTTGCCAGCCATCAGACTGTTCCTCATCAGCGTCTTTCTATGCCAAAGACCCCTTGGCTTGTGCGGTCGATGCTAGGGGGTTAGATTGAATAACTCAAATTCATAATTTTTATGCTTTGGATAACCAACAGGAATGCGACTTCATGGATCTGGCCAACCTTAGCGCCTTCATCGCGATTGCCGAAACCGGTAGTTTTTCCGGGGCGGCCGACCGCCTGTTCCTGACTCAACCGGCCGTCAGCAAACGCATCGCCGGACTGGAACAGCAACTGGATGTGCGCCTGTTCGACCGGCTGGGCCGCGAGGTGACCCTGACCGAGGCGGGCCGCGCCCTGCTTCCCCGCGCCTACCAGATCCTCAACGTCCTCGATGATACCCGGCGCGCGCTGACCAATTTGACCGGAGAAGTGAGTGGTCGGCTGACCCTTGCCACCAGCCATCATATCGGCTTGCACCGCCTCCCCCCGCTGCTGCGGGCCTTCACCCGGGAATACCCTGCAGTGGCGCTGGATATTCAGTTCATGGATTCGGAAGCGGCCTACGACGAGATCCTCCATGGCCGCGCGGAGATTGCCGTTATCACCTTGGCACCCGAGCCGCACCACCTGGTCAAGGCCGTGCCGGTATGGGACGACGCCCTGGACTTCGTCGCCGCTCCCGAGCACCCGCTGGCCAACAACCAAACGGTCAGCCTGGCCGACGTCGCCCGCCACCCGGCCGTGTTCCCCGGCGGCAACACTTTTACCCACCACATTGTTCAGCGCCTGTTCGAAAGCCAGGGCCTGACGCCGAACATCGCCATGAGCACCAACTATCTGGAAACCATCAAGATGATGGTGTCGATCGGCCTGGCCTGGAGCGTGCTGCCGCGCACCATGCTCGACGAACAGGTTGCACCCATCGCCTTGCCGGGCATACAGCTGTCTCGCCAGCTAGGCTACATTTTGCACACGGAGCGTACGCTTTCGAACGCGGCCAGGGCATTCATGGCCCTGCTCGACAGCCACGCGGGGCCCGCCTGACCGGTCGTCAGCCCGGTATTGCCACCTCCAAGGACGCGTCATACGCCAAAGGTCTGGTACCGATGCCCAAATCAGCGAATCGCTTTTTGCGCCTGCCGCGCATACCAGCGGCCGACCCTCAGGAGTCGGAACAGGCCTGGCAGAACGCCCCACAGTTGCTGGCCGCACTCAACGGCGCACGGCTGGGTGCCTGGCTATGGGATATCGACAGCGGCCGGGTGAGCTGGTCACGGGGCACCCAGGCCCTGTTCGGCTTCGACCCGCAGCGCCCGCTCCCCGCAGATATCGACTACCTCGACCTGCTGCCGGAGGAAGATCGTGCGCGCACACGCCAGGTGTTCCAGGCAGTGTTCAACGGCGAACCGGTGGAACAGGCCATGCGCCACCGTATCCGTTGGCCGGACGGCAGCCTGCACTGGCTGGAGATCAACGGCAGCCTGACCCACGACCCGAACGGCCGGCCGCAGATGATCGGGGTGATCCGTGAAATCACCCGCCAGCGCGAGCGGGAAACGGCGTTGATCAATTCGGAAAAACGCTTCGCCACCCTGTTCCACCTCAGCCCCAATGCCATTTTGCTCACCCGACGCCACGACGGCATGATCTTCGAGGTCAACCAGCACTTCGAAGACATGTTCGGCTGGCCCGGTAGCCAGGTGATCGGCAAGACCAGCCTGGAGCTTGGCCTGTGGGCAAACCCCGAACAGCGCCACCAGTTGCTGGAGTCGACCCGCAGCAACACTGGCCCTTTGATAATGGAAGTACAGTTCCGCGCTACCAGCGGCAAGGTGCATGACGGCATCCTCTGTACCCAGGGCATCGAACTGGAGGGCGGAACCTTCCTGCTCAGCACCTTTATCGACACCACCGAGCGCAAACGTGCCGAGCAGGCCTTGAAGGACAGCCAGGAGCGCCTGGACCTGGCCCTGGATTCGGCACAGCTGGGCACCTGGGACTGGCATATTCCCAGCGGCATGCTCTACGGTTCGGCGCGCGCCGCACAGCTGCACGGCCTGCCGCCCATCCCGTTTCACGAATCGTTCGACGCGTTTTTCGAAGGGGTCCCGGAGCAAGAGCGCAATTCGATGCGCCAGGCCTACCGTAGCCTGCGCGAAGGACCTGCCGGCAACTACCAGATCACCTACCGGGTACAGCTGGAAAACGGCATTTCGCGCTACATCGAAAGCCGCGCCCGGCTGTACCGCGACGAGCAGGGCAACCCGCTGCGCATGGCTGGCACTTTGCTCGACATCACCGACCAGGTGGAGCGCGAACAGCGCCTGAGCGCTTCGGAAGAGAAGTTCGCCAGCCTGTTCCAGGTAAGCCCCGACCCAATCTGTGTCACCCGCCAGGACACCGGGCAGTTCATCGAGATCAATCCGGCGTTCACCCAGACCTTCGGCTGGAGCACCGAGCAGGTGATCGGCCGCACCGCCGAGGAAATCGGCCTGTGGGCGGAGTCCATCGAGCGCGCGCAACGCATCGAGCGGGTAATCCGCGAACAGGCCCTGAGCAACGTCGCCGTAGTGGTCAACCACCGCAATGGGGCACCGCTGACCTGCGTGATTTCCAGCCGCCTGATCACCGTCGATGACCAGCCTTGCAGTGTTACCACCCTGCGCGACATCACCCAGCAGCAGCGCGCCGAGGCGGCGCTGAAGTCCAGCGAGGAGAAGTTTGCCAAGGCCTTCCACTCCAGCCCTGACGCCATCACCATCACCGAACGCTACAGCGGTCGCTACCTGGAAATCAACGACGGTTTCTGCCGCCTGACCGGCTACAACGCCGCCGACGTGGTCGGCCGCACGGTGTACGAGATCGGCATCTGGGCCGACGACAAGCAGCGCAGCGCCCTGCTGGCCGAGTTGCGCGAGCGTGGCCGGGTGCATCATCGCGAGATGCTAGGGCGCAACAAGCGCGGTGACATCCTTACCGTGGAGGTGTCGGTGGAGCCGATCACCCTCAATGAGGTGGACTGCCTGCTGGTAACCGCCCGCGATGTCAGCCAGCTGAAAAACGCCCAGGCACAGATTCGCCACCTGGCCTACCACGACCCGCTGACCAACCTGCCCAACCGCGCCCTGCTGATGGACCGCCTGAGCCAGCAGATCGCCCTGCTCAGGCGCCACAACCTGCGCGGCGCCCTGCTGTTCCTCGACCTCGACCACTTCAAGCACATCAACGACTCGCTGGGCCACCCGGTGGGCGACACGGTGCTGAAGATCATCACAGCGCGGCTGGAAGCCAGTGTGCGCCTGGAAGACACCGTGGCGCGCCTGGGTGGCGACGAGTTCGTGGTATTGCTCAGCGGCCTGGAAGGCAGCCGCGAGTTGGTCGAAGAGAAAGTCCGCGGGCTGGCCGATACCCTGCGCGAACTGCTGGCCGAGCCGATGTCGCTGGATGGCCAGCGCCTGCAGGTAACACCCAGCATCGGCGTGGCGCTGATCCCTGACCACGGCGCCACCCCGGCCGACCTGCTCAAGCGTGCCGATATCGCCCTGTACCGTGCCAAGGATTCCGGGCGCAACACCACCCAGCTGTTTCATACCACCATGCAGAAAGCTGCCAGCGAGCGCCTGCGCATGGAGAACGACCTGCGCCTGGCCTTGGCCCGCGGCGAGTTGGCGCTGCACTTCCAGCCGCAGGTGGATGCGCGCGACAACCGCATCGTCGGTGCCGAGGTGCTGCTGCGCTGGCATCATCCGCAACTGGGTCAGCAGCCACCGGCGCAATTCATTCAGGTGCTGGAAGAAAGCGGCCTGATCCTTGAGGTTGGCAGCTGGATCCTCGACGAAGCTTGCGATGCCTGCGCGCGCATGCTGGGCGACGGGCTGATCGACGCCGATGATTTCAGCTTGTGCGTGAACATCAGCCCACGGCAGTTCCGCCAGAACGACTTTGTCGGGCGGGTGCTGCGCAGCCTGGACGATTACCGCCTGCCACGGCGAATGCTGACGCTGGAAATTACCGAAGGCATCGTCATCCAGAACCTGGAGGACACCATCAGCAAGATGCGCGAGCTGAAGCGCTACGGGGTGAGCTTTGCCATGGATGACTTCGGCACCGGTTATTCCTCGCTGACCTACCTGAAACGCCTGCCAGTGGATGCGCTGAAGATCGACCAGACCTTCGTGCGCGATGCGCCGGAAGACCCCAACGACGCCGAAATCGTCCGCGCCATCGTCGCCATGGCTCGCAGCCTGGATCTGACGGTGATTGCCGAAGGGGTGGAACTGACCGAACAGCTGGAGTTCCTGGAACGGCTGGGGTGCCACCTGTACCAAGGGTACTTGCACAGCCGGCCGCTGCCGTTGCCGGAGTTCCGGCAGATGTTGCTGGAGGCGCCGGCGGATTACTGAAACCGGTGCAGATGCGATTCCTGTGGAGCCGGCCTTCAGACGATCACAATAAAAAGGGCACCCCTGGGGGGGGTGCCCTTTTTCACATCTACAAGATCAGTTCAGCGCTGGCTTGTCGCCGTTGATCGGAATGCGCTTGGCCTTGGCCTCTTCAGGCACGATGCGCAGCAGGTCGATGCTGAGCAGGCCATTGGCCAGGCCGGCGGCCTTGACTTCGATATGGTCGGCCAGGCGGAACGACAGCTTGAAGGCGCGCTGCGCGATACCCTGATGCAGGTAGGTCACTTCAGCAGGGCCATTGTCGCGCTTGCCACCGGTCACGGTCAGGACACCTTTTTCAACCTGCAGGTCGAGGTCCTCTTCCTGGAAACCGGCTGCAGCAACCACGATACGGTAGTGGTCATCGCCATGCTTTTCCACATTGTAGGGCGGGTAGCTGCTACCGGCCTCGTTACGTGCCGCGGATTCGAACAGGTCGTTGAAACGGTCGAAACCAACGGAATGGCGGAACAGTGGAGCGAGAGAGAAAGCGGTAGTCATGGTCATGAACTCCTGAGATTCAGCAAGTAAGTCATTGCGCGACCCGACTTCGGCATCGCGTACTCAAGAGATATGGCCGGGGGAAATGCTTTCAAGGGGGGAGCAGAAAAAATCTGGATTCCTGCGTTGGGCTTGATGGCCTCTTCGCGGGTAAACCCGCTCCCACAGGGAGCTCACACATTCCAAAACCTGCGCCGAACCTGTGGGAGCGGGTTTACCCGCGAAAGGGCCGGATCAGGCAACACAAGCCTCCAAAGAAACCGCCTCACTCCCCAGCAACCGGCTTATCCGCGCACAGTCATCCTCCCGCCGCAATTCGGCAAACAGCACAACCGCTTCGGGATAACTGCGGGTCAGCATCGCCAGCCACTGCTTCATCCGCCCCGGTGCATAGCGCGGCGACAACTTGGCCTGGGCCTGACGCCAGAACTCGCGAAGCAACGGCAGCAGGTCGTCCCAGCTCATCGGCTGGTACTCCCGCCCGTCACGCGCCGCGGCAATCTGCAGCCCAAGATCGGGGCGCGAAACCAGCCCACGGCCCAGCATGATATCTTCGGCGCCACTGACCTCACGACAGCGCCGCCAGTCGTCCACGGTCCAGATCTCGCCGTTGGCGAACACTGGCACCTTGACCACATCCTGCACCCGCGCCACCCACTCCCAGTGGGCCGGGGGCTTGTAGCCCTCGACCTTCGTCCGCGCATGCACCACCAGGTGCGCCGAACCACCTTCGGCCAGCGCCGTGGCACACTCCAGCGCGCCATCGGGGCTGTCGAAACCCAGGCGCATCTTCGAGGTGACCGGGATATGTGCGGGCACGGCACGGCGCACTTCACGCACGATGGCGTGCAGCAGCTCCGGTTCCTTGAGCAGCACCGCTCCACCGCGCGACTTGTTCACGGTCTTGGCCGGGCAACCGAAGTTCAGGTCTATCACCGGCGCGCCCAACTGGCAGGCCAGCGCGGCGTTTTCCGCCAGGCACACAGGGTCCGACCCCAACAACTGCACGCGCATTGGTACCCCTGCAGCGGTCCGTGCGCCATTGCGCAACTCGGGCGCCAGCTTGTCGAACGAGGAAGGCGGCAGCAGGCGGTCGCACACGCGAATGAACTCGGTGACGCACCAGTCGATACCGCCCACGCGGGTCAGCACGTCGCGCAGGATGTTGTCGACCAGCCCCTCCATGGGGGCCAGGGCAATTTGCATGTCGGGGTCTCGGTGGAAAAAGCCGGCAGTCTAACAAAAATTGCCGGTGTTTCAGGCGCCGATCAGCGCCGGGCCGTAACCGTCGAGGAACTCCGCCGGCATGCGCTTGGGCTTGCCGCTGGACAGCTCGATGCAGGCAAAGGTGGTCTGGGCGCGCAGCAAAGTCACGCCGTCGCGCGGGCGCTTGAGCTGGAAGCGCCGGGTCATGCGCAGGCGCTGGTCCCAGTTGATGATCCAGGTGGCCAGTTGCAACTCGTCATCCTCGTAGGCAGCGGCCAGGTAGTCGATTTCGTGGCGCACCACGGCCATGGCCCGGTCCAGCCGGCGATATTCGGCCAGGTCCAGGCCCAGGCGTTGGGAATGGCGCCAGGCGCAGCGCTCCAGCCAGGTAACGTAGACCGCGTTGTTGGCGTGGCCGAGGCCGTCGATATCCTCGCTACCGACTCGCAGGTCGATGACGAAGGGTGTTGCCAGGTCCCAGCTCATGTTCGCTTCCTTGGAGCAAAAGTGGATTTAGCAGGGCCCTGCAGAAAAAAGTCCAGCCCTTGTGGAGGATTTACCGGCCTCATCGTCGGCAAGCCGGCTCCCACAGGGTCTGCGCTGGTTCAAAGGCTTGCGCTGTACCTGTGGGAGCTGGCTTGCCGGCGATGAGGCCAGTACAGGCAACATCATCAGGCACTTTGCCGCGCTGGTGCGCCAGCCCGGGCCAGCAGCTCCAGCACCGCTTCACTCAGGCGCGGGTCGGACAGCACGCGCTGGTGGCCACCTGCCTCCAGCAACATCAGGCGGCTATCGAACCAGGCCTTGTGGATAACCCGGGCCTCATCGGCTGCGACCAAGGCATCATCGGCGGCATGCACCACCAGCCCGGGCAACTCCAACTGGTAACCCGTCACATCCAGCCGCGCAATCTGCATGCCCACATCCCGCTCCACCTGGCGAATGAATGCAGCCCGCGCCCGCGCCGGCAGCCCCAGACGATGGGCAAAGCCACGCAGTACGCCCAATAGCCGCGCCGGGGCAGCGATGCTGACCGCTGCCTCGGTACGCAGCCCCATCTGCAAGGCCAGCAATACACTGGCGCCGCCCATGGAATGGCCAATAACCGCGCGCAGCGGCGGCAGCTCGGCGGCAGCTTCCAGCAGCGCTCGGGCAAACAACACCACATTTGCCTGTTCGCCAGGCGAACGGCCATGCCCCGGCCCCTCCAGCGACACCACCGTGTGCCCCGCCTGGACCAAGGTTTCGATCAACGCGGCAAACTGGGTCGGGCGCCCCTCCCAGCCGTGCATCATCAGCACGGTCGGCCCCTTGCCCCAGCGCAAGGCCGACAAGCCGAAGCGCAAAGTGATGCGCTCGGCGCTGGCCAGCACGGGCAACTCCCAATCCCGTGGCGGTAGGTTGCGAGGGGTCATGAAGGCACGGCGCATCTTGCCCGCGACATGCTCGGGGGCCAGGCGGCCCAAGGTGCCATTGACACCACGAATCCAGCTTAGGGTAGTCATCGCCATGCTCCAGGCTCAAAGCACCGCCGATTTGGCGGCGCGCAGAATACGATCGGACAGTTCGCTGGTGCCCAGGGCACGGGCAAGCGCCAGGCCACCAACCATCAGGGCCAGGTCGGCCAATGCCTTGTCGGCGTCCTCGGGGCGGTCGACCATGGCGGCTGTCATCAACTCGATGTGCTCGGCCAGAACCTCGCGGAAGGCCTCTGGCAGGCGCTGCATCTCGCCCAGCGAATTGGGCAGCGGGCAGGCATGCACTTCGGCATCACGGTGCTTGCGCGACAGATAGAAAGCACTGGCCAACGCCCGCCGCCCGGCACCATCGAGGCTGGGGTCGATCTGCGCGAGCAAGGCGCGGCGCTCGCCCAGCAACTGGCGGAACGCTTCGAGCATCAACTCGTCCTTGCTGTCGAAGTGGGCGTAGAAACCACCGACGGTCAGGCCTGCCGCACCCATGACCTGGCTGACGCTGGGCTCGGCCGGGCCGTGCTGGATCAGCGCACTTCGCGCCGCCTCGAGAATGCGCTCGCGGGTTCTGCTCTTCTTGTCGCTCATCAGGCCACTCGCCGATCAAAATATGATGACCAAAATATTATTCGCATAATATTTTTTGGCAAGCAGAATCTGCAGCCGCCTGTCGGTCGCGAAATCTTGAGTAGGGGAGAAAAACAAAAGGCCCATTCAATAATCGAATGAGCCTTCAAAGTCCCGCAAAACGCGGGTAAACGTGGCGTCCCCTAGGGGACTCGAACCCCTGTTACCGCCGTGAAAGGGCGGTGTCCTAGGCCACTAGACGAAGGGGACGTAACCTTCGTGCCGATCCGCTTACGCGAACCGCGGCAGAAATGGTGGAGCTAAGCGGGATCGAACCGCTGACCTCCTGCATGCCATGCAGGCGCTCTCCCAGCTGAGCTATAGCCCCGAAACAAAAGGCTCATCAGTAATCGACGAGCCTTTAAAGCCCTGCAAAACGCAGGAAAAGTGGCGTCCCCTAGGGGACTCGAACCCCTGTTACCGCCGTGAAAGGGCGGTGTCCTAGGCCACTAGACGAAGGGGACGTAACCTTCGTGCCGATCCGCTTTCGCGAACCGCGGCAAATT
>NZ_JWLN01000059.1:0-14144 GCF_000814065.1 Pseudomonas sp. C5pp | reverse complement strand
AAGCAACCGAAAGTTCGCAACATCACAAATATCGCATATCCGAATTCGCTGGGCTGTCCATCTGGACATTCTGGCAACAGAATTTCTTGACGACCATAGAGCATTGGAACCACCTGATCCCATCCCGAACTCAGCAGTGAAACGATGCATCGCCGATGGTAGTGTGGGGTTTCCCCATGTGAGAGTAGGTCATCGTCAAGATTCATTTCGCAAAACCCCTATCTGCACATGCAGGTAGGGGTTTTGTCTTTAAGTAGGAACTACAGAGATTCGCAGGTACGTCCGAGGGACGGGCCAGCACACAGAATTTCTTGACGACCATAGAGCATTGGAACCACCTGATCCCATCCCGAACTCAGCAGTGAAACGATGCATCGCCGATGGTAGTGTGGGGCTTCCCCATGTGAGAGTAGGTCATCGTCAAGATTCAAATCCAAAGCCCCTGTCTGCGATGCAGACAGGGGCTTTGTCTTTCAGGGCCGAAAAAACCCAGGGCTTGTGTGCGTCGCAATCAGGTCAGAACTGATAGCTGACCGTGGCACTGACATTGCGCTCTTCACCCATGTAGCAGTAGTTCAAGCTGGCACACGAAGTGATGTAGCTTTCATTGGTAAGGTTGTTGGCGTTCAAACGCACATCCATCCCCCGCAGCCCGACCTTGCCTAGGTCATAGCCGATCGAGGCGTCGAACAGGGTATAGGAGGGCACCTTCATACTGTTTTCCGCATCCACCCAGCTGTACCCCACATACCGCACCCCACCACCCAAGCGCAGGCCATCCAGGGCCCCCTGGTGGAAGTTGTAGTCAGCCCAAAGCGAGAACATCTGTTTCGGTGCCTGGGTTGGCGAATTGCCCTTGTTATCCAGGTTGCCGGACACCAGGCTGGGCATCGACTTTGCGTACTCGATATCGGTAAAGGTATAGCCGCCCAGCAGCTTCAAGCTGTCGGTCAGTTGCACATGGGCCTCCAGTTCAAGCCCTTGTGAGCGAACTTGCCCTACAGGGCGATAGAAGTCCTCGTCAGGCTGCTTCGAGGCCAGGTTCTCTTGCTCGATGCGGAACACCGATGCGGTGAACAGATTGTCGCTACCCGGCGGCTGATACTTGATGCCAGCCTCCCATTGAGTGCCTTCGGTCGGTGCCAGAGGGCGTCCTTCCTGGTCGGACACGGTATTGGGGTTGAACGACTCCGAGTAGCTGAAATAGGGCGCAATGCCGTTCTCGAACAGGTAGAGCACTCCTGCGCGGGTAGTGAACCTGGAGCGCTGGTCACTGACCTTTGTGTTGCTGTCGCGATTCTCCTCGGACACCTTCACCCAGTCCTGGCGCAGCCCCAACGAGAAGCGCCATTGGTCCAGCTCCACCAGGTCCTGCAGGTAAACGCCCGTTTGCTGCAAGCGCCGCTGGTAGCGGTTCTCGCCCAGCACCTGAAGGTTTCCGTTGCCGTACTTCGGGTTGCCTGCATCCAACGGATCGACTGTGCCATAACGCCAGGCCACGTCAGCCTTGCGTCGCTGGTAGTCGGTGCCCAGCAGCAAGGTGTGTTTGGCGGCCCCGGTGAAGAATTCCACCTGCAGCATGTTGTCGATGATGTACGAATGCAGGCGTTCGTCGCCGCCGGTATAGGCGCGGTTGAGGATATTGCTGTCGGCATCCGCCCAGCCGGCGGAATACACCTGGTCCATCGACACGTCGGAATCCTGATAGCGGAAGTTCTGGCGTGCCGTGAACACATCGTTGAAGCGATGCTCGAACTGATAGCTGAAGGACTGTTGGGTACGCTCGTAGTTGTCGATACCCGGCTCGCCTTCGAACAAATGGTCCGAAAGGCGCAAGCCGTTGCGCTTGTGCAGCATGCCATCTGCGGGGTTACCGCCGTGATAGCCGCCGTTAGGGTCATGTTGCAGGTAGGCCTGCAGGGTCAGCGAAGTGTCTTCGCTGAAGTCGATGCTGACGGCCGGCGCGATGGCGTAGCGTTCTTCCTTGTTGTGGTCGAACTGCGTGTCGGAAGCATCCGCCAGGCCTGTCAGGCGATAAGCGATACGCTTGTCGTCATCCACGGGGCCGCTGAAATCGAAACCCATGCCGCGCTGGCCTTGGGTACCGAGGGTGGCCTGGACTTGATGGTAGGGGGTGAACAGCGGCTTCTTGGTGGTCAGTGCCACCAGGCCTCCTGGCGAGCTACGGCCATACAGTACCGAAGACGGTCCCTTGAGGATATCGATGCGCTCCAGGAAGTACGGGTCCACCTGCATGGTGCTGTAGGTGCCGTTGTCTCCCATCGACTTGAGCCCGTCGACGTAGATGTTGTCTACCGAGCCGTCGTTGAAGCCACGCATGGCCACATAGTCATAACGATGGGTCGCCCCGTAGGGGTTGGTCAGTACCCCAGGTGTGTAGCGCATGGCTTGGGCAACCGTTTGTGAGCCTTGGTCGTCCATCTGCTGTCGGGTAACCACCGAGACCGATTGTGATGTCTCTACCAGCGGCATGCTGGTCTTGGTCGCCACCTGACTGTGGGTAGCGTTGTAACCCTCCATGCTGCCCAATGCATTGCCAAGTGTGAAGCTACGGACATCGGTGTCTGGCAATGACAATGCAGCGCCTTGGGGTTGTACCTGCAGCACGTAGCTGCGGCCGTTCTGGTTAACGGCTCCCAGGCCGCTGCCATTTAGCAACTGGCGCAGTGCCTGATCGGTAGAGTACTGCCCCTGCAGGCCATTCGACTGCAAGCCTTGGGTGAGCTGGGGTGTGCTCGACAGGGTGATGCCAGCCTGGCGGGCGAACTGGTTGAGCACATCATCCAACTGGCCGGCCGGGATCGCGTAGTGGTGGCTTACCTGGGCCGTTTCCGCCGCTATGGACAGTGGTGTAACGGCTGTCAGGCCCAAGGAGGTGCCAAACAGGGCAGCCCGGACTGCTTTGCGTAAATATACTGAGTGCAAGACAGGTCGAAAATCATTCGCGTTAAATGTGCGCATATGCGCGGGAGCGGTAGGCATGAGGGGTCCGTTGAAGTGAGAGGGCAGGAGGTGTCGCTTACTGTCCTAGCCGGACCGGCATTCAAAACCCGTCAAAAAAGTTGTTGGGGTCGCTACGCGCCCCATCGCCGGCAAGCCAGCTCCCACAGGGATCGCATAGCCCTCAGGCCTTGTGCGATCCCTGTGGGAGCTGGCTTGCCGGCGATGGGCTGCATAGCAGCCCTGAACGCAATAGCCCCCGTCAGATCAGGCCAGCCCCTCCACGCGAACCCACCAGCGTGTACGTTGGCGAAGCCGCACGGGCAGCGTCCGTGGCAGCAGTTGCAGCAGTTGCTCCGGGTCTTCGAGGCGGAATACACCCGACAGGCGCAAATCGGCAATATCGTCGTTGCAGCCCAGGTAACCATGGCGATAACGGCTGACCTGAGAGAGGAAGTCGAACAGGCGCATGTTCCGGGTGACGATCAGGCCTTCTGTCCAGGCCATCGCATCCATGTCCACCTGCTCGAGCTGGTGTGTGCCTAGCGCATCCAGGCGCCAGTTCTGGCCGCTTTCGATCCATTGCAGCTGGCCATTGTCAGGCCGGTGTATCGCCACCCTGCCATGGCTGACACTGACCTGCGTGCAGTCGCTGTCCTGACGCGCCACAAAGCGTCCTTCGAACCCTTCCAGTAACGCGTCACGAGTTTCTACAAGCAAGGAACGCTGCGGGTTGCAGGCAATCATCAATTCCCCCTGCTTCAGGCGGACCAGGCGCTGCTGGTCATTGAAGGCCAGGTCGACGGTACTGCGAGTGTTGAGTTGCATCTGCGAGCCATCGGGAAGCGCAAAGCTGCGTCGTTCGCCCGTGCCGGTGGCGTAGTCTGATGTCCAGGCGTTGACCGCATCGAGGTCTTTTCCCAGCCATGCCGCCGTCCCTACCATGGCAACGCCGCCAAGCAGTTTCAGCGCCTGCCGACGATGCAGGCGGCGCTGGCTGGTCTCCAGGGTTTGCAAAGCCAGCCCGGCACCGGGTATGGCACGCAGGTCGAGGTCCTGATGCAGGTGAATTACTCGTTGCCAAGCCTGCTCGTGTTCGTGGTGGGCAGTGCGCCATTGCCTGCACTCTTGTTGCAGGGCAGGGGCATGCCCGCTCTCGCGCAGCCTCAGCATCAACTGGATGGCCTGCTTGACTGCTGTAGCGCCGGGCTGTGAAGCGGTCATTGCGTCAACACTCGTCGGCGTAGCGCAGCAAGTAGCAATGGTAGAGCGCGTCGGCGATATAGCGCTCCACGGTACGCACCGAGATCCCCATCTGGTCGGCGATCGCCTGGTGCTTCAGCCCCTCGCATTGGGCAAGCAGGAATGCACGACGTACTTTGGGCTTGAGGCCTTCGAGCATGCGCGCGATGCGCTCCAGCAATTCCAGCAGCAGCTCACGGGTTTCGGCCGAAGGGGCCTGCGCTTCCGGCAACTGTGCCAGCGCCTCGAGATAGGCCCTGTGCAGTTCCTCGCGCCGCCAGTGGTCGATCACGAGCCCACGCGCAACCGTTCTCAGGAAAGCCCGGGGTGTGTTCAGTTGCAGATGTTCGCGACGTTGCAACAGGCGTACGAAGGTGTCCTGAGCCAGGTCTGCGGCATCGGCGGCGTTGCCCAGCTTGCTGCGTAGCCAGGCATGCAACCAACCGTGGTGGTCACTGTAGAGCGTTTGCACGGAATCGTTGCTGGGCATGGGAGGGCGCTGCCACCAATGGACATGAATGATAATTAGTCTCATTGTTGACAAGGGCAGATCAATTTGCAACCTATTCGACCGCACCTTGATGCAGTCACTGCTCGCTAGCGGCTCCGTTGTGTATCCAGGTACTTGCGGATTACCCGCGATGCTTTATTCAGGTGCCGTTCCAGCACCGTTACTGCTTCATCCACCAGCTTGTCGCCAGCCGCATCCGCCAGTGCGTTGTGATCGTCCTGTGTGAGCTTGCCCAGGCCCATGGACGAAAGATGAAACCGCAGGAAGCGCTCTTCCTCGTTCAATTCGTCCTCGATCAGGCGCAGCAGCTTCTTGTTCGGCGCCTTGCTGTACAGCGACATGTGGAACAGTCGATTGAGGCGGCCGATTTCGGCGTGACGGGTTTCGTTTTCCAGTTGCTGGATATACCCGCGGGCACTGGCGATGTCGTTGGCATCGAGCAGCGGAATGGACTGGCGCAGTGCCTCGGTCTCAAGCAGCACGCGCAGGGCATAGGTGTCCACCGCATCCTCGCCGATCAGCGGCGCAACAACCGCGCCCTTGTGCATTTCCACTTTCAGCAGTGATTGCGCTTCGAGCTGGCGCAGGGCTTCGCGAACAGGCATGCGGCTTACACCGAACAAGGTAGCGAGCTCTTGTTGGCGGATGGCAGTACCAGGGGGCAAACGGCCATCAAGAATGGCACTACGCAGGCGTTCTTCGATCACGCCACGGGCCTGGTGCGGCAACAGCTGCTCGCTGGCCAGCACATTGCTCAATTTGATTTTCTCGGCCACGCGACGTCTGCCTCAACGATGACTAAAGTTGGATCCAATGAAGCTAGTAACAGCTCTTGGGGGTGTCAAACCTGTATACCTAATGGAGCAGGCGCCCCCAAAAGCGCGGCTATGGTGGATGAAGTCGAAGGGCAAAGGAAGCAGCCCACACAAGGTTATAACCAGAAAGTGTAGGTCGACTGACCGGCGGGTGCATGATCGCAGGATGCCATTGTCTTTTGCCGTTGCAGGCCGCACCATCGCTGCTTTCGACTGGCCTGAACAGGGCTTGGCAGTGGCGATATCCTGGATGCTCAAAACCGTTGTGCAACGTGTCGGCCTTGCTGCGCTGCTGGGCAGCCTGCTGCTGGGTGGGCTGCACGCGGATTGGGACTTTTCCCAGATCAGCCGCAAGTCGCAGGCCCTGTATGGCCCCTTGGGCGCCGGGCAGGGCCGTATCGATGCCTGGCAGAGCCTGATGGCTACGCAGAAGCAGGGTACGGAGCTTGAGCGATTGCAGGTGGTCAACCGCTTCTTCAACCAGCAATTGCGCTATGTAGAGGACATCGACCTGTGGCACGAGGTCGACTATTGGGCCACGCCGGTGCAGGCGCTGATCAAGGGTGCAGGAGACTGCGAGGACTACGCCATCGCCAAGTATTTCAGCCTGCGGCGCATGGGTATTCCCAGTGAAAAGCTGCGCATTACCTACGTAAAGGCGCTGCGGCAGAACCGGGCGCACATGGTCCTGACCTATTATTCAAGCCCACAGGCTCAACCATTGGTACTCGACAGCCTAATGGATGCCATCAAGCCGGCAAGCCAGCGTACCGACCTGCTGCCGGTGTACGCCTTCAATGGTGAGGGTTTGTGGCTGACGAGCGCCGCAGGCAACAAGAAGGTCGGCGATACCAAGCGGCTGTCACGCTGGCAGGATTTGCTGAAGAAAATGCAGGCCGAAGGGTTCCCGGCCGAGCCGGTTTACTGAAGGAGCACAGATGTCACTGTTCAAACAATTGCTGTTGGCCATTTGCCTGTTCCTGGTGGTCGCCTTCAGTGGCAGTTTCATGGTCAGCCTGGAAAGCTCGCGCAGCCAGTACGTCAACCAGTTGCGCTCGCACGCCCAGGATGCGGCGACAGCGCTGGCGCTGTCGCTGACGCCGAGTATCGATGATCCGGCGATGGTCGAGCTGATGGTCAGTTCGATCTTCGACAGTGGTTACTACTCAAGCATCAAGGTTGTCGACCTAGGCTCCAATGCCGTGCTGGTAGAGCGCCACGCCGAGCCGGACCCCGGCGGTGTACCGCGCTGGTTCGTGGGCCTGATCGGCCTGGAAGCTGCCGGCGGCGACGCCATCGTCAGCCGTGGCTGGCAGCAGGCTGCGCGTGTTGAGGTGATCAGCCACCCGATGTTCGCCATTGCCAAGCTCTGGCAAAGCGCCCTGGGCAGCCTGGGTTGGCTGCTGCTGTGTGGCGCGGCCAGCGCCGTACTCGGCGCCTTGCTCCTGCGTCGCCAGTTACGGCCGCTGGATTACATGGTCGAGCAGTCCCACGCCATTGCCCGCCGCGAATTCCTCAGCCTGCCTGAGTTGCCGCGCACACCGGAGCTGCGTCGGGTAGTGCAGGCGATGAACCAGATGGTCGAGAAGCTCAAGGCACTGTTCACCGAGCAGGCCGAGCGCAGTGAGCGGCTGCGTGCCGAGTCCTACCAGGACAGCCTGACCGGGCTCTCCAACCGGCGTTATTTCGAGATGCAGTTGAACACCCGGGTGAGCAACCTGGAAGAAGCGCGCGCCGGCTACCTGCTGTTGCTGCGGGTCCAGGGGCTGGCGGGGTTGAACGCCCGTCTTGGCGGCCAGCGTACCGACCAGTTGCTCCAGGCTGTGGGTGAGCAGTTGCGTCGCACCTGTGCCAGCTACCCGGAAACCAACGACCTGATTTCCCGCAGCCGCGGGGGCGAGTTCGCCGTGTTGGCGCCGGGCATGGTGCATGAAGAGGCGGTACAGCTTGCCCAGGCCTTGGAAGCAACGCTGCACAGCCTGCACGAAACAGGCGCTAGTGATGTAGACCCGGTGGCCTGTATCGGCCTGGCGCCGTTCAGCCCCGGTGATTCACCACAGGCATTGCTGAAGCTTGCCGACGAGGCGCTGGCACGCGCCGAGAACCAGCCAACACCGGGTTGGGTATGCCTTGAACAAGGTGTGGCCGCAGTTGCTGCGGATAGTCAGCATGTCTGGCATGAGCGGCTGGACCAGGCATTCAATAATGGGCAATTCGAACTGTTCTTCCAGCCAGTCGTAGATTGCGCTTCTGTACAACGGGTACTGCACCACAAGGTGATTTCGCGTTTGCAGGATGGCCAGGGCGAGGCGCTGCCGGCAGGCCGCTTCCTGCCCTGGCTGGAGCGCTTCGGCTGGATGCCGCGGCTTGATGTGCTGGTGTTGGAGAAGGTGCTGGCGCACCTTCGAGGGCATGAACAGGTGTTGGCGCTGAACCTGTCCGCCGCCACCCTGGCCGACCCCAAGGCCCTCCAGCGTGTCTTCGAGCTTCTGGGCCAGAACACGGCGCTTGGCACGCGGCTGGTTTTCGAAATTGGCGAGGAACAGTTGCCTGAGCAGGCGGTTCTGGAACAACTCACCCGGCGCCTGCACGCGCTTGGCTTCGGCTTGGCGCTGCAACGCTTTGGTGGGCGTTTCAGCATGATCGGCAACCTGGCGCACCTGGGCCTGGCATACCTGAAGATCGATGGCAGCTACATCCGCAACATTGACCAAGAGCAGCACAAGCGGCTGTTCATCGAAGCGGTCCAGCGTGCCGCACACAGTATCGACCTGCCGCTGATTGCCGAGCGGGTCGAGACGGAAGGTGAGCGGTTGGTGTTGCGGGAGATGGGTGTAGGCGGGATTCAGGGGCAGTTGGTTGGTGAGCCTGCCCCCTGGCGCTGAGGGTATGCGGTCCCTTGTAGGAGCGGCCTTGTGTCGCGAAAGGGCCGCACAACGGCCCCAGGATTTCAGCAAAGATGCATAAATCGCTGGGGCTGCTGTGCAGCCCTTTCGCGACACAAGGCCGCTCCTACAGCGAACACGGTAGGAATGGCGGTCAACGCTCGCGCAACGCCTCCGAACGCGCCTTCATGATCGGCTTGAGCAGGTAGCTCATGATGGTCTTCTTGCCAGTCATGATATCGACCGTCGCCACCATCCCCGGAATGATCAGCAGCGGCTTCTCGTCAGTGCCCAGGTGGCTGCGGTCGGTGCGCAGCTTGATCAGGTAATAGGTGGTCTTCTTGTCTTCATCGGTGATGGTGTCGGCACCGATCTGCTCCAGCTTGGCCTTCAGCCCACCGTAGATGGTGTAGTCATAGGCCGTGAACTTGACCGTCGCTTCCTGACCAGGGTGCAGGAAGGCGATGTCCTTGGGCAGGATCTTCGCCTCGATGACCAGTGAGTCGTCCAGCGGCACGATTTCTATGATATCGCTGCCCGGCTGGATCACCCCGCCAATGGTATTCACCAGCAGTTGCTTGACGATACCGCGTACCGGCGAAGTAACCATGGTGCGGTGCACGCGATCATCCAGCGCCTTGCTGGTCGCCGTGGCTTTGTTCAGCTCTGTGCGCGCTTCGTTCAGCTGGGTCAGCGCTTCGCTGCGGAATTTGCCACGGGTCTCTTCGATCTTGCTTTGCACCTCGCGAATGGCCGCCTCGGCACGCGGGATAGCCAGCGCTGTGGAGTCCAGCTGACCGCGGTTCTCCACCTCGGCACGACGCAGGCGCAGCACTTCAACCTGCGAGATTGCGCCGGTTGCCACCAGTGGCTCGGACATGCTGATCTCTTTACGCAACAGTTCCAGGCTGTTGGCATACTGGGCGCGCTTTGAACTGAACTCGCGCAGTTCCTGCTGGCGCTGGACCAGTTGTTGCTGCAAGCCACCAATCTCGTCCTGCAGTTGCTGGCGCCGGCTCTGGTACAGCGACTCTTCGCTTGCTGCCTGGCTTGGCGCGGCCTTGCGCAGTTCCTCATCGATCTTCAACGGGGTGTCGCCCACTTCGGCACTCAGGCGCTCGACGCGCAAAGCCATGGCCAGGCGGTCGGCCTCGGTTTCACCCACATTGGAGGCGAATCGGGTTTCATCCAGGCGCAGCAATGGCTGGCCCACTTCGACGATCTGCCCTTCCTTGGCGAAGATCTCGGCGACGATGCCCCCCTCCAGGTTCTGAATCTTCTGCACCTTGGACGACGGAATGGCCTTGCCTTCACCCCGCGTAACTTCGTCGATGGGCGCGACGCTGGCCCACACGATCAGGAATACGAAGAACAGGATCACGCCCCAGATGGTCAGCCGCACGACTCGCGGCGCATCCTCGATCAGGGCCTTGTTGACCTCTGGCAGCGGCTGCCCGCCCAGTGAATCGGACCCTTTGAAATAGCGCCGCAGGCCTTCCTTGAATTGCCCTACATCCAGCTTATGCAACACTGATCTGCCCCTTCTTCAGCGCATCCATGACCGCGGCTTTCGGGCCGTCGGCGACAATCTGCCCGCGATCGATCACGATCAGTCGGTCCACCAGTGACAGCAGCGAGGCACGGTGAGTGACCAGCAGCATCGTCTTGCCTTCCACTACCGCCTGCAGCCGCTGCTTGAGGCGTTCTTCGCCGGTGTTGTCCATGGCGCTGGTCGGTTCGTCCAGCAGCAGGATCTGCGGGTTGAGCAACAGCGCACGGCCCAGGGCGACGTTCTGTCGCTGGCCGCCGGACAGGTTCTGCCCGCGCTCACCCACCTGCAGCTCGTAGCCGTCCGGGTGCAACCGGGCGAATTCATGTACGCCTGCCAGTTCAGCAGCCTGCAGGATCAACTCATCCTCGATGTAGCGGGCCCCGCTGACCAGGTTATCGCGCAGGGTACCGGCCAGCAGCTGAATGTCTTGCGGCACGTAGCCGATGTTGTGGCGCAGTTCGCTGACGTCGATCTGGCGAATGTCCACGCCGTCGACCAGCAGCGAGCCGCCGTCGGCTTCGTACAGGCCGACGATGAGCTTGGCCAACGAGCTCTTGCCCGAGCCACTGCGGCCGATAATGCCCACCTTCTCGCCGGGGCGGATGGTGAGGTTGATGTTCTTCAGGGCCTGGTTCTGTTGGTTCGGATAGGTGAAATCGACCCCGCGGAACTCGACGCTGCCCTGCAGCACCTTGCGGCTCAGCGGGCGTTCTTCGAAGTTGCGCTCTTGCGGTAGTTCCATCATGTGGTCGGTGGAGACCATGGTCACCTTGGCTTGCTGATAGCGGGCGAGCAGGCCGTTGAGCTGGCCCAGCGGCCCGAGGGCGCGGCCGCTGAGCATGTAGCAGGCTACCAGGCCGCCCATGCTCAGGTTGCCGTCGATGATCAGGTATACGCCGACGCAGATCATTGCCACGCCTGCCAGTTGCTGGATCAGCAGGGTGATGTTCATCGCCAGGCTCGACAGCACTTTCACCCGCAGTTCCAGGCGGCTGAGGGTACCGAGGGTCTGCTCCCACATGTACTGGCGTTCGCTTTCGGCGTTGTTGACCTTTACCGCATCCAGGCCGGCAAGGGTCTCGATCAGGCTGGACTGGCGCTCCGAAGCCAGGGCCATGGTCCGTTCCATGGTCGCCATCAGTGGCCGTTGCAGTGCGTAGCCGATGCCCAAGGCCAGTGGGAAGGCGATGATCGGGATCCACACCAGGTGCCCGCCAATGATGGCGATGACAATCAGAATAAGGACGGTGAACGGCAGGTCGATCAGGCTGGTCAAGGTCAGCGAAGCGAGGAAGTCACGCAGGCCCTGGAACTCATGAATGTTCTGGGCAAAGCTGCCGACCCTCGCAGGGCGGTACTTCATCGACATGCCGACGATACGTTCGAACAGCGTTGCCGAAATGATCAGGTCGGTCTTTTTGCCAGCCAGGTCCAGGCACAAGCCGCGCAGGCCCTTGAGGATCAGGTCGAAGATGTAGGCGCCGGCGATGCCGACGGCCAGTACCCAGAGGGTCGAGGTGGCCTGGTTGGGTACCACCCGGTCATATACGTTCATCACGAACAGTGGCGCGGCCAGGGCGATCAGGTTGATCACCAGGCTGGCGGCGATGGCGTCGATATACAGCCACTTGCTGCGCAGCAAGGTATCGCGGAACCACGACTTCGCCCGGGGGATGAGGTTGCCGTGGTTGACGTCGAACTTGTGTTGCGGCTGGGCAAAGAATACCCGACCACTGTAATCGCTCTGCAGGGCTTCGCGGCTGACATGCACCTCGCCGCCATCGCTCTCGCTGAGCAGCAGGCGCGCAGTGTCTTCGTTCTCCCAGCCCAGCAGGACGGCGCTGCGGCCTTCCTTGAGCAGCAGCATGGCTGGCATGGCGATGCTCGGGATCTGCTCCAGCTTACGCTGCAGCAGGCGCCCCTGCAGACCGGCCCTGGCGGCAGCGCGGGGTAGCAACTCGGGGCTCAGGCGCTGGGCCGGCAACGGCAGGCCGGTGGTCAGCATGACCCGGCTTGCAGGTTTCTGGTGCAGGACACACAGGCTCAACAGACTATCCAGCAAGGGATCGTCATGCTGACTGCGTGGATCGTGGCTGAGTTGGACTCGACTGACTTCGGATTCCACGCGGCGCTCTCTTCATCCTTGTGGTGGGTGGGGTGGGTGTGCCGCCGTTCAGGCTGGCTCACCCGTGCTGCCAGGCAGTGGTCATGAGGCTACGGCACCCTGGCGCTTGGGCAACCGGCTAATGGTCGCCTTGAATCGGTATTGAGTAAACAGTTCTGCAGTCTTCATTCCTGGCAGACGGTGCTGGGTGGTGGATGTTTCATTTTTGATCCAGTCAGCATCCAGGTCGAATCAGTTTTCAGCATAGTCTGCCATCCAGCTGCCGACAGAAGTGTTGCGGTATCGCTCTGCACCATTGTCAAGAAACAGGCGCTGATTTGTTGACGAACTTGCGCGACTAATTAGGCAAAATTCATCTATTAGAAAAGCGTTCTCTGACATGCCTGGTCTATACAAACGGTGACGCTTTCCGTATTAGGGCTGGCAGTATTTACGCTGTGGTTCGCTATCTCTTTGATCTGCGGCAAATTGGCACCCTTATTGTGCAACTGTACTAGCTACCGAGAGCCGCGAACTGTCACAAGGCCCAGGTTCTGCGCGGCCTCCAGTCACCGTCGGGCCCCCTTTAGGCAAGGTTTGTGCTTCTGACAAAGCTATTATTTGAGCGAGCTGAAGGTGACTTGTAAATTGACGCTCGAATTTTGACAATTGCCGATGAAAGGGTGTCCTGACCCATCCGATACCATCACCTAAGCGCCGAGAAAGATGCTCTGATATGTCGCGTTGCCTGCCTTTAGGTGATGTATGACACTTGTCCCCAGAAGCCACATGGTTAATATGCGAATATCAATGTGACATTACATTGGCGATTGTTTAGGATGGCAGAATGCAGGTCAATAGTTTGGCATTTAATCAATTCCAATAAGTCATAGACGGAATATTGACGCCGGTAAGCGTCGAAAGATCATCAACATATTTCCGCCTGAAGTGGTCTGCGAGTGCCGCTCTGGCAGGGAAGTACCTATCGGGTCACACGGAGAGTCCAATGAGCAGCGTTGTAGCCATCGTCAAAAGTCTTGTTGGCCAGGTTATTGCGGTATCCCCAGAGGGCATTCGGCGTGTTCTGATCGAAGGGGACCGCCTGCTGGCTGGTGAAGAAGTGCTCACCGGCCCAGGCGGTGCAGTTACTTTGGAGCTGGCCGACGGCCGTTTGCTTGACCTGGGTCGAGACAGCCAGTGGAGCGCTGATGCGCCTGACAGCAGCACCGACCTGAGTCAGGCTACCGCGCAGGCCGCGCCGTCAGTGGAAGAGCTGCAACAGGCGATCGCCGCCGGTGTCGACCCGACTACCGAGCTTGAAGCAACTGCGGCTGGCCCGTCGTCGGCGGGCGGTGGTGGTGCACTTGGGGGTGGCCACAGCTTTGTCATGCTCGAAGAAACCGCAGGCCGGGTCGACCCTACCGTCGGCTTTCCGACTGATGGGCTGGGCTTTGCTGCCGTGCTCGATGGCGAAGAGGTTGGCCAGCTGGATACCACCAGCAACAACCAGGTGACTACTCCGACGACCGATACCAATGTTGCTACCGACCTGGTTCTGGGCGCTACCTCTTCCATCAGTGAAGCGGGTGGCGTAATCGTTTATACCGCTACGGTTGGCCAGGCGCCGACCACAAACCTGGTGGTCACCCTGTCCAACGGTGCCGTGATTGTCATTCCGGCCGGGCAGACCACTGGGAGTGTAAACGTCGTGGTCCCCGCGAACGATACCCCGTATATCGACGGCGGCCAGATTTCGGCGACCGTAACGGGCTCCACCGGGGGCGGCGGGCTGATAGTGACTGTGCCGCAAACACCAGCGGTTACTCAGGTTACCGATACCGTCGACACCACCACCGCGACCCTGACCGCTTCGCCAAGCGTCACCGAAGGCGGGGTGATCACCTACACCGTGACCCTGAGCAACCCGGCCCAGACTCCGGTAACTGTGACCCTGTCCAACGGCCAGACCATCACCGTTGAAGCTGGCAAGACCCAGGGCAGCGTTGACTTCGAAACCCCGGCCAACGACGTCTATAACAACGGCTCGACTGTCAGCACCACGATTACCGGTGCG
>NZ_JWLN01000058.1:0-14572 GCF_000814065.1 Pseudomonas sp. C5pp | reverse complement strand
GTCACCTCCCTCCGCAAGACCTCTGCTCGGCCTCCTGAAGTCGCGAAGATCAAGATCAAGATCAAGATCAAGATCAAGATCAAGATCAAGATCAAAATCAAGATCAAGATCAAGATCAAGATCAAGAGCAAGAGCAAGAGCAAGAGCAAGAGCAAGAGCAAGAGCAAGAGCAAGAGCAAGAGCAAGAGCAAGAGCAAGAGCAAGAGCATGCAGGTCTGGTGGTGACTCAATGTGCCAGTGAGATGCGCTGCTGTTGCAAAGGTGGCGTCGGGGCGAGACCAAGAATCAGATTTAACACCTTTCTTGTAGGCCGTTTCCCAAAGATACTCTTAACACCTATTCTCCGTTGCGCGCGCCAAATGCGGCCTCTAGTCTCGGCATGTCGTTGATCTTCAATGACCGGGTTAGCCGCCCGAAATCGTCAGACACCGCAGCTGAGCAATACCGAGTAATCGGCATTGACGCCTTATGGCGGCTGTGCGTGGGGCACCTGCGGGTGCGCCGGGTGCCTGACGTCCCGGTCGGCTAACCCACGTACAGCTGCCACCATACTGTTTAGTCGCGGTTGGTGGTCGCTTCACTACAACAGGAGCCTCGAATGACCGCCGAGGACTCGAAATACTCAGACGGCAAAACCGGAGCCGCATATAACTGAAAGATTTAGCAGGGGCTCTGTGGGAGCGGGCGCGCCCGCGAACACCGGCGCAGCCGGTGCCAGCCACCGCGTTGGATTCTTCGCGGGCACGCCCGCTCCCACAGAAGCCACGTCGCCCGGCCCGAGCCGAAGTTGCTTCAAGCCTGCTTGAGCAGCAACGCCACCCCCGGGAAATACTGCCCCAGCTCGTTGTGCAACTTGCGGTAGGCATACGGGAAGTACCAGGCGATGGCACAGGCGGTATGTTTCTGCAGATCGTCGACCAGGTCCTGCAGTTCCTCGGGGCTGGCATGCTGGCCAGCCTTCCACGGGCTGATGAACAGCGCACCAGCTTTCAACTGGCTGGGGTAGGCCACCTGGCGCGCGAGGGCAGTGGTCTGCTGCAGGGCGTCGGCCATGTCCAGCCTCGCGATTCTTGGCCAGCGCTGACTGACACTGAGGTACAGCGCTTCATCGGCACTGCTGATCGACAGGTCGCAGCGCCCTTCGTGTTCACCTTCGTCGCGCTGCTTCTTGCCGGCAAACTGCTGCAGCGCCGCCAGTTCGGCTTGCCAGGCCGCTGCGGCAAGCAGCCCCGTATTGGCGGCGGCGCCATGCCAGTAAGGTGCTTCGGCATCGCCAGCAAACTGGTTGAAGCGGTCGATACAGTCGCCCCAGCGCTCCAGCACCGGAGCAAGAAACTCCAGGCGCGGGTTGTTGATGATCTGGCCTCGCATGCTGCGCTCTCCTGTTGTAGTTGTGATCGCGTTCAGCTGAAAGTGATGGCTATGTGATATCACTGTATTCAGTGTGGCACAACAAGGTGAATTGGCCATTACCCAGGCGGAGCCTGTTCGGCTGCAAAGCGGCCCGCTTCGATTGACGCTCCCGGTCCAACCCTCTAACCTTCGCGCGTGTTTCAGGTGCCCTGCCAGCCCCGACTGGGCAGGGTGAAACTGGGAAGCCGGTGGGTGCCAGCATGGCGCGATTCCGGCGCTGCCCCCGCAACGGTAGGTGAGTCGCGGCCGCGCAGGGCCACTGGGTGCCAGCACCCGGGAAGGCGCGCAGGCCTGGGCCAAGGCCCGCTCACAAGCCCGGAGACCGGCCTGATACTGCCAACGGCATCACGGAGGGTGATGCGCGGTGCACCGTGGCGTACGGCCACGGCCCCTGCGCGTTCTCCGTCTGCCCGCCTTTTACCTGTCGCCGCGCGTTGCCGTGGCGCCAGCCAGCGGAGAACCCTGATGAGCGAATCCACCGAACGCGACGAACGCCACCTGGCGCGCATGCAGCGCAAGAAGGCGATCATCGACGAACGCATCGCTAATTCCCCCAACGAATGCGGCCTGCTGCTGGTGCTGACCGGCAACGGCAAGGGCAAGAGCAGCTCGGCCTTCGGTATGCTCGCGCGCGCCCTGGGCCATGGCATGCAGTGCGGCGTGGTGCAGTTCATCAAGGGCCGCAACAGCACCGGCGAAGAGCTGTTCTTCCGCCGCTTCCCCGAGCAGGTGCGCTACCACGTGATGGGCGAGGGCTTTACCTGGGAAACTCAGGATCGCCAGCGCGACATTGCCGCCGCCGAAGCAGCCTGGGCCGTTTCGCGCCAGTTGCTGCAAGATCCGAGCGTGCAGTTCGTGGTGCTCGATGAACTGAACATCGCCCTCAAGCACGGCTACCTCGACCTTGACCAGGTGCTGTCCGACATCCAGGCCCGCCCACCGATGCAGCATGTGATCGTCACTGGCCGTGCCGCGAAACCCGAGATGATCGAGCTGGCCGACACTGTGACCGAAATGGGCATGCTCAAGCACGCGTTCCAGGCCGGTATCCGTGCACAGAAGGGCGTGGAGCTGTGAGCCAGCCGCGCCATTGCCCTGCCGTACTGATCGCGGCACCGGCCTCTGGTCAGGGCAAGACCACCGTCACCGCCGCGTTGGCCCGGCTGCACCGCAACCTTGGGCGCAAAGTGCGGGTGTTCAAGTGCGGCCCCGACTTTCTCGACCCGATGATCCTTGAGCGGGCCAGCGGCGCGCCGGTGTACCAGCTCGACCTGTGGATGATCGGCGCCGATGAAAGCCGCCGCCTGCTGTGGGAAGCCGCCGGCGAGGCCGACCTGATCCTGATCGAAGGGGTGATGGGGCTGTTCGACGGCACGCCGTCCAGCGCCGACCTGGCGCGTCACTTCGGCGTGCCGGTACTGGCGGTGATAGACGGCACGGCCATGGCTCAGACCTTTGGCGCCCTGGCCCTGGGCCTGGCACGCTACCAGGCGGACCTGCCGTTTGCCGGTGTGTTGGCCAACCGGGTGGGCAGCCTGCGCCACGCGCAACTGCTGGAAGGTAGCCTGACCGAAGGCCTGCGCTGGTATGGCGGCTTGTCCCGCGAGCGCGGTATAGAGCTACCCAGCCGTCACCTGGGGCTGGTCCAGGCCAGCGAGCTGAACGACCTGGACGCTCGCCTGGATGCCGCTGCCGAGGCGCTTGGCGCCAGTTGCGATGCCGCCTTGCCGCCGCCAGTGACCTTTGCCGAACCCGAGCCGCAAGCCAGTGCCGCCTCGTTGACCGGTGTGCGCATTGGCGTGGCGCGGGACGAGGCCTTTGCCTTCACCTATGGCGCCAACCTCGACCTGCTGCGCAACCTGGGCGCGCAGCTGGAGTTCTTCTCGCCGCTGCATGACCGCGAACTACCAGCAGTGGACAGCCTGTATCTGCCAGGCGGTTATCCCGAACTGCACCACCACGCCCTGGCTGCCAACGCGCCGATGAGCGAGGCGATCCGTGCCCATCACGCCCAGGGCAAACCGTTGCTGGCAGAGTGCGGCGGCATGCTGTACCTGCTTGATGCCCTGACCGACGTGGCCGGCGAGCGTGCCGAGCTGCTCGGCCTGCTGCCGGGCGAAGCGACCATGCAGAAGCGCCTGGCTGCCTTGGCCCTGCAAGCGGTGGAACTGCCGGAAGGCACCCTGCGCGGTCACACCTATCACCATTCGTTGACCAGTACCGTACTGGAGCCGATCGCACGTGGCCTGAGCCCCAACGGCGGGCGCGGCAACGAAGCGGTGTACCGCCTGGGTCGGCTGACGGCTTCCTACGTGCACTTCTACTTTCCCTCCAACCCTGATGCGGCGGCGGCGCTGTTGCGACCATGAGCGAACACGCCTACAGCGACGCCGAGCGCGCCGCGATCTATCGGGCCATCGGTGAACGCCGTGACATGCGCCATTTCGCCGGTGGCGAGGTAGCCCCGGAACTGCTGGGCCGCCTGTTGGCTGCCGCGCACCAGGCGCCGAGCGTCGGGTTGATGCAGCCCTGGCGCTTCATCCGCATCACCCGGCGCGACTTGCGTGCGCGCATCCAGGCGTTGGTGGAAGCAGAGCGGGTGCGTACCGCCGAAGCCTTGGGCGAACGCTCCGACGCCTTCATGAAACTGAAGGTGGAAGGCATCAATGACTGCGCCGAGCTGCTGGTGGCCGCCCTGATGGACAACCGCGAGCCGCATATCTTCGGCCGCCGCACCCTGCCGGAAATGGACCTGGCCTCGCTGGCCTGCGCCATCCAGAACCTGTGGCTGGCAGCCCGTGGCGAAGGCCTGGGCATGGGCTGGGTGTCGCTGTTCGACCCGCAGGCGCTGGCGGCGCTGCTGGGTATGCCGACCGGGGCCAAGCCGGTCGCGGTGCTGTGCCTGGGGCCGGTGACCGAGTTCTACCCGGCACCAATGCTGGTGCTGGAGAACTGGGCAGAGGAACGGCCCTTGAGTGAAATGCTCTTTGAGAACCAATGGGGAGAGCGCCAATGAGCGTGGCCTTGCTGACCGTGGCCGGGGTGGCCCTGGATGCCTTGCTGGGCGAACCGCAGCGGCGCCATCCGCTGGTAGCCTTCGGCAACATGGCCAGTAACCTCGAGCGCCGCCTGAATGCCGGTGGGCGCGGCTGGCGCAGCCACGGGGTGAGCGCATGGTTCCTGGCTGTGGTGCCGCTTACCCTGGTGGCACTGATCCTGTCCTGGCTGCCGTACATCGGCTGGCTGGTCGATGTGCTGGCGCTGTACTGCGCTGTCGGGCTGCGCAGCCTGGGTGAACACGTGTTGCCAGTGGCCAGTGCCTTGCGCCAGGGTGACCTGCAAGAAGCGCGGCGCCGTGTGGGCTACCTGGTCAGCCGCGAAACCCGCGAACTTGACGAGCCTGCGGTGGCCCGGGCGGCCACCGAGTCGGTGCTGGAGAATGGCAGCGATGCGGTATTCGCCGCGCTGTTCTGGTTCGTGGTCGCCGGCGCGCCTGGCGTGGTGCTGTACCGCCTGAGCAACACCTTGGACGCCATGTGGGGCTACCGCAACGAGCGCTTCGAACGTTTCGGCTGGTGTGCGGCGCGGGTCGATGATGTGCTCAACTATATTCCCGCCAGGCTGGTGGCGTTGACCTACGCGCTGCTGGGCAAGACCCGCCTGGCCCTGGCCTGCTGGCGCAAGCAGGGCCCGCTGTGGGACAGCCCCAATGCCGGGCCGGTGATGGCCGCCGGTGCTGGTGCGTTAGGGGTGGAACTCGGTGGCCCGGCGGTGTACCACGGCGAGCTGCATGAGCGGCCACGCCTGGGTGACGGGCCAATGGCCGACGCCGACGCCATCGAGCGTGGCTGGGGCCTGGTGCAGCGCGGCGTATGGCTGTGGCTGCTGGTGATCTGCCTGGGGGCCTATATCAATGCTTGAACACGGAGGCCGCCTGCTGCGGGCGGTACGGCAATACGGCATCGCCCGCGAGCAGTGGCTCGACCTGTCCAGCGGCATTGCGCCATGGCCTTTCCCGATTCCACCGATCCCCATGGAGGCCTGGGCCCGCCTGCCGGAGACCGAGGACGGCCTGGAGGACGCCGCGCGTGCGTATTACGGCGCCCGCCAATTGCTGGCGGTGGCCGGTTCCCAGGCCGCGATCCAGGCCTTGCCGCTGCTGCGTGCAGCCGGCCGGGTAGGGGTGTTGACGCCATGCTATGCCGAGCATCCATACGCCTGGCAACGGGCGGGGCACCAGTTGCTGGAGCTGGATGAAGCGCAGGTCGAGGCGACGCTCGACAGCCTCGACGTACTGGTGCTGGTGAACCCCAACAACCCTACCGGCCGCCGGGTGCCGCGTGAACGCCTGCTGGATTGGCACATGCGCCTGGCCGCCCGCGGTGGCTGGCTGCTGGTCGATGAAGCGTTCATGGACAACACCCCGGCGCAAAGCGTGGTCGATTGTGCCGAGCGCCCGGGGCTGATCGTGCTGCGCTCGTTCGGCAAGTTCTTCGGCCTGGCTGGTGTGCGCCTGGGGTTCGTTGCCGCCGAACGCAGCCTGCTGCTGCGCCTGGCCGAGTTGCTCGGCCCGTGGACTGTCAATGGCCCGACCCGGGTGCTGGCCCAGGCCAGCCTGGCCGACCACGTCGCCCAGCGTGTGCAGGTCGAACGCTGCGCTGCCGCCAGCCAGCGGCTGGCTATGCTGTTGCGCAGCGCCGGCCTGGCGCCCAGCGGTGGTTGCGATCTGTTCCAGTACGTACGCAGCGAGCACGCTGCGCAACTGCATGACTTTCTCGCCCGCCGCGGCATCCTGGTGCGGCTGTTCGAGCAGCCGCAGGCGATACGCCTGGGGCTGCCAGCCTGTGCGGCGGACGAACAGCGCCTGGCCCAAGCCCTGGCGGCCTATCAGAAGGAAACGGCATGACCACCCTCATGGTGCAAGGCACCACCTCCGACGCCGGCAAGAGCACGCTGGTGACCGCACTGTGCCGCTGGCTGTTGCGCCAGGGCGTCGGCGTGGTGCCGTTCAAGCCGCAGAACATGGCGCTGAACAGCGCGGTGACCGCCGATGGCGGTGAAATCGGCCGGGCCCAGGCGGTGCAGGCCCAGGCCTGCCGGCTGCAACCACACACCGACATGAACCCGGTGCTGCTCAAGCCCAACAGCGACACCGGCGCCCAGGTGATCATCCATGGCCGTGCCGTCACCAGCATGAACGCGGTGGCCTACCACGACTACAAGGCCATCGCCATGCAGGCGGTGCTGGCTTCGCACCAGCGCCTGAGTGCTGCCTGGCCGGTGGTCATGGTCGAAGGCGCGGGCTCGCCGGCGGAGATCAACCTGCGTGCCGGTGACATTGCCAACATGGGTTTTGCCGAAGCGGTGGACTGCCCGGTGATCCTGGTTGCCGACATCAATCGTGGTGGTGTGTTCGCCCATCTCGTCGGCACCCTGGAACTGCTGTCGCCCAGTGAGCAGGCGCGGGTAAAGGGCTTTGTCATAAACCGCTTCCGCGGCGACATCGCCTTGCTGCAGCCGGGGCTGGACTGGCTGGAACAGCGCACCGGCAAACCGGTACTGGGCGTGCTGCCGTATGTAAACGACCTGCATCTGGAAGCCGAAGACGGCATCGATGCACGCCAGGGGGCAAAGGCCGAGCGCGTGCTCAAGGTGATCGTCCCGGTGCTGCCGCGTATCAGCAACCACACCGACTTCGACCCACTGCGCCTGCACCCCCAGGTGGACCTGCAGTTCATCGGCGCGGGCCAGCCGATCCCGGCCGCCGACCTGATCATCCTGCCGGGTTCCAAGAGTGTGCGCGGCGACCTGGCGCAACTGCGTGAGCGCGGTTGGGACAAGGCCATCGACCGGCACCTGCGCTATGGCGGCAAGCTGATCGGGATCTGCGGTGGCTTGCAGATGCTGGGCCGCGAAGTGCATGACCCGCTTGGTCTCGAGGGGGCTGCTGGCTCCAGCCCGGGGCTTGGCCTGCTCGATTACGCCACGGTGCTCGAAGCCGAGAAACAACTGCGCAACGTTGCCGGCACGCTGAACCTGGAAGCAGTCCCGGTTGCCGGTTATGAAATTCATGCCGGCGTCACCACGGGGCCTGCCCTGGAGCAGCCAGCCGTGCAACTTGCCGATGGGCGTTGCGATGGTGCTGTCAGCGCTGATGGCCAGATACTTGCCACCTACCTGCACGGCCTGTTCGAAGGCAGCCAGTCGTGCGCGGCGCTGCTGCGCTGGGCTGGGCTGGATGATGTGCAGGTCGTCGATTACCAGGCCCTGCGCGAACGCGATATCGAGCGCCTGGCCGACCTGGTGGAAAAGCATCTGGACACCGCGCGCCTGCGCCAGCTCTGTGGGGTGGCCTGACATGCTCAACCTGATCCTCGGCGGCGCCCGCTCGGGCAAGAGCCGCCTGGCCGAACAGCTGGCCAGCGCCAGTGGCCTGCCGGTGACCTACATCGCCACCAGCCAGCCGCTGGATGGTGAAATGAACGAACGCGTGCTGCTGCACCGCCAGCGTCGCCCCGATGACTGGGGGTTGATCGAAGAACCCCTGGCCCTGGCCGCGGTACTGCGCGCCGAAGCGGCCGAAGGGCGCTGCCTGCTGGTGGATTGCCTGACCCTGTGGTTGACCAACCTGCTGATGCTCGAAGACGACCAGCGCCTGACCGAGGAGCGTGATGCGCTGCTGGCCTGCCTGGAACAGTTGCCGGGCACGGTCATCCTGGTCAGTAACGAAACCGGCCTGGGCGTCGTGCCCATGGGCGAGCTGACTCGTCGCTATGTCGACCTGGCCGGCTGGTTGCACCAGGCCGTGGCCGAACGCTGTCAGCGCGTGGTGCTGACTGTGGCCGGCCTGCCCCTAATGCTCAAAGGACCTGCACTATGACCCAAGCCTGGTGGCGTGACGCCTGCCAACCTCTCGACAACGCCGCCATGGACCAGGCCCGCGCCCGTCAGCAGCAGCTGACCAAACCTGCCGGTTCGCTAGGCCAACTGGAAGGATTGGCCATTCAGCTGGCCGGCCTGCAGGGGTGTGAACGGCCGACCTTGGATAACGCCGCAATCAGCATTTTTGCCGGTGACCACGGCGTGGTCGAGGAAGGCATCTCGGCCTACCCGCAAGCGGTGACCGGGCAGATGCTGCGCAACTTCGTCGGTGGTGGCGCGGCAATCAGCGTGCTGGCGCGCCAGCTGCAGGCGAGTCTGGAAGTGGTCGACCTGGGCACCATCGACCCGCACCTGGAACTGCCTGGCGTGCGCCATCTGCGCCTTGGCGCCGGTACCGCCAACTTCGCCCGCCAGCCGGCGATGACCGAGGGCCAGCTGCAGGCCGCCCTGCAGGCCGGTCGCGATAGTGCCCTGCGCGCCGCCGAACAGGGCGCGCAGCTGTTCATCGGTGGCGAGATGGGTATTGGCAACACCACGGCTGCCGCTGCCCTGGCCAGCGTGTTGCTCGGCTGCCCACCGGCTGAATTGAGTGGCCCGGGTACCGGCCTGGACCACGCCGGGGTGCGGCACAAGGCCGAGGTCATCGAGCGTGCGTTGAGCCTGCATGGCCTTAGCGCCAACGATCCATTGCAGGCACTGGGCTGTGTCGGTGGTTTCGAGATCGCGGCCTTGGCCGGTGCCTACATTGGCTGTGCGCAGGCGGGTATCGCGGTACTGGTGGACGGCTTCATCTGCAGTGTCGCCGCGCTGCTGGCGGTGCGCCTCAACTCGCAGTGCCGGGCCTGGTTGCTGTTCGCCCACCAAGGCGCAGAGCCTGGGCACAAAGCCTTGCTCGACGCCTTGCAGGCCGAGCCGTTGCTGGCCTTGGGACTGCGCCTGGGCGAGGGCAGTGGGGCTGCCCTGGCCGTACCGCTGTTGCGCCTGGCCTGTGCGTTGCACGAGCAGATGGCGACCTTCGCCGAGGCTGCTGTGGCGGACCGCCCGGCATGATCCTCGACCTGCTGCGCCATGGCGAAACGGAACAGGGCGGCCTGCGTGGCAGCCTTGATGATGCCTTGACCGACAAGGGCTGGGCGCAGATGCGTCAAGCCGTGGCCGAAGCCGGCCCGTGGGAGGTGCTGGTCAGTTCGCCGCTGCAGCGCTGTGCCCGTTTTGCCGAGGAACTGGGCGAGCGGCTGAACCTGCCTGTGCAGCGCGAAGCGGCATTGCAGGAGCTGCATTTTGGCGACTGGGAGGGCCGTAGTGCGGCGCAGATCATGGAAGACCAGGCGGACGCGCTGGGGCGCTTCTGGGCGGACCCTTACGCGTTTACACCGCCCAATGGCGAGCCGGTCGAGGCGTTCGCCGAGCGTGTGCTGGCGGCTGTCGAGCGCCTGAGCCATCAGCATGCTGGCAAGCGTGTGCTGCTGGTCACCCATGGCGGCGTTATGCGGCTGCTGCTGGCCCGTGCCCGTGGTTTGCCAAGGGCGCAGTTGCTGCAGGTCGAAGTCGGCCACGCTGCGCTCATGCGATTGGTGCCGGGTGACGACGGCCAGTGGGTCGAGGGGCGCTGACATGTTGCCGTTGTGGATTGCCTTGCAGTTTCTCAGCAGCCTGCCGGTGAGTCTGCCGGGCATGCCGGCGCCGCGCGAGGTGGGGCGCTCGCTGCTCTGCTACCCGCTGGTCGGGTTGCTGTTCGGCCTGTTGCTGTGGCTGGCCAGCTACCTGCTGCAGGGCACGCCTGCGCCGCTGCACGCGGCCCTGCTGCTCACGTTGTGGGTGTTGCTCAGTGGCGCCTTGCACCTGGATGGCTTGGCGGACAGCGCCGACGCTTGGCTTGGCGGTTTCGGTGACCGCGAACGCACCTTGCTGATCATGAAGGACCCACGTAGCGGGCCGATTGCCGTGGTCACCCTGGTGCTGGTGCTGTTGCTGAAGTTCTGCGCTTTGTGGGTGCTGGTCGAGCAGGGCATTGGCGCACAGTTGCTATTGGCACCGTTGATCGGGCGGGCGGCGATGCTCGGGCTTTTCCTGAGTACACCTTATGTACGGCAGGGCGGTTTGGGGCAGGCGCTGGCCGAGCACCTGCCCCGGCAGGCGGCCGGCTGGGTGCTGCTGGGCTGTGTGCTTTTCTGCCTGGTCCTGGGCGGGTGGATCGTGGTGCTGGCGTTGGCGGTGTTTGCCTGGTTGCGGCACCTGATGTGCCGGCGCCTGGGCGGGACTACCGGCGATACCGCTGGTGCAATGCTGGAGTTGCTCGAACTGGCCGTGGTGCTGGGGTTGGCGTTGGGCCTCTGAGCTTTGCTCCTACAAGTGACCACGCGGCGGGATTTTTCTGTAGGGCATTTCTGAGCCTAACGTGCCGGTAAATTCCTGAAAAACTCAGCAAGAACCGGCATCTTTTCACCGACGTATGCTTGTCCCTCCCGCAACCTGTCGAGGAGTGTCGACACCATGCGTCATGTCATTCTCGCTGCGTTTTTGTTGGCCATGGGGCCTGCCGCCGTGGCCGCCGATCTCATGGCTTTCTGGAACACCCCCCGCCACGGTGGCAACAGCTTCAACCGGCTGCCACCTGACCAAGTCTACTTCGACGCCTTGAGCGGTTATGGCGCGACCTGGGTGCGGCTGTCCTACGACAAATGGCAGCCGGCGGAACGCGATTTCCTCATCGGCGATGCCGATGCCTACCAAGGCCTGCCTGCCGCCGACCTGGCCACGCTGCGAGCTACCCTCGACCGCGCCCACCAGGCCGGCCTCAAGGTGGTCATCTCACCGCTCTCGTTACCCGGCATGCGCTGGTCGCAAAACAACCAGGGCCAGTTCGACGACCGCCTCTGGCAGGACAAACGCTACTGGTTGCAGTCTGCGGCCTTCTGGCGGGATCTGGCCCGTGAGCTGAAAGGTCACCCGGCCATCGCCGCCTACAACCTGGTCAACGAGCCCGCCCCGGAGAAGCACGGTGGCCTGGCCGAGCATGCCAACCCTGGGCAAATGCAGCAGTGGTATGCAGGGCAGCAGGGCACTGCGCGTGATCTGCCGGCCCTGTATCGGCAGTTGATAGCGGCCATTCGCGAGGAGGACGCGGACACGCCGGTCATGCTCGATGCCGGCTGGTTCGCCGCCGCCGACGCCTTCGGTTACTGGCCGGCTCCCCTGGAAGACCAGCGGGTGCTGTACAGCGTGCACATGTACGAGCCCTATCTGGTGACCAGTGCACCAAACATGACGCGCGAGCAACCCATCGCCTATCCCGGCCCGGCACCGTTTGCGGGGCAGACGCAGCAGTGGGATGGCCAGCGTGTGGCGCAATACCTGCGCCAGCCGCTGGATTGGGCCGCGGCCATGAACGTGCCCCGCTCTCGGTTGGTGGTGGGCGAGTTCGGCTGCATGCGCAGGCTGCCGGGCTGCCGGCAATACCTGGAAGACGTGCTCAGCGTGCTGGATCGCCACCAGTTGCACTGGGCCTTCTACAGCTTCCGTGAAGACAACTGGGATGGCATGGACTATGAGCTGGGCTCGACCAAGGTGCCGTGGCGCTATTGGCAGGCAATCGAGCAGGGCGCTCCAGACCCGCTACCGCGCAAGGCCACGGTGGAGTTCGAGCCGATTCGCAAGCGGCTGAACCCAGGCTGAGGTGTCTGGCAGTCGTGAAAACTCTTGCAACACACATGACGCGGGTATATACACGTATCCATGTTGACCAGTGAATGCATCTGCACCCATCTGCGTCGCGCCGCCCGTGGGGTGAGCCGGCATTACGACGAGGCCCTTGCCAGCTTTGGGGTCAATGTCGCCCAGTTTTCCCTGTTGCGTCATCTGCAGCGGCTCGATCGTCCCAGTATCACCACCCTGGCGGAGGCCATGGGCCTGGAGCGCAGTACCCTGGGCCGCAACCTGCGGGTGCTGGAGGCTGAAGGGCTGGTGGCCTTGGCCGATGGTGACGACCAACGCAACCGCGTGGTGCTGCTGACCGAGGCCGGTACCCAATTGCTGCACGCGGCCCATCCGGCCTGGGAACAGGCACAGGCAGAGTTGGTGGAGCGGCTGGGGGCAGGGCAGCGGGATGAACTGGTCCGTTTGCTGAATCAGCTGGCTTGAAATTGATACGACTATAAGCGGGTATATACCCGTAAAACCTTGCGATGTGCTGGAGATAACGACAATGACTTCGGTGTGGCGAACCAGCGGGTGGGTATTGGTGGGGGCAGCGCTGATCCTGGCGCTATCCCTGGGTGTGCGGCACGGCTTCGGCCTGTTCCTGGCGCCTATGAGCGCGGACTTCGGCTGGGGGCGTGAGGTGTTTGCCTTCGCCATCGCCTTGCAGAACCTGATCTGGGGGCTGGCGCAACCGTTCGCCGGCGCCCTGGCCGACCGCATGGGCGCGGCGCGGGTGGTGATCATTGGCGGTATTCTCTACGCTGCCGGGTTGGTGCTGATGGGCATGGCCGACTCGGCCTGGTCGTTGTCGCTGAGTGCCGGCTTGTTGATCGGTATCGGTCTGTCCGGCACCTCGTTCTCGGTCATCCTCGGCGTGGTCGGGCGTGCCGTGCCGGCGGAAAAGCGCAGCATGGCCATGGGCATTGCCAGTGCTGCTGGTTCTTTCGGCCAGTTCGCAATGTTGCCGGGCACGCTCGGCCTTATCCAGTGGCTGGGCTGGTCCGCAGCGTTGCTGGTCCTGGGCCTGATGGTGGCGCTGATCGTGCCTTTCGTCGGCCTGCTGCGCGACCGGCCTCTGCCCACTCATGGAGCCGAACAGACCCTGAGCCAGGCTTTGCGCGAGGCTTGCTCGCACTCCGGCTTCTGGTTGCTGGCGCTGGGCTTTTTCGTTTGTGGTTTCCAGGTGGTGTTCATTGGCGTGCATCTGCCGGCCTACCTGGTCGACCAGCATCTTGCCGCGACTACCGGCACCACGGTGCTGGCGCTGGTAGGCCTTTTCAATATCGTCGGTACCTTCACTGCCGGCTGGCTGGGCGGGCGCATGTCCAAGCCGCGCCTGCTGACCGGGTTGTACCTGCTGCGTGCGGTAGTGATCGTGCTGTTCCTCTGGGCGCCGGTGAGCGAATTCAGTGCTTATCTGTTCGGCATCGCCATGGGCCTGCTGTGGTTGTCCACGGTGCCGTTGACCAACGGCACCGTGGCTACCGTATTCGGCGTGCGCAACTTGTCCATGCTTGGCGGTATCGTCTTCCTGTTCCACCAGCTGGGTGCCTTCCTGGGCGGTTGGTTGGGCGGGGTGGTGTATGACCGCACTGGCAGCTACGACCTGGTCTGGCAGATTTCCATCCTGCTCAGCCTGCTGGCTGCCGCCCTCAATTGGCCCGTGCGCGAACGCCCGGTCGCCCGCCTGCAGGCCCAGGCCGCATGAACCGCTACCTGGCTCGAGGGCTGCTGGCCCTCGCCGCCCTGTCGTTGCTGGCGCTGGTGTGGTGGGGCTGGCACAAGGGCGGGATGGCGTTGATGCAATTGGGCATGAGTGTTTGTTAGGCGCTACCCTGCAAGTTCGAGGATTGTCTTGCGGGAGAAAAGAGTCATGCGTGCACATTGGTTGACGGTGCCGGTGCTGGCCCTGCTTGCCGGCGCATCGAGCTGGGCTGCCGATTGCCCGGCGTTGTTGCAGGGTAGCCTGCCAGAGTTGCGGGGCAAGGGGCAGGTGGACCTGTGCCAGCGCTTTGCAGGCAAGCCGCTGGTGGTGGTCAACACGGCCAGTTACTGCGGTTTCGCGCCGCAGTTCGAGGGGCTTGAGGCGACCTACAAGGAATATCACGAGCAAGGGCTGGAAATGCTTGGTGTGCCTTCCAATGACTTCAAGCAGGAGGACGCCGACAGCGAGAAGACTGCCAAGGTTTGTTATGCCAACTATGGCGTCACCTTTACCATGACCAAGACACAGGCGGTTCGGGGCGCGGATGCGATACCGCTGTTCGCGGAGCTTGCCAGCCAGAGCAGTGCGCCGAAGTGGAATTTCTACAAGTACGTGGTGGACCGTAAAGGCAAGGTGATAGGTAACTTCTCCAGCCTGACCAAGCCGGATGATCCAGCGTTCCGGGCAGCCATCGAAAAGGCCATTGCCTCCCAGCCATAACCTAGCAGCTCTTGCTCTTGCTCTTGCTCTTGCTCTTGCTCTTGCTCTTGCTCTTGCTCTTGCTTTTGCTTTTAAGCGCGCGATAGTTCAGGCGCCGCCGATTGCGACTTCAGGAGGCCGAGCGAAGGGACTGCGGAGGGAGGTGACGGGCAT
>NZ_JWLN01000057.1:0-14630 GCF_000814065.1 Pseudomonas sp. C5pp | reverse complement strand
CCTCATAGGAGAAATACCCCATGTCGAGCGGTGCAAGAGTGGTTATCCATTGGCGCCCACCAGTTAGCCCAAAGGGGTGACATCAATCATGTCCAAGACAACCGTGGAGCTGCACCGCAGCTTGATCCGCGCGGCTAAGGCTGCGCTTGCCGCATGGGAGCGCTGGCTTTCGGCAAAGGAGAAGGGCGATGAGTGAAAGCATGACCATTGACCAAGTGCGCGAAGAGCGTCGCGTGCTGGCTGACCAGATCTATGGCGCGATCAAGGCCTTCAACGAGAAGACCGGCCTCAGCGTCGAGTACGTCAACCTCCAGTACGTCGACCTCACCACCTTCGGCGAGGTTAACCGCCAAGTCCTGACCTCAGTCGAGGTCGAACTGAACATCTGAACAACCTGAACCACCGGGCACGCTGACCAGACACGCCGAAAGGCCCCTCTGATCAACACGCCTCCCCGGATCAAAAAATGATCTAAGGAGGCTCCGATGAGTTCGGGAGCAAAAGTTGCAACGGCCTGGATTCGTGAAGTCACGCCAGGCACCACCCCGCCAGGCCCCTGGAACGTGCTGACGCGTACCAGCTTCGGTGTCGGGCCCACCTACAACACTGCCGAGAACAACGAGATCGGCGAAGACCGCATGTCGCAGGGCACTGCCCAGACCACCGTGGACGTGGCCGGCGATGTTGGTACCAAGATGCGCTTCGGCGCGCTGGACGAGTTCATGGCCTCCTGCTTCGGCAAGGACTGGGACAACAACGTCCTGACCATGGGTAACGACCGGATCAGCTTTAGCCTGGGCTACTATGCCGCGGACGTCGGCATCGCCGGCAAGGCCACCGGCGCCCAGGTCGCCACAATGAACATCCAAGTGCCGAATGACGGCGAGATCGAGGTGACCACCAGCTTTGCTGCGACCGGCTGGCAGGACAAGGGCGACAACACCAACTTCATCCTCACGCCGGTGGCCGAAGCATTCCAGCGCCGCTATGGCTTCAAGGACGTCTCCGGCCTCAAGCTCAACGGGGTCCAGGTCGGCGACAACAACGTTTGCGTCGACACCTTCAACCTGCAGTTCGACAATGCCGTCCAGACCCAGCGCTGTATCGGCAACGGAAACCCCTTTGCCGGCAATATCATCCCGACCACCTTCACGCCGTCGGGCAGCATCACGCTGAGCTGGTCGAAGACGGCCTACGAGCTGTGGAAGAAGCAGCAGACCGGCGATGCGATCAGCTTCGAATTCACTCTGGGCAATGCCGACGGCGCCTACGACATCCTAATCCCGGAGATGGAAATCAGCGGCTCCTGGCCGGATGGCGGAGCCACCGACATCATCCAGGTGGAGCTGACCTACACCGCCCGTCGCGTATCGCCGACCATCACCCGCCGTCCGGCGCCTCCAGCGCCAACTGGCGTGACCGTGGCCCCGTCGACCGCCAGCGTGGCCGTTGGTGCTACTACCAACTTGACCGCTACCGTCACCCCGGCTGGCGCGACCCAGACCGTTACCTGGTCCAGCTCCGATGCGAGCAAGGCCACCGTCAGCGCCACCGGCGTCGTGACAGGTGTGGCTGTCGGCACCGCGACCATCACCGCCACCAGCACCGTGGATGGCACCAAAAAAGGCACCGCGGCGATCACTGTCACGGCGTAATCATTGCCCGGCGCGCCCTGCGGTGCGTGTCGGGCCTTTTACCGCAGAGGAAGAACATGGGATTCACTATTGCTCGCAAGCCCGAGATGGACCTCCACGGCCAGCGCTGGGTGGAGTTCGCCCCGGGCGCCAAGATCCTGGTCGGCTCCGCCGCCGACCCCGTATACCGATCGCACCGCGCGCTGATCAACCGGCACTTGGCGGCGATAGACTCCCAGGCCGGCGTCGGCACCAAGCAGTTCAGCGTCGCGCAGATCCCGCAGGTCGAGATCGAGGTGGACGACGAGCTCTACATGGACCTGGTGGCGCACCACCTGATCAAGGACTGGCAGGGCGTCGACGTGGCCGAGCGTCCGGGCGAACCGGCGCCGTACACCCCGGAGCTCGGCAAGGCCCTGATCGAGCAGATGCCGAGCGTCTACTTCCTCGCTCTGCGCACCGGCGTCGATATCGCCAACCGCGTCGAGGAGCGCATCAAGGAATCGGTGGGAAAGCCCTCGCCGTCTACCGATGGGGTCGCGACTGGGCGGGCGAAGAGAACGAGAAAAAGCGCTGGAAACGCGAGCGACTGAGCGGCGTAGGCGCGGTACCGGAGGCCCCAGAGATTGACCCGGTCACTGACCAGCTGCTCGACGCCTACAACGCGATCAGCAGGTCACGGCAGTACGTCGGCATGATGGCCGCGCCGGCGCCGATCACCGCAGGCATGGTGAGCGAGTACCTGGCTAGGCACCCGACCGCCATCGATCGTGACGAGCTCGAGGCAGTGGTGTTCGCTCTGGATGAAGAATTCCGCGCCAACTGGGCGGAGCAGAACAGCAACGACTGACGCGGCCAGGCCGCAGGAGAAATCATGAGCTCAGCCCAAAATTGTTTCCCGGGCCACGAAGACGCCGGGAAACTCCTGTCGTGGGTTACACGTCAGATTTTGAATTCCGCTCTGGGAAAAGGCCTTGAATCAAAGATTCGAGAGGCAGGTGATACGCAGACCGATCTTTGATGATGGATTTGTCAGCTGGCATGGAGGCGATCAGAGTCTTCGCTGTTTCTTCAATCTTGCTGCGCAGCGAAGGGTCCAGAGTTGCCAGGGATGTGCCTATTACCTGAAGTGCAGCGCATACGCCGAGCTCGAAGGGAGTGATTACGCGTTGTTCGCTCATGTTGATCCTCCTAGATCATAACACCCCAGTCCATGGGCTTTCCGGCAACGGACCGGGGCAGTTCGTTGGGAGGCACAACGCTACTACGGCGCCGTGCCGGGCTGGTACTGGCTTTCCGTCCAGGGTGGATGGGTGGACAGGGCGCGGACCTACTGATAGGTGTGCGCCGGCGGCTTCCAGGCTGTGGTAGATTGCCCTCAATTCAAGGAGGGCGCGCTGTGAAACGATGGATTTTTATAGGGTTGGCCTGCATCGCGGCAACCGGATGCGAGACCGCTAGGGTTTCGCCTGATGCTGCAGTCCAGGTCCAGGCGGATGATGTTTACGCATTCAGCCGCCCAACGACCCCTGATGATGCAAGGATCGTTTTCACTCAAGACGCTGGCGCAATAAGCTGCTTTGGCGCAGGGATGCAAGTTTTCTTGAACGAGAAGCTTGCAGCCGAGACCACGAGCGGGAAATCTGTGACTCTCTATCATCAGCCTGGCCCAGTGCAGCTGGCCATCAAAAACAACATGGGTTGCGCAGGCGGAGACCTGCGAGGCTTACTGCTGGACTTGAAGCCAGGTTATTCATATCAGGTGCGAGGGTATCGCGGCACATGGGACAAGGCCGAGCCGTTGCTCACCACACCGGCTCCTTTTAAGTATCGATGATCGCCGCGTTGCTCAGAGGCAATGAGAGGGCACCTTCGGGTGCCTTTTCGTTTTCCGCTCCGCCTGTGCAGGGTTTTGGCGCTTCCTCCTGATGGTGGTAGATTCTGGCCATCTTTATGGAGGAAGCCATGAATCGAACGCTATTGATCGCCGCCCTTATCTGTCTGCCTTTTTCAGCGCTTGCCGCAAGCGGCGAAGAGACCTGCAAAAAAATATCTGCCATGGCGGGAAAAGCAATGGAGGCGCGCCAGAACGGCGATTTGCTTGAGGACGCCATGTCATCCGTTGGCGACCAAAGCAAATTCTCTGACGCCATGGTGGTAAAGGCGTACACCGCACCTGTCGCGAACAGCTCTGCCGGTAAGAAAAAGCTCGTGTCTGACTTCAGAAACGCGGCCTACGCCGAGTGTTACAAGAACATCATCGAGCCAATGAAATAACAGAACCCGCTCCGGCGGGTTTTTAACCCCCGGAGAAAGGTATGGCGCAGGAATCCCGCCTGGCGGTAACAATCGACTCGCGGGGCGCAAAGCGCAATGCGGACGATCTAACCGGATCTCTTGAGCGCATGGAGCGCGCTGGCGATGCGGCAGCTGCATCTGCTGATGGCGTGAGCAGCAGCCTTGACGATCAACGCAAGGAGCTTTCCCAGCTGCTGGGTCAGATCAACCCAACGGTTGCTGCTCTCGGGCGCCTCGACGACATGCAGGAGAAGCTGGCCAAGTTCAAAAAGGCCGGAATCGTCGAGAGCGACACATTCGTCGAGTACACCCAGCGCATCAACACAATGCGCGACGCGCTTGGCGAATCCGCAGAGAGCATGAACAGGACAGGAATGTCCGCCAAGGCCATGCGCAACAACCTGAATATGCTACCTGCGCAGTTCACCGACATCGCGATCAGCCTTCAAGCAGGCCAGGCCCCATTGACGGTCCTGCTTCAGCAGGGTGGACAGCTCAAAGATATGTTTGGCGGCATCGCCCCAGCAGCCCAGGCCATGGGCGGTTACATCCTTGGCTTGGTGAATCCATTCACTGTTGCTGCCGCTGCCGCCGGCGCGCTGGCCCTGGCCTACTACAAGGGCTCCGAGCAATCGGATGCCCTTCGAAACAGCCTGATTCTGACAGGCAACTTCTCCAAGGCGTCCGAGGCGCAATTGATCAGCTTGGCGGAGTCAGCCGACCAGGTAACGGGGACGTTCGGTCAGGCCGCCGGAGCCTTGGCGCAATTGACCGCCGCAGGCGAGAACACAACCGGGAATTTTAAGCTGATCACGACCACAGCCGTCGAGATGCAGCGAGTCACTGGTAAGGCCATAGAAGAAACGGTTGCCGAGTTCATCAAGCTCGGCAAGGATCCGGTCGCGGGCATTGTCGAACTGGACGAGAAATACCGATTCCTGACCGCGTCGGTGTATGCCCAAATCAAGGCCCTGTCGGATCAGGGTAAAGCCGTGGCTGCTGCCGACTTGGCGGAGCGCACCTACGCCGAGGCGATGGGGCAGCGCACCTCCAAGATCCGCGAGAACCTGGGTCTGATCGAGCGCGGCTGGCTCAACATCAAGGACGCCACCAATGAGGTTCTCGATGCCTTCGCCAGCATTGGCAGGAGAAGTGCCGAGAGCGAAGAGTCGGCGATCAAGAAGCTTCAGCAGGAATTGGCATATCGGAATAGCTTGCTCAATACGGGCTATGAAGATGATACGACCAGATCTCGCATAGCTGAGATTGAACAAGAACTGAGCAAGCGGCAGGAAATCCTCAGGGTTAACCAGAAAACGCTGGAAGAAGAGGAGAGGCGCCGACGGGTTCAGGAGGAAGGCCGCAAGGGCCTGGACGCGCTTGACGCCAGCTATAAGAGCGCCCTGACCCAGACTCAGCGACTGAATAAAGACCTCGCCGATCTCGACAAGGCAAAGGCGAAAGCTGTTGAGGCTGGCGTTTTCACTGCCGCTGAGGAAGCAAAATACGCCACAGCCCGGAAGAACATCGAGCAGGAAATCGCGGACATCAAAACCCGCGAGGCGAAGAAGAACGCGCCGAAGAACGTCAATCGAGGCGTTGCCGAGGCGGAAAATACCTTCGCTCGCCTGTATGGCCAGTACGACCCAGCAGCCCAGGCCGCCCGTGCCCTGACCAAGGAGCAGCAGCAGCTGGACCTGGCCTTCCAGAAGGGCAAGATCAGCCAGGAGGAGTACGGCAAGGCGCTGGCGCAGGCCTCGACGAACTACGCCGCGGCGATCAAGGGCGCCCAGGGCTTGACCCAGGCCGAGCAGTACCGCGCCCAGATGGAGCGGCAGCTGGCTACCCAGCGCATGGAGTACGCTGCGCAGGCTGATGCCGTGGGTATGGGCCAGAAGGATGCAACCCGCATGCAAGAGCGCCTGAGGATCGAGCAGGACACCAACAACCGCATCCTTCAGTTGCAGACCGAGCTGGCCAACGCCCAGGGCGAGAAGCAGCGGCAGGACCTGCAGGCGCAGATCGACATCGAACGGGAGTTTCTTCAGAAGCGTGTCGCTGCTCAGCGCGAGGGATGGTCCCAGATCGACCAAGCCCAGGCCGACTGGAGCAACGGCGCCCGCGGCGCCTTCCAGGACTACATGGACAGTGCCAGGGACGTTGCGGGGCAGACTCGCAACCTGTTCAGCAACGCCTTCGGCAACATGGAAGACGCCGTGGTCAACTTCGTGAAGACCGGCAAGCTGTCTTTCAAGGACTTCGCTGACCAGGTAGTGGCCGACCTCATTCGGATTCAGGTGCGCCAAGCGGCCGCCGGCTTCCTTGGCTCTGCCCTAGGATTCCTAGGCGGAGGAGGGGGAGCAGCGGCTGCAGGCAGTGGCACCATGACCGGTTTCAGCGAGACGATCTCGCGGTCTGGCTTTGCGGCTGGCGGCTATACCGGAGACGGCGGAAAGTTTGAACCGAAGGGTGTTGTCCACGGCGGTGAGTACGTGGTCCGTAAGGAGGTTGTCAGCCAGCCCGGAATGCGCGACCACCTCGATCGGCTCAACAGGAAGGGGTATGCCAGTGGCGGTTATGTCGAGCCAGCAGCGATTGCAACACAGTCTTCCTCGGTGCTCCCTGCAAACCAGACTGGACTACCCCCTATCGTTCAGCACATCAGCGTTCAAGGCACAGCCGACGACGCAACCCTAGCCCGCATCCAACAGGCAGCCCAGAAGGGCGCTCAGGATGGCTACAACCTGGTTCTGCGAGACCTAAAGACAAACGGACCAGCACGCCAACTGATCGCTCGCAACCGATAGATCAAGGAGTACTGCATGGCTCTCGCATGGCCGGCATCGCTGCCCGTGTCTGAAATGACATGGGGCATAGTAAATAACAGCCGGGCATTCACCTCGACGCTGTCCAACGCTCAGCAGATCGTGGGTCAGCCAGGGGCGTACTGGCAGTGCACCTTGACCTTCGGTCTGCTCACTCGGGCGCAGGAGCGTCAGCTTTCGGCGTTCCTGGGCGATCTGGATGGCATGTTCGGCACCTTCAACCTGCCGGCGCTCACGCGGCGTCGCACCGATAGCGTCGGCAGCCTCACCGTGGTGACCGGTACGGCTCAGTCTAGATCGATGCAAGTTGCCGGCGCCGCGCCTGGCGCGCAGGTGTTCGCCCCGGGCGATTACCTCACGGTTGCCGGCGAGATGTTCGAAGTGGTTCGCCCGGTCACCGCAAACGCTCAAGGACAGGCCATCGTTCCGCTCAACAAGCGAATCAGGCGCACCATGGCGCCAGGGGCTGCAATCGAGTACCTCAACCCATATTCAGAAATGCGCATGACCCAGGACACCTGGAACATGACGGTTCGGCCAGTGGTGGCCAGTGGCAGCTACCAGTTCAGGGAGGCCTTCTGATGCCCTCGACGTTCCCATTCAGCCAGAGCGTGGTCGATATAATCTCCACAGGCAGGTTTCTAAGCGTGTACGCCTGTCAGCTCGACTTCGAAGACGGCCCTGTGTACGCCCACACGGGCACCGGCGACCTGGTGATCGGCGGCATCACGTATTTGGGGGTAGGGCAGTTCGGTGAGGTCGGGCAGTCGCAGGAGAGCGACAACTCTAACTCGCCCATGTCAATCGACCTAGCCCTCACCGGCCTGGACAGCTATATCATCACCGAGACCAATATCCGGGGCTGCCGCGGGCGCTCTGGCAAGCTGATGTTTGTGGTGCTCGACGAGCAGGGCAACTACGCCGCCGACATCCTCTTCTCCGGCCGCATGGACGCCGCCACCTTTTCCTACGCCGGCAACGGCGAGGACGGCAACAAGATCACCGTCCCGATCGTTGACCGGATGGCCGAGTGGAGCCGCACGGGTACCGAGCGCTTCACCGACGAGAACCACCGGGCTCGCCACCAGGGTGACCGATTCTTCTACGCCATCGCCCAAATGTCCGAATGGCCCATCTACTGGGGCTCCAAGAAGGACGCTCCGACGTTCACCTACGAGAAATAGCCATGCGCTACCGAGACTGGACCACACGCCTCAGCGAAGTGATCAAGGCCGCCTTAGAGCGGCCTTTTTCATGGGGCGAATTTGACTGCTGCCTGTTCGCGGCGGACTGCGCGGTAGCGGTTTGCGGTACCGATCCGGCTGAGGCGTACCGCGGCACCTACAGGACCGAGGCAGGGGCGAAGCGGGCGCTGAAGAAGCGGCACGGCAGCCTCGAGGCAGCATGGGATGCCTGCTTCGCCCGGGTGGCGCCAGCTTTCATCCAGCGCGGCGACATCGCCATCTACGAAGCGCCCGGCGGACGGTCGATGGCCGTGTATTGGGCAAATGAATTCTGGGCGACCACTGACGACGGGGTCGCCCGCGTGGTGTGCGATCCGCTTGCAGTCTGGAGAGTTGAATAATGTCTGGTGGCGTTAAGAAGATTGCTCAGGTAGCTGTTGGTGCGGTGATTGGCTTTGTCCAGGGCGGCCCGGTGGGGGCGGCTATCGGCGCCGGCATGGCCTTCTACATGGCTGAGCAGCAGGAGAAGCTCAACACCAAGTCGCCGATGCGTGACAACGAGCCGTCGGAGCAGACCGTCCGCTCATCTAAGGCCCCCGCGCGCTTCATCCTTGGCCGCGTCAGTACCGGCGGCGTCTTGGTCTGGGCGCAGGAGCAGGCCGGCGACCAAACCGATGGCGAATGGCTGCACCTGGTCTACGTCCTTTGCGAGGGCCCGGTCGATGCTCTGGAGAACATCTACCTCGGCGAGGAGGAGATTGCCACCTACGGCGAGCACGCCACCTATGAGCTGGTTGTAAACCCGACCCAAGTGAACGCGTTCCTCAAGGCCAACTGCCCGGACTGGAAAGACGAGCAGATCGGCCGTGGGCTGTCGTTCGTGCGCCTGTCGCTGAAGTACAGCGCCGAGAAATTCCCTTCTGGCATCCCTGACGCACGCTTCATCGTCCGTGGCCGCAACGACATCTACGACCCGCGCAGCGGAACGGCCGTTTATACCGAGAACACAGCGCTTCACATCCTGTGGTACCTGCGCAATCGTTGCGGCGTGCCGGACGATGAGATCGTGTTCGAGACGTTCGCAAGCGGTGCCAATATTTGCGACGAGTCTGTCGCCAACCCAGATAACACCACTAGCCCGCGCTACCGCAGCAGCTGTGTGATCGGCGCCGACGAGCAGCGTACCAACGTGCTGCAGAAGCTCGAGGCCGCCTGTGGTGGCCGGACTCTTCGTGTCGGTGGTCGCTGGATGTTCCAGGCTGGGGCGTACTACGGCCCTTATGACTTCGAGATCACCGAGGACATGGTGGTCGGCACCATCACCGGCAGCACCGAGCCGACCAACGACGCCGCGATCAACACGGTGCGCGGCACGTTCATTGACACTTCGCAATCATGGACTGAGACCGACTACCCTGAGGTAAGCATTGCAGAGTGGGTTATTGAGGACGGCGGCGAGGCTGCAGAAACGCTGTCCTTTTCCTACGTCACTGATGCGTACCAGGCCCAGCGCTTAGCGAACATCGAGCTGCGCCGCCGGCGTGCGGGCGGCACCATCAGCGTGCCGATGAACTTCCTGGGCTACAACTGCCGACCGGGTCGCGCCGTGCGCGTGAACCTGCCATCGCTGAACATCCTGGGCGAGTTTATCGTCACCAACTGGAGCATGGGAGCTGACCAGGGCTGCACCGCCCAGCTGCAGCAGTACGATGCAGCGCAGTTCGACGATGCCGTGGGCCAACCGTACAACCCGATCGGCTTCATCAACCTGCCAGCTGGCGGCCTGGGTAGTCCTACCGGTCTGGCTTGGACCCCGGATGGAACCGCAGAAGTTACTCAGGGCGTATTGAGCTGGTTGCAGCCTGCCGGTGTGGTCACCTCGTACGCTGTGACCGTCCGCAAAGGCGGTACCGCGGTGCAGGCTCAGCAGGTACCGGCGACCACATTGCAGCTACCGATCGCCGGCCTGCCGTCTGGTAGTTACACCATGAGTGTGGCCGCTCTCGGTCCGCTGACCCGCTCCGGCGAGGCGAGCATCACGGTGAGCATCGACGGCCCGCCTATTCCAGAGTCGTGCGTGGTGCAGGCGACCATCGACACCATCACTCTGATCCCGGGCAACACACTGCATGGACTGAATGGAGGAACCTACGAGTACTTCTTCTCGACGAATCCGCAGGCAACCGAGGGTGAGTACCTGGGCCAAGGCCTGTCCCTGACCCACACCGGTCTGGCGTTTGCCACCAACTATGCCTATTTCGTTCGCTCGAAGAATGCCTACGGGGTGAGCGCCTTCCTGAAAGTGGTGGCCTCTACATCGACTGATGTCGAGAACATGCTCGATGCGCTGAAGGACAAGATCGAGGGTGGCCAGTTGGCGCCCGCGCTGCGGGAAGAGATCGAACTGATCTCAGGCCCGCCGAGCACTCCTGGCTCGGTCAATGCGCGCATTCAGGACCTGGGCGAGCAGGTCGCCGAGGCGCAGCAGGACCTGCAGCAGCAAATTGACACGATCGCCGATCTGGCTGACTCGATGCCCTACAAGCCCGACCAGGCCTACACCGCTGGCCAGGGCGTGCTGGGCGAGAACGGCAAGCTATACCAGGCCAAGGCCGACGTGCCGGCCGGTAATCCGCCACCGAACGCCACCTTCTGGACCGATATCGGCCAGGCAGTGCAGACGGCCAATGGTCTGGCAGCACGCGTGACTACGGTAGAAACGAAGGTAACTGAACAGGACGGCAAGCTCGCTGCGGAGTCGACGCGCATTGATGGCGTGCAATCGAGCCTCGCTACCACCAACCAGAACGTCAATGCTGCTCAGCAGGCCGCCCAGGACGCGGCGACTTTGGCCGGTGGCAAAGGCAAGGTGATCGTGCAATCGGCCGCCCCGGCTGCTGCTGACCGCTTGGCGCAAAACCTGTGGATTGACACCACGGGCAACGCCAATACGCCGAAGCGCTGGAACGGCAGCGCCTGGTCGGCCGTGACGGACAAAGTGGCGACGGATGCTGCCGCCGCAGCGGCCAATGCGCTGACGGTAGCACAGACCAAGGCGGACGCGACGGTCGTCGACAGCCTGTCTTCGAAGGTGAACCAGCAAGGTGACACTCTCACCTCGCAGGGGCAGGCGCTCACTGGTGTGCAGAACAGCCTGACCACGACGAACCAGAACGTCACGGCTGCTCAGCAAGCGGCGCAAGCAGCCTCCGACGCCGCTGGGGCCAAGGGCAAGGTGTTGTATCAGTCGACCGCGCCGGCAGTGGCGGACCGTCTGGCCCAGAACCTCTGGATCGACACGACTAGCAATGCCAACACGCCCAAGCGCTGGAATGGCACGGCCTGGGTTGCCGTCACTGACAAGGTGGCAACCGACGCTGCTGCGGCTGCCCAGTTAGCTTTGGCCCAGGTGGCCACCAAGGCCGAAGCCTCGGCCCTGCAAACACTGGACACCGAGGTCAAAAGCCATGGCACTACCCTGACCAGCCAGGGCGCTGCGCTGACCCAAATTAGCAACCAGATCGGCAACGTCGGCGGGGACAACCTCCTGGCCAACTCCTCGTTCGAGGAACTGGCAACGGCGAGCCGTGCCAAGTACTGGAACGTTGGTGCCACCGCCACCGGCACGGTTACATCAATGGTGGATTCGCCTCTGGCGCAAAGCACCAAGGCCCAGCGCGTGGAGCATCCCGCTCTGCCTGCTGGCGGCTACGTCGATCTGGCGTACGGCGGCGACAACGTCTCAAGGCCGAAAGCCCGGCCAGGGGCCCAGTACGCACTGAGCGTGTTCGCCCGCGGCACTCCAGGCGTGGCGTTCCGGCAGTACCTGCAATTCAGGGATGCAGCCGGCGCTGTGCTGAGTGCCCCTGTGGCGATGCACACCCTGACTGCCGACTATGGGCGCTTCGTGTTGCTTGCCACAGCCCCTGCGGACACTGTGTCGGTGACCGTGTGGGCTGGCCGGATGTTGAACGGCGGGTCGACCACCATCTCAGCTTGGTCCGAGATGGACAACGTTCAGTTCCAGGAAGGTGCAGTGGCTACCGCCTATGCCCCCTCAACAGAGCAGTCTGCAGCAGTCCAGGCCGCAGCAACACAAGCCCTGCAAAACAGGGTCGAGCAAACCGAGGCGGGCCTGTCATCTCAGGGGGCAGCGATCACCAGCCTCGACAATAGCCTGACGACCACCAACCAGAACGTCACCGCCGCTCAGCAGGCCGCCCAGGCGGCAGCGACGGCCGCCGGTGCAAAGGGGGAGGTGATCTATGGTGCAGCCGCTCCGGCTGCCGACAAGCGTTTGGCACAAAACCTGTGGATCGACACCACGGGTAATGCCAACACGCCCAAGCGGTGGAACGGCTCGGCCTGGGTGGCGGTGACCGACAAGGTTGCCACGGACGCCGCTGCAGCGGCTGCCAGCGCGCTGACGCAGGTGGCCACCAAGGCCGAGGCCTCGGTGGTGCAGGCGCTGTCGACGACGGTTGGCCAGCAGGGCACAACCCTGACGAGTCAGGGCCAGTCCATCACCGAGCTGCGCAACACCATTGGTGGTATCGGTGCCGGCGGCCTCGATGCGGCACCAGGTGCAACGTGGCAGTTCGATACCAGCGTGGAGGGCTGGAGTGCGACGAACGCCACGCTCACCGCCGGTACCGGCAGCATGACGATTACAGCAACGGCAAACGACCCGAACCTGGTCAGCCCGATTGTCAGCATCAATGGCGCGCTCTACAGCCGGATCAAGGTGAAGATCACCCGGCGGGCCGGGGCGGCTACTGACTGGGACAGTTCGCTGTTCTATCAGACGGCTGGCCATGGCTTCTCTGGCAGCTACATCGCCAGAGCGGCGAACCCGAACATTGCGGTCGGGGAGAGTGCGATCGTCGAATGGGACATGGCCAACCTGTTTGCCGGCGGCAATGACTGGATCACCAGCACCATTACTCGCCTGCGGATTGATATCGGCGCGCTGTCTGGCGGTGCGTTCGAGATCGACTGGATAGCGGTCGGCCGGTTGGGCCCTAGTGCTTCGGCTGCTGCACTGCAGCAGGTCAGCACGAATGTGACCCAGCAAGGCGAACAGCTGACGGCCCAAGCCAGCCGCCTGGACGGGCTGTATGTCCAGGTGAATCCGGAAATGGAAGGGGACAGCTCCGGTCTGGCTGGTGCCACGGGTGGCCTGGTGGGTGTCTGGACTGAGCAGTCGGCCCGGGTCGAGGACGGCATTGCGATGGGGCGCCAGGTCGAAGCGGTCCAAGCGCAGATGGGCCAGACCAATGCCTCTGTACAGCAGGTCAGCGAGGTCATGGCTGACATCAATGGCAGGGTATCGGCTCAAACCACGCTGAAGGTCGAGACAAACCAGGGCGGCCGCAAGGTCGTGTCTGGCATCGCGATCGGCAGCAATGGCGAGGAGGGCGAAATCCTGCTGATGGCCCAGCGGCTGGCGGTCATCGACAGCCTGAACGGGCAGACGATCCTGCCGTTCGTGGTCGAAGGCGGGCAGATCTTCATCAACCAGGCGGTGATCAATACCGCGTTCATCCAGCAAATTGTGGCCGGTATGACCATTCGATCTGCTGCGCTGAACGCCCAGGGCCTACCGCTACTGGAGATCAACTTTGCAGCGGGTACGTTCACGCTGAGGGGGCAGGATGCCAACGGTTCGACGCTGCTCAACAACGGAGGCCTGTACGTTTACGACGCCAACGGCATCGAGCGGACAGCAGTGGGGAGGCTTACCTGATGGCTGACCTGTATGGACTCCGGACGCGCGATGCGTCCGGGGTTATCACCTTGGACACCACCATTACCTCGGTGCGGTCGCTGAAAATGATGCAGGTTGCTGGCAACGGAGCGTTCGACCAGTACATCTCCATTCCCGAGATCCAGGCGCAGTCGTTCGTGGTCGTGGATGCACTGTATGACGGAGGAGAAAACACAAGCAGCCCACAAGCATGGTACTCGACGGGGCAGCTGCAACTGCGGCAACCCTACACCCAGACCTGGCAGGTGATGATTCTGTCGCTGGGTGGCGAGCCGTTCGCTGCACCTGGTTCTTATGGCATCCGCGCTTCGAACAACAACATTCGAACGCAGATCGATTCAATCAACCAGGTGCTAACGGTTCGTTACAACGGCAGATTCAACATTGGCTTCCAAGGACCTGGTAGCAAGAATCAGATTCAATGGGCAGATGTGAACTTTGCTGCGCCGATCACCACGTATGAAAGACCCATGGTCTTTCTGAATGCCGATGACTACATGATGGTCGGTAACTTTTCGGTGAAAGGTAGCCCGGGGAACTGGACCGGCTTCAGGCTGAAAGCCTGGAACAACCAAAGCGGACATGGGGAGGCTGCCCTGTATCCGATGATGATCAACTGGTTCTGCGCGAGTTACAGGGTGCCGGATGCAGCTCCGGGGCAATACGGGGCCTCGGTCCGGGACGCCGTGGGCAACCGGACCTTTGTCACCACCGCCAACCTGGCGCTGCTCAATGGCCAGCCGGCATCCAACTCCTTTGTTGTGGCGGGCGACCCTTTGACAGGAGGCGCGTGGTATGCGCCCAGCAATCAGATGCCTTGGACCGGTAGTTACCAAGACTATGTTCTAGCAAATGCACTGTTTTCTGTAACCAACATTGGACAAACAACCCAACCATTTCGCGCCAATTTTGGCGGTTTTCT
>NZ_JWLN01000056.1:0-15236 GCF_000814065.1 Pseudomonas sp. C5pp | reverse complement strand
TGCAGCTCGGTAAAAGGCACACGCACGACGGTGCTGGTAGAAGGTGCGGACATCTGAAGCTCCTTGTTGGAATTGGAATGGCTACAGCGTTGCAACGACAAAAACTTTCCTGCATGTGACAGCTATCTGTCAAATGTTGACTTGATGACAGAAAACAGCCATTTTCTTTCGCAAGCCTTACCCCTGGAGCCGCAGCATGAGCCAACCGATCAAGCAACGCCTGGAAAACAGCCTCGAAGGGGCCGCTGCTTCGGGCCGCAAGATCGCTACCTACATGCTCGCCAACCTGCATGAACTGCCGTTCCAGACCTCGGCCAGCATTGCCGTCAAGCTGGGCGTCAGCGAATCCAGCGTCGGCCGTTTCTGCCGCTCATTGGGTTATGCCCATCTCAAGGCGTTGAAGCAAGACCTGCAGAACGACCTGGGCGATGGCCCGTGGCTGGTGGGTGACCGCCTGCAAGATTACCGCCAGAATCAGGACGCCAGCGACAACGCAGGCAGCCTGGAGCTGGAAATCGCCGCCTTGGTTCGCGTGCACGAGTATCGCCAGAGCAGCGCCTGGCACAGCGTCGCCCAGCGCCTGGCGAGCAAGCAGCGGGTGTTCATTGCAGGTTTCCAGACCGAGCGCGGCATCGCCATGTGCATGAGCCACCTGCTGCAGTACCTGCGCGATGGCGTGCAGCTGGTGGATATGAGTGCCGGGCACTTTGGCGAAGTATTGCTGGGCCGCGCCGAAGACAGCGCCCTGGTGGTGTTCGAAGCCCGCCGTTATTCCCGCCATGCCCTGCTGTTGTGCCAGAAGGCGCGCGAGGCTGGCATAGCGGTCACGCTGGTGACCGACACCTTCTGTGACTGGGCCGATGCCAACGCCGACGAGGTGTTCCGCATCCCCACCGAGTTCAACCTGTTCTGGGAGTCCACCTCGACCATGCTGTCGTGGGTGCACCTGATGGTCAACGAGGTCTGCAAGAAGCTCGGGCCGGATGTTGAAAAACGCTTGGAAGCAACTGCCGCTCTACATAACGAATTCGTCGGCTACACCTCGTGGTCGACGGGAAAACAACAATAGCAAGAGTGCAATGAGGTGCGAGATGAACAAGACCATGGCCTTGGTGGGTGCGTGCGCCCTGCTGCTGTCGGGTGCCGCCAGTGCCGAAACCCTGCGTTTCGCCACCGAGGGCGCCTACCCGCCCTTCAACTATGTCGACGCCAATAACCAGTTGCACGGCTTCGACGTCGACATCACCCACGCCCTGTGCGAGCAGATGAAAGTCGAGTGCACGCTGGTGGCCCAGGACTGGGAAGGCATCATCCCGGCGCTGATGGCACGCAAGTACGACGCAGTGGTCGCGTCGATGATCAATACCGAAGAACGGCGCAAGAAAATTGCTTTCACCGACCACTATTACCGCACCCCGCTGACCGTTGCCGTGGCGAAGGACAGCAAGATCAGCGACGCCCAGACCAACTTCGACGGCTACACCGTTGGCGCCCAGTCGTCCTCCACCCAAGCCATCTACGCCGAAGACGTCTACGCAAAGGCCGGTGCCGACGTGAAGCTGTACCCGACCATGGACGAAGCCAACGCCGACCTGGCCGCGGGCCGCCTGGACGGGGTGATTGCCGACAAATTCCCGCTGAACGAGTGGATGACCAAGAACGGCGGGGACTGCTGCAAGATCCTCGGCGACGTGGCCAACACCAAGGCCGATGCCGCCATTGCCGTGCGCAAGGACGACGAAGCGCTGCGCCAGCGCCTGAACACCGCGCTGCAGCAGATCGTCGCCAACGGCACCTACCAGAAGATCGCCAGCAAATACTTCGCTTTCGATATCTACAACTGATCTTCAAGCCCTCATTGCCTGACCGGGCCCTATCGCCGGCAAGCCAGCTCCCACAGGTTGCTCACTGACCTGAAGAACAGCGGTGTACCTGTGGGAGCTGGCTTGCCGGCGATGAGGCCGGTGAGGTCAACACAAGGTGTTCGTCATGCTCGATCAATTGTCCTTGCTGTCCTTCGCCAGTGGAGGCTGGGGCCAGGCGCTGCTGGCCGGCGCCCTGGTCACCGTTTCCCTGGCCCTGGCCTGCCTGCCCATCGGCCTGCCGCTGGGCCTGGTGGTCGCCCTTGCAGCACGCTCGCGCAAGCGCTTGCCGCGAGCATGGGCCACCACCTTCTCCACCGTGTTCCGTGGCCTGCCCGAACTGCTGACGCTGCTGATCATCTATTACGGCTGCCAGATCGCCGCACAGAAGATCCTCGCAGCCATGGGCTACCAGGGTGAGTTCCTGATCAATACCTTCCTCGCCGCGATGATCGCCTTCAGCCTGGTGTTCGCCGCGTTCTCCAGTGAGATCTGGCTGGCAGCCTTCAAGACCCTGCCCAAGGGCCAGCTGGAAGCCTGCTCGGCGCTGGGCCTGAGCAAGCGCACCGGCTTCTTCAAAGTGCTGCTGCCACAACTGACCCGCATCGCCCTGCCCGGCTTGTCCAACAACTGGCTGTCGCTGCTCAAGGACACCTCGCTGGTATCTACCATCTCGCTGGTCGACCTGATGCGCCAGACCAACCTGGCCGTCAGCGTGACCAAGGAGCCGATGTTCTTCTATGGCGTGGCCTGCCTGGGCTACCTGCTGTTCGCCGCCATTTCCGGGCGCGTGTTCGCCTTCATCGAACGGCGCAGCAACCGCCACCTGCAAGGAGCACGCGCATGAGCTTCGAACAACTGCTGGCGCTGGTACTCGACCCCGACCTGCTGGAACGCTACGGCCCACGCTTCCTCGATGGCCTGCTGGTAACGGCCAAGCTGGTGGCAATTTCCTTCAGCCTGGGTGCCGTGCTCGGCCTGTTGCTGGCCCTGGCGCGCATGTCACGCAGCCTGCTGCTGCAGCGCATGGCCGCCGGCTATGTGTACTTCTTCCGCGGCTCGCCGCTGCTGGCCCAGCTGTTCCTTCTGTATTACGGCCTGGGTTCGCTCAAAGGCTTCTGGCAGGACGTCGGCCTGTGGTGGTTCTTCCGCGAGGCGTGGTTCTGCACCCTGCTGGCGTTCACCCTGAATACCGCCGCCTACCAGGCCGAGATCTTCCGCGGCAGCCTGATGGCCGTCGCCCCCGGCCAGCATGAGGCGGCGCGGGCGCTGAACCTGAAGCGCTCGACCACCTTTTTCAAGGTGATCCTGCCGCAGTCGCTGCTGGTGGCCATCGGCCCGCTTGGCAACGAACTGATCCTGATGATCAAGGCCAGCGCGATCGCCTCGCTGGTGACCATCTACGACCTCATGGGCGTGACCAAACTGGCCTTCTCGCGCAGTTTCGACTTCCAGATCTACCTGTGGGCCGCCGTGCTCTACCTGCTGATCGTCGAACTGGTGCGGCGCCTGCTGAAACACCTGGAAGCCCGCCTGGGCCGCCACCTGAACTGACCGAAGGATACGTTCCATGCATTGCCAGACCCTTGTCCTCGGCGCCGGCATCGTCGGCGTCAGCACCGCGCTGCACCTGCAGGCCCGCGGGCGCCAGGTGATCCTGATCGACCGCGACGAACCGGGCAGCGGCACCAGCCACGGCAACGCCGGGCTGATCGAGCGCTCCAGCGTGATCCCCTATGCCTTCCCGCGGCAACTGGGCGCGCTGCTGCGCTACGGCTTGAACCGCCAGCCCGATGTGCGCTACAGCCTGCTGCACCTGCCCAAGGCCGCACCCTGGCTGTGGCGCTACTGGCGCCAATCGGCCCCCGGGCGCCTGGCCGGGGCCGCCGCCGACATGCTGCCGCTGGTGCAGCGCTGCGTCGAGGAGCACGACGCACTGATCGCTGCCGCCGGCCTGGAAGGGCTGGTGCAGGCCAAAGGCTGGATCGAAGTGTTCCGTGACCCGGCGCTGTTCGAGCAGGCCAAGGCCGACGCCAAGGGCCTGAGCCGATATGGCCTGCAGTTCGAAATCCTCGAATGCGGGCAGTTGCAGGCCCGCGAGCACCAGCTGGATGCCAGCGTGGTCGGCGGCATTCACTGGCTCGACCCCAAGACCGTGAACAACCCTGGCGCCCTCACCCGTGGCTACGCCACCCTGTTCATGCAGCGCGGCGGGCAGTTTCTGCATGGCGATGCGCGCAGCCTGCGCCAGGTCGACGGCCAATGGCGGGTCGACAGCCGCCGCGGCCCGATCACCGCCAACGAGGTAGTGGCCTGCCTCGGCCCGCAGTCAGCCGACCTGTTCAGCGGCCTTGGCTACCAGATACCGCTGGCGATCAAGCGTGGCTACCACATGCACTACAGCACCCGTGACGGCGCGCAACTGGAGCATTCCATCTGCGACACCCAGGGCGGCTACGTGCTGGCGCCGATGGCCCGCGGCGTGCGCCTGACCACCGGCATCGAGTTCGACGCCAGCAGCGCGCCGGGCAACCAGATCCAGCTGGGCCGTTGCGAAGCCCTGGCGCGCAAGCTGTTCCCGGCCCTGGGTGAGCGCCTGGACGACACCCCCTGGCTGGGCCGCCGCCCGTGCCTGCCCGACATGCGCCCGGTGATCGGCCCGGCGCCGCGCCACCCGGGGCTGTGGTTCAACTTCGGCCACGCCCACCACGGCCTCACCCTGGGCCCGGTCAGCGGCCGACTGGTGGCCGAACTGGTCACCGGCGAACGCCCCTTCACCGACCCCGCGCCCTACAGCGCGACCCGTTTCGACTGAACCCCTGCGGGAGAACAACAAGATGACCGCACCACTGAGCCTTGCCACCCTTGCCCCCGAACCCGACCCACGCCCGGTGCTGATCCGCATCGAAGGCCTGAACAAGCACTACGGCGCGTTCCACGTACTGCGCGACATCGACCTGCAGGTGCGCGAAGGCGAACGCATCGTGCTGTGCGGGCCGTCCGGCTCGGGCAAGTCGACCCTGATCCGCTGCATCAACCGCCTGGAAGTGGCCCAGCAGGGCAGCATCAAGGTGGATGGCATCGACCTGGCGGCCACCACCCGCGAAGCGGCGCAGGTGCGCAGCGACATCGGCATGGTGTTCCAGCACTTCAACCTGTTCCCGCACATGAGCGTGCTCGACAACTGCCTGCTGGCCCCCACCAGCGTGCGCGGCCTGTCGCGCAAGGACGCCGAGGAGCGGGCGCGCATGTACCTGAGCAAGGTCGGCATCGAAAGCCAGGCGCACAAGTACCCCAGCCAGCTGTCCGGCGGCCAGCAGCAGCGCGTGGCGATTGCCCGGGCGCTGTGCATGAAGCCGCGGATCATGCTGTTCGACGAGCCCACCTCGGCGCTTGACCCAGAGATGGTCGCCGAGGTGCTGGATGTGCTGGTGCAACTGGCCGGCACCGGTATGACCATGCTCTGCGTCACCCACGAAATGGGCTTTGCCCGCCAGGTAGCCGAGCGGGTGCTGTTCCTCGAGGGCGGGCAGATCATCGAAGACAGCCCGCCGCAGGTGTTCTTCAACCAGCCGCGTACCGAGCGGGCCAAGGGGTTCCTGGCGCAGATACTGCACTGACACCTGTTCCGGCCTCTTCGCGGGCTCGCCCGCTCCCACAGGATCACCTCGGCCTTCGAGACCGGTGATCAACCTGTGGGAGCGCGCATGCCCGCGAAGAAGCCGGAACAGGCGATACCTTCATTGCACCGCTGCAAAGACCCAACTGCATCGTTAAATATTATTGACCTTACCCCCCGCCAAACCCACGCCACTACAGGCCCGCATCGGTTTAAGGCCCCAAAATCCGGCGCATTCCCTGCCATCAAGCCCTGCTCCGTCGTTTGACATATCGAACGGCTCTGGCAAGCTATCTACAAGCCCCGACCGGAATCGTCGCCTCCGACGAGCCGGCAGTGCTCGGGGCTACAGGTTGCACCTATGGCCCCGCGCCGTGCACCTGCACAACAACGACAGGCCGAACCTGTCCCAAGGTGACATATGTCCAACAGCAACATTGGCAACAAGCAACCCTCCCTGCGCAAACCCGTCGTCCTGATGACCATGGGCAGCCAAGAGCGCAAAGGCCATGACTACCAGGTCATGACCCACAAATACATCACCCCGCTGGTCGAGTTTTCCGATTGCGTCCCGGTGCTGGTGCCCACCTGCTGCGGCATCGAAGACCTCGAGACCTATCTGGACATGGCCGACGGCGTGTACCTGACCGGCGCCGGCAGCAACATCGACCCGGCCCTGTACGGCCAGGAAAACGAGACCCCCGGCAAAGGCCAGGACCAGAACCGCGACCTGTTCGACATCCCGCTGGTCAAGGCCGCGATCAAGCGTGGCCTGCCGATCTTCGGCATCTGCCGTGGCATGCAGGAAATCAACGTGGCCCTGGGTGGCGACATCTACCAGAAGGTGTACGCCGAGCCTGGCTTCAACGACCACCGGGAAAACCCGGAAGACCCGGTCGAGGTGCAATACGCCCAGGTGCACGGCGTGAAGATCAAGCCGGACAGCTGGCTGCGCGACACCCTGGGTACCGACGAGATTCGCGTCAACTCGCTGCATGGCCAAGGCCTGCACAAGCTCGGCACCGGCATCGAGGCCATCGCCCACGCCGAAGACGGCCTGGTCGAGGCGATCCATGCCCCGAGCATCTCGCCGTTCCTGTTCGCCGTGCAGTGGCACCCAGAATGGCAAGCGGCGAAGAACCCGGATTCGATCAAGATTTTCCAGGCTTTCGGCGACGCTTGCCGGGCCCAGGTACGCAAGGCGCAGATCAAGCGCCAGCACGCTGCCTGACCCCAGTTTCCTCTGCTTTGATCGCGGGGCGGCGCAAGGTCGCCCTCGTTTCCCCGGTCACCCTCTGCTGGTCCCAGAACACTTCCTGTGGAAACGGGCGGCGGGCTTGTGCCTGTCTCCGCGATCTTTTTTTCCTACCCCACCAAGAGATACGATGACTGATCGCAGTGAGGCTGCCATCTGTGTCTCATGCATTTCTTGTTGTCGCCTGTTCTGGCCTCTTCGCGGGTAAACCCGCTCCTACAGGGATCTCCGCAAATTTCAAGCGCGACGCGGTCCGTGTAGGAGCGGGTTTACCCGCGAAGAGGCCAGCACAGGCAATAACACTCCTTCCGCCCCTCCACAAAAAATCTCCCAAAAGGACTAGTCATCGTACAAGTTGTACGATAACTTACCTCCAACGCAAAACAACACCCTTCACCCAAGCGCCACAGGATGCCAACAACAATGACTCCACAAGAACTCAAATCCATCCTCTCCCACGGCCTGCTGTCTTTCCCGGTGACCGACTTCAACGCCCAGGGCGACTTCAACCCGGCTGGCTACGTCAAGCGCCTGGAATGGCTGGCCCCGTACGGCGCCAGCGCGCTGTTCGCCGCCGGTGGCACCGGTGAGTTCTTCTCGCTGGCTGCCAGCGAATACAGCCAGGTGATCAAGACCGCCGTCGACACCTGCGCCAAGTCGGTACCTATCCTCGCCGGCGTCGGCGGCTCCACCCGCCAGGCCATCGAATACGCGCAAGAAGCCGAGCGCCTGGGTGCCAAGGGCCTGCTGCTGCTGCCGCACTACCTGACCGAAGCCAGCCAGGAAGGCGTCGCCGCCCACGTCGAAGCCGTGTGCAAATCGGTAAACATCGGCGTAGTCGTCTACAACCGCAACGTCTGCCGCCTGAACGCCGACCTGCTGGAAAAACTGGCCGAGCGCTGCCCGAACCTGATCGGCTACAAGGACGGCCTGGGTGACATCGAGCTGATGGTGTCGATCCGTCGCCGCCTGGGCGACCGCTTCAGCTACCTGGGTGGCCTGCCGACCGCCGAGGTGTATGCGGCCGCCTACAAGGCCCTGGGCGTGCCGGTGTACTCCTCCGCCGTGTTCAACTTCGTGCCGAAGACCGCCATGGACTTCTACAACGCCATCGCCCGTGACGACCACGCCACCGTGGCCAAGCTGATCGACGACTTCTTCCTGCCGTACCTGGACATCCGCAACCGCAAGGCCGGTTATGCCGTGAGCATCGTCAAGGCCGGCGCCAAAATTGCCGGTTACGACGCCGGCCCGGTGCGTACTCCGCTTACCGACCTCACCGCCGACGAGTACGAAAAACTCGCCGCGCTGATGGACAAGATGGGCCCGCAGTAAGCGCCGCCCGCGGCCTGCCAGATGCCGCACCCGGAGTGGGCCAACCCCACTCCGGTTACAATTCGTGAGCCCGCACAAAAATAACTAGTGGGAGTACTACCAGCATGCAAGCGACGAAGAAGACGCATGTGCGCTACCTGATCCTGTTCATGCTGTTCCTGGTGACCACGATCAACTACGCTGACCGCGCCACCATTGCCATCGCGGGCTCCAGCCTGCAGAAAGACCTCGGCATCGATGCCGTGACCCTCGGCTACATCTTCTCCGCCTTCGGATGGGCATACGTGGCTGGCCAGATTCCTGGTGGCTGGCTGCTCGACCGCTTCGGTTCCAAGAACGTCTACGCCTTCAGCATCTTCACCTGGTCGCTGTTCACCCTGCTGCAGGGTTTTGTCGGTGGCCTGCCGGTGGCCTGGGCGGTGGTGACGCTGTTCACCCTGCGCTTTTTGGTCGGTTTTGCCGAAGCCCCGTCGTTCCCCGGCAATGCGCGCATCGTCGCGGCCTGGTTCCCGACCCAGGAACGCGGCACCGCCTCGGCCATCTTCAACTCGGCGCAGTACTTCGCCACCGCATTGTTCGCACCGATCATGGGCTGGATCGTGTTCAGCTTCGGCTGGGAGCACGTGTTCGTGGTGATGGGCGCACTGGGCATCGTGTTCTCCATGGTGTGGCTGAAGACCATCTACAACCCGCGCCAACACCCACGTATCAGCCCAGGTGAACTCGAACACATCGAGCAGAATGGCGGGCTGGTGGACATGGACCAGAAGCGCGGCAACGACGGCCCGAAATGGGGCTACATCAAGCAACTGCTGACCAGCCGCATGCTGCTGGGCGTGTACCTGGGCCAGTACTGCATCAACGCCATCACCTACTTCTTCCTCACCTGGTTCCCGGTGTACCTGGTGCAGGAGCGCGGCATGACCATCCTCAAGGCCGGCTTCATCGCCTCGCTGCCGGCGGTCTGCGGCTTCATCGGTGGTGTGCTGGGCGGGGTGATCTCCGACTGGCTGCTGCGCCGCGGCAACTCGCTGACCTTCTCGCGCAAGCTGCCGATCGTCTGCGGCCTGCTGCTGTCGACCACCATGGTGTTCTGCAACTACGTCGACGCCGAGTGGATGGTGGTCGGCTTCATGACCCTGGCGTTCTTCGGCAAAGGCATCGGCGCGCTGGGCTGGGCGGTGGTCGCCGACACCTCGCCGAAACAGATCGCCGGGCTGTCGGGCGGGCTGTTCAACACCTTCGGCAACATCGCCTCGATCACCACGCCAATCGTGATCGGCTACATCATCAGCGCCACGGGCTCGTTCAAGTGGGCCCTGGTGTACGTCGGCGCCAACGCCCTGGTGGCGGTGTTCAGCTACCTGGTGATCGTCGGCCCGATCAAGCGCATCGAGCTGCGTGAAAGCCCAAAGCCTGACGCCGAGCCAGTGGCCGGCAGCGAACTGGCCGGCTCGCGCCACTGAGTGAACACGCCCGCGGCGGCCACCCTGCCGCGGGCGGATGTACAAAAGCCTGAGAACCTGACAAGTAGGGCCCGAACATGCAGTTGATCGAACATTCCGACTCGCCCCGCTACGTCCGCCTGCACGACGACGACAATGTCGTGGTGGTGGTCAATGATGGCGGCCTGGGCGAAGGCGCCCGCTTCGCCGACGGCCTGACCCTGGTCGAGGGCGTGCCACAGAGCCACAAGGTGGCCACCGTAGCCATCGCCAAGGGCGAACCGGTGCGCCGCTACGGGCAGATCATCGGCTACGCGCTGGAAGACCTGCGCCAGGGCAGCTGGGTGCAGGAAAGCCAGCTGGCCATGCCGGCCGCGCCGGAGCTGGACAGCCTGCCACGCTGCGACGCCGTCCCGCAGCCGCTGCCGCCGCTCGAAGGCTTCACCTTCGAAGGCTACCGCAACGCCGACGGCACCGTCGGCACCCGCAACATCCTCGGCATCACCACCACCGTGCAGTGCGTGGCCGGCGTGCTGGAGCATGCGGTCAAGCGCATTCGCAGCGAGTTGCTGCCCAAGTACCCCAATGTCGATGACGTGGTGGCGATCACCCACAGCTACGGCTGCGGTGTGGCGATCAACGCGCGCGATGCCTACATCCCGATCCGCACGGTGCGCAACCTGGCGCGCAACCCCAACCTGGGCGGTGAGGCCCTGGTCATCAGCCTGGGCTGCGAAAAGCTGCAGGCCGGCCAGGTGATGCACGACAACGACCCGTCGGTGGACCTCAGCGACCCGTGGCTGTACCGCCTGCAGGACGCCAGCCTGGGCTTTGTGGAAATGATCGAACAGATCATGCAACTGGCCGAGACCCGCCTGAAGAAACTCGACCAGCGCCGCCGCGAAAGCGTGCCGGCCAGCGAACTGATCCTGGGTATGCAGTGCGGGGGCAGCGATGCCTTCTCGGGCATCACCGCCAACCCGGCGCTGGGCTACGCCGCCGACCTGCTGGTACGCGCCGGCGCCACCGTGCTGTTCTCGGAGGTGACCGAAGTGCGCGACGCCATCTACATGCTCACCTCGCGGGCGGAAAACCAGGAGGTCGCAGACGCCCTGGTGCGCGAAATGGACTGGTACGACCGCTACCTGCAGCAAGGCGCCGCCGACCGCAGCGCCAACACCACGCCGGGCAACAAGAAAGGCGGCCTGTCAAATATCGTCGAGAAGTCGCTGGGGTCGATCGTCAAGTCCGGTAGCGGCGCCATCCAGGGCGTGCTCGGCCCGGGCGAGCGGGTCAACCGCAAAGGCCTGATCTTCTGCGCCACCCCGGCCAGCGACTTTGTCTGCGGCACCCTGCAACTGGCTGCTGGCATGAACCTGCATGTGTTCACCACCGGCCGCGGCACCCCGTACGGCCTGGCCATGGCGCCGGTGGTCAAGGTATGCACCCGCAGCGAGCTGGCCCAGCGCTGGCCCGACCTGATCGACATCGACGCCGGGCGCATCGCCAGCGGCCGCTCGACCATCGAGGAGCTGGGCTGGGAGCTGTTCCACTACTACCTGGACGTGGCCAGCGGCCACAAGCAGACCTGGGCCGAACAGCATCGCCTGCACAACGACATCACCCTGTTCAACCCGGCACCGATTACCTGATGCCAAGGGCTTGCCCGACTCAATATTGCAACGCGGTCCCTGTGGGAGCGGGTTCACCCGCGAACACCGGCAAAGCCGGTGCCATACACCGAGTTGCCTGCTTCGCGGGTGAACCCGCTCCCACAGGGTCCGAGCAAACGCCTCAAGCACGTTCTCTTCATTCACTACTCTCTACAGGAGCACCCCATGCCTGAAATCCTCGGCCACAACTTCATCGCCGGCCAGCGCAGCGCCGCTGGCCAGCAGCGCCTGCAGAGCCTGGACGCCAGCACCGGCGAGGCTCTGCCCTACAGCTTCGCCCAGGCCACCGAAAGCGAAGTGGACCAGGCCGCCAAGGCCGCGGCCGCCGCTTTCGCCGAATTCCGCCAGTTGGCCCCGGCGCGGCGCGCCGAATTCCTCGACGCCATCGCCGCCGAGCTGGACGAACTGGACGACGCCTTCGTCGCCATCGTCTGCCGTGAAACCGCCCTGCCCCCCGCCCGTATCCAGGGCGAGCGCGGCCGCACCAGCGGCCAGATGCGCCTGTTCGCCCAGGTGCTGCGCCGTGGTGACTTCCTCGGTGCGCGCATCGACCTGGCCCTGCCCGAGCGCCAGCCCCTGCCACGCGTGGACCTGCGCCAGATGCGCATCGGCGTCGGCCCGGTCGCCGTGTTCGGTGCCAGCAACTTCCCGTTGGCCTTCTCCACCGCCGGCGGCGATACCGCTGCGGCCCTGGCTGCCGGTTGCCCGGTGGTGTTCAAGGCCCACAGCGGCCACATGGCCACCGCCGACCTGGTTGGCTGTGCCATCCAGCGCGCCGCCGAGCGCACCGGCATGCCCAAGGGCGTGTTCAACATGGTGTTCGGTGGCGGCGTCGGCGAGTGGCTGGTCAAGCACCCTGCCATCCAGGCGGTCGGCTTCACCGGCTCGCTGAAAGGCGGTGACGCCCTGTGCCGCATGGCCGCCGAGCGCCCGCAGCCGATCCCGGTGTTCGCCGAGATGTCCAGCATCAACCCGGTCATCATCCTGCCGGGCGCCCTGGCCAAGCGTGGCGAAGCCATCGCCCGAGAACTGGCCGGTTCGGTGTGCCTGGGCGCAGGCCAGTTCTGCACCAACCCAGGCCTGGTGATCGGCCTGCAGTCGCCGCAGTACAGCCAACTGCTGGCCGAGCTTGGCCAGCACCTGAGCCAGCAGGCCGGCCAGACCATGCTCAACGCAGGTGGCCTGCGCAGCTACGTCGGTGGCCTGGAGCACCTGCACGCCCATGCCGGTATCGAGCACCTGGCCGGCCAGGCGCAGGCAGGCAGCCAGGCGCGCGCCCAGCTGTTCAAGGCCGATGCCCGCCTGCTGGTGGAGTCTGACCCGCTGCTGCAGGAAGAAGTGTTCGGCCCGACCACTGTTGCCGTGGAAGTGCAGGACAATGATCAGTTGCGCGCCGCCCTGCTCGGCCTGCGCGGCCAGCTGACCGCGACCCTGATTGGTGAGCCGGAAGACCTGCAGGCCTTCGCCTGGCTGGTACCGCTGCTGGAAGAGAAGGTCGGGCGGATCCTGGTCAACGGCTACCCGACCGGTGTCGAGGTGTGTGATGCGATGGTGCACGGCGGGCCTTACCCGGCCACGTCGGATGCGCGCGGCACATCGGTAGGCACCCTGGCCATCGACCGCTTCCTGCGCCCGGTGTGCTACCAGAACTACCCGCAGGCACTGTTGCCTGAGGCACTGCGCGACGGCAACCCGCTTGGGCTGCGCCGGCTGGTGAATGGCCAGTGGAGTGAGGGCGCGATCTGATCGCCCCTTGAAACCAGAAAGCCCCGCGCATGGCGGGGCTTTTCTTTTGCCTGTACCGGCCTCTTCGCGGGTAAACCCGCTCCTACAGGGACCGCGCCGTACTTACAGGTAATGGATAACCTTGTGGGAGCGGGTTTACCCGCGAAGAGGCCAGGTCAGGCAACAGAGAAGCCTCAGGCCCCCTGCGCCTCGGCCTCTTCATGCGCCTGGCGCAAGCGCTCGCGGCTGTTGCTCAGGTGCATGCGCATGGCCATCTTCGCCCCTTCACTATCACGCCGGGCGATGGCTTCGTAGATCGCCTCGTGCTCGTGCATCAGCCGGCTCATGTAGTGCGCCTGGTTATCATGGGCCAGCCGCGCCGAGTTCAACCGGGTACGCGGGATGATGCTGGTGCCTAGGTGGTTGATGATGTCGGCGAAGTAGTGGTTGCCGCTGGCCTGGGCAATGCGCAGGTGGAACTGGAAATCCGCCGACACCGCATCCGTGGCGTGGGCGGCCCCTTCGTTGAGTTCGTCCAGCGCCGCACGCATGCCGGCCAGCTCTTCATCGCTGCGCCGCTGCGCCGCCAGGCCCGCCGATTCGATCTCCAGGGCAATGCGCAACTCCAGGACCGCCAATACTTCGCGCAGGGTGACCACGGTCGCCGGGTCGATACGGAAACCACCCGTGGCTGGCGCGTCCAGCACGAAGGTGCCGATGCCGTGGCGGGTCTCGACCTGCCCGGCGGCCTGCAGCCGCGAGATCGCTTCACGCACCACAGTGCGGCTGACACCCTCTTCGGCCATGATCTGCGATTCGGTCGGCAGCTTGTCGCCGCGCTTGAGCTGGCCGCTGCGAATGCGCTCGGTCAGCACCGTGACCAGTTCCTGGGCCAGACTGCGCGGCTTGCGCCGGGTCTTTGCCTGTACCTGCTGCTCTGTCATTGCCCTGTATTTCACCTTGAAAGACAGCGCTCATCATAGCGCAAGCAGTTGTACGATCACATACACGCAGTGCGGTATTTCTCGGCGTCCGCAGGCGACACGCAGCCCTTAACGCAACACTGGAAATGCTGGCCCCTCGCAGGTGCAAGCCTGTACTGTGCGGTTTCACGCTCATCCATGGAAGGAAAACACCGCATGAAACCCCTCGACCGCTTGTTGCTAGCCAGTGGCCTGTTGATCCCCTTCTGGCTGCTGGCAGGCGTATGGTTCACCGCCCTGGCCTACCCCGGCTACGACCACCTGCAACAAGCCATGAGCCAGCTCGGCGCCGTCGGTTCGCCGACCCAGAACTGGTCGCCGTTGGTCAACAACTTCCCCCTTGCCATGCTGTTCACCCTGTTTGCCTGTGGCCTGGCGCGGCGCTGGCGTGGTTCGAAGCTGGCATTGCTGAGTGCGGCGCTGGTGCTGTTGCATGGTCTGGGCAGCCTGGGTACCGGCTGGTTTCCCTGCGACCAAGGTTGCGCTCCGGCGCAGCCTTCCCCTTCACAGCAGCTACACAACCTGTCCGGCTTGCTGATGTTCCTTTCGCTGACCCTTGCAAGCGCACTGTGGGCCTGGTTGGGCAATCGCATTGCCTGCTCCAGGGCGCTGGGGCTGTTTTCCCTGGCTTGCGTGGTGCTGGCGATCGTGACCGTCGTACTCATGGGCAAGGCAGCGCAAAGCGGCCAATGGTTCGGCCTGTACCAGCGCCTGAACTACGGCGTATCGGTGATCTGGGTCGCCAGCCTGGCCTGGACCAGCCTGCGCACACACCGCGCCAGCCCGTTGCGGATGGCAACAACCTGACGGCAATTTGCTGGCCCCCGGTAGCTGCTTGTGAGGGCAAACTTCGTTTTCCTTCAGATGCTTAGGACAGCAACATGCGAGTACTTCTAGCAACGATGGCCGGCTGCCTGCTAGCCACGCTCGCTTTCGGCGCCCAGGCACGGGCGCTGAGCCAGAACGATCGCCACACTTGCGGCTGGGGCGCGCAGATAGCCGCCGAGGCCCAGCAGGCCAAGCTTTCCGGGGTGACCCTGTATGCCACGCGCAAGAAGTTGCAGGCGCGCAAATTCCCCAAACCGTGGATGCGCATGACCGCCTTCGGCATTACCGAACAGACCTACAACAGTCGCTCGCGGCTAAAGCCTGCAGCGATCAAGCAGACCTATTACGAGCAGTGCGTGCAACATGCGGTAGCAAGGCGATAAAGCGCTGGCTCTTTGGGCTGCGCTGTCGCGCAAAAAACAAATATCGCTCGTTTGAAGCGTCCTCTGTAGGAGCAGCCTTGTGCTGCGAAGAGGCCGGTACAAGCAATAGACAAGCTTTGTCAGTACCG
>NZ_JWLN01000055.1:0-17100 GCF_000814065.1 Pseudomonas sp. C5pp | reverse complement strand
GTGGCTTGGGCTGACGCGAATGTCCTTGAGCATTTCCGGGTAGTCATGCGTGGCCTGGCCGTTGCCCATGGCCGCGCGCACATCGTAGTGCGCAATCCGAACCTCATCACCGACGAGTCCTGGGCGGGAGAAGTCGACGGTGATTACATTGCCTTGGTCCGAAGCTTCGGCAGCTGCCATCAGCTGCGCGCGGGCACTTTCCGGCAGGTTTTTGCCCTGCTTGGCGAGCATGTTGCGAACCATATCCGCAGCCGAGGTGGGCGCCTGCTCTTCAACCGATACTGAAGCGACGTCCGGAAGACTCTCGTAGGTAAAGCCTGGACGCAGCCCCCAATGCTCAGGGCCCACAACGTCAGCGAAGTAGGCGATGACGTCCATCAGCTTCGACTTGTCGATCCGGCCGTTTTTCACCCACCCCTGTACCGACGGAGGCTTCACCTGGAAGTCGTCTGCGAGTTGTTTCTTCGATACGCCCTTGGCGATCCGCGCTGCCTCAATGGCTGCGCCTAATTCCGGTCCGGTAAGCATTGCCTAATTAGGCCTATCACGGTGCTGATTAGGCAATGGCTTGTGCGAAATAAGGTAATGCCTTATATTCATCGGTAAATCTCCAGGAGAGAACTCATGAAATCAGCAGAAGCAGCCAAAGAAGCATCCCGCGTGCTGGGCAGCCAGGCGGAATTGGCGCGCCGGCTGAATGTGGCGGCACCAACCGTCAACCAATGGTGTTCCGGAGAGCGCGCGGTCCCAGCCAAGCGCGCGCTGCAGATCGAAGCGCTCACCAACGGAGCAGTAGGGCGGGCAGATCTTTGCCCATCGTTCCCGTGGAACCAGGTGGACAACCAGTCCAGCCAGTCACTTTCCGCCGCTTAAACAATTCCAACTGCAAGGAGCTACTCCCGCATGTACGCCAACCGCAATCACCTGCATGACCGCGAGATCAAGGTCCGGGTCGATGAGGACACGTTCGAACTGATTCAGGCGCTGGCCAAGTTTCACCGCACCCAGCGCGCTGTGCTCTGCCGTGAGCTTCTGGAAGCTCAACTGGCCGCCCTGGCTTCGGAGAATACCGGCGATCAGAACGTGGCCTGAAGGCCCGTAGGAGGCCCCATGCCGATTGAAGACATCGGATTGGACCAGGGACTGATGGAGCAGCTGGAGCGAGAGGCGACGAGACGGGGCATCAGCCCTGAAGCGCTCGCAGCCGACCTGATCCGTCGTGAACTGGCCAACCGAACAAAGCCCCGCAGTCCGCGGGGGGCAGTAATGCCGTTTCACCGAAAGGCCTGAATAGGCCCTGACACGTAACTGATAAGCCCGACCGACCTACTGAAGCAGCAGCGAGCAGGGGATCACTTGATGGCCTACGACGACAAAGCACACCGCCACGACCATCAGGTCAAGGTCCGCTTGGATGACGAGGACTTCAACGAGTTGAAGGGTTACGCCCTGGAGCTCAAGGCCCAGCACAGCGTGCTTGCACGGGAAATCATCCTGGCCGCGTTGGCGTTCAAGAAAGAGCACGGCCACCTGCCGCTGATCAACGAGAAGAAGGCCAGGGCCTGAATAGGTCATGAGAGGACGAATGTCGCCTGCAAACGAGGCAGTACAGCAGCACGACGTAGAGGTCGCCCGGTTCCGCCGGAATGACTTCGCGGACCTGGAGGCTTGGGCGGAGGAGGTTGGTGTCAGCACCGACGAGCTTGCCGCGCAGATCCTGAAAAAGGCCGCGCACTTCCTCGCGCAGCGCGGGAAGCCCAAGAGCAACAACGTGGTGCCGTTCGCGGCGCCGAGGTGACCGTCCGATCCCTAATTAGGGACCCGGGCGCCAGTCCCTCATAAGGGACGCCAAATCGCAGAGACAAAAAAGCCGGGTTCGCGGCCCGGCTCTCTGCAATACAAAACTCTGTAGGGGAATTATGCATATGCAGACCCAAAGTGTACAGGCCCTGTCCAGGCCCGCGCCACAAAATGCGAACCACGATTTCGTGGCGCGCACGATGTCGTCGCGAGAGATCGCCAGCTTGACTGGCAAGCGTCACGCCAACGTGAAGCGTGACATTGTGGCCATGCTGGCCGAACTGAAAGCAGATGTACTCAGTTTTGAGCACATCTACTTGGACGGGCAGAACCGCGAGCAGGTCGAGTATCTGCTTGATCGCGAGCACACCGACTGCTTGCTGACCGGCTATAGCGCTGGGCTGCGCATGAAGGTGATCCGCCGCTGGCGTGAGCTGGAAGGCCAGTCCGAGGCGCGCCAGGCAGTCATGGCCAACGGTACCAAGGTGATCGGCGAGATCGCCATCATGGAGTGTTTCACGCGCCTCCTGAAGCCTGCCGCGTCTTGCCAGATGCAAATGCTGGCGAAGATCGCTGAGAACAACGGTCTCGACCCGAAGTTCCTGCCCAGCTATGCCGTAGATGCGCCGGCTGACGCGGTTGGTGGCAGTTCGTTGCCGACCAAGGCCCTGACCGCCTTGCTCAAGGACAACGGCATTCGCATGTCGCCCGCGTCATTCAACAAGGCCCTTCAGCAGGCCGGCCTCCTCAAGGTCATGCAGCGCAAAAACTCCAAGCAGGAGACGGTCACGTTCTGGGCCATCACCGACAAGGGGCTGCGCTATGGCAAGAATCTGACCAGCCCTCAGTGCCCGCGCGAAACCCAGCCGCACTGGTACGTCGACCGCTTCGCCGACCTGGCAAGCCTGGTCGTCTCTGGAGGTGGGGCATGACTCCTGACCAATACGATCAGATTGAAGAGCTCTTCGACCGTGTGATCGAGGAAAAAATGGCGTATTTGAGGCGTGCCCAGAAGGCTGAACGCGCCCTTGATGTGTTCCGCGCTGTTGCTCTTTGCGGCTGGCTCATCGTTGCCGGTTTTGTCGTGCAGTCGGGTATCTCCTCATGAGCATGGAACTGATGGTCAAGGCCATGAAGACCAAGGTCGGCAACCCGCTGCGCAAGCTGGTGCTCATCAAGCTGGCCGACAACGCGAGCGACCAGGGCGAGTGCTGGCCGTCGTACCAGCACATCGCCGATCAGTGCGAGATCGACCGCAGCACCGTTCGCAAGCACATCAAGCACTTGGAAGCTCAAGGCTTGGTGCGCATCGAGAACCGTGAAGGGCCGAAGGGCAACTCCACCAATCTGTACTACCTGACCCTGCGTAACCCTGTAGGCCAAAACAGCACCCCTGTAGGCCCAGAAAGCACAGGGGTAGGCCCACAGCCTACAGGGGGTGTAGGCCCAGAAAGCACCAGAACCAGTCACTCTTTTGAACCAGTCACTGAACCAGTAGAGCAGACGGTCGCGTCCGCTCCCTCGGCGAAGAAGAAGGCCAAGAAGTTTGACCCCATGACCTGCAAGCCTTCCAACGTGAGCGAGCAGACTTGGGCCGACTGGTGCCAGCACCGTAAAGAGATCCGCAAGCCACTGACCGCCACCACCTGCGCGAAGCAGGCCAAGACGCTTGCCGGCCACCACGCACCCGACGCCGTGATCAACCAGTCGATCAGCAGCGGCTGGACCGGCCTGTTCCCTGAGAAGGTGCTGCCGGGTGCCCAGCACGGCCATCGCCGCAACGGTCCCGACTTCAACGACACCAGCTGGGCTGATGACCTGGGGGGCTTATGACCGCACAACCGAAACTGCGCAGCGTGACGCAGATCATGGCCACGGCCCGCAACCTGCCAGCCGAGGCGCAGGCCACGGCCAAGCAGCTGGACCCAGGAACCACCGAAGTGGTTAACGCCCTGTTCAAGGAGCTGCAGGCCATCTTCCCGGCATGGAAGCAGGCGTGGCCGGATGACGAGGCCCTGAAGGCTGCCAAGCGCAGCTGGATCAAGTCTTTCGTCGCCGCGGGCATCAACACGCTCGAGCAGATCCGCTTCGGCATCCAGAAATGCCGGGTGCTGGGTACCGACTTCGCCCCGAGCAGCGGCAAGTTCATCAAGCTGTGCCAGCCAACCCCGGAAGAGATGGGCATTCCGCCGCTTGCGCGGGCCTTGGCAGAGGCGCTGGAGAATTTCCACCCCAGCAGGGCAGGGTCACGCGTTTGGACGCACGCAGCGGTGCGCCACGCGGCGCTGCAGTGTGAAGCGCAGAACCTGGGTTCGATGGAGGTGGAGCGGGCCGAGAAGGTCTTCGCCCGGGCCTACGACATCACCATTCGCATGCTGGTGGCCGGCGAGCCTCTGGGCGACATCGCCACCGGCATTGGCCACGACAGCCAGAAGAGCGCCGCACAGCTGGCCGACGAGTACGCCGCCCAGAAGCAGGTTCGCCTGCTGGAGATCCAGCAGATCCCAACCAGCGCCGCCGCGTGCCGTGCACACCTGCTGGCCAAGTTGAACATCAAGCGCGCCGGGCAGCCGGCCGGGGAGGGGGTGTGAACAGCTCCGTCGAGAAACGTATGCCCGCCTACAGCCACTGCCACGACCAGGGCGAGATATTCACCGGGCGATATGCCGACCAAGGCTACTGGCAACCGCCCGAGCCGATCATGGAGCCATGCCCTTACTGCGAAGAAGAGCGCAACGAAGCTGCCGAGGAGAAGCACTGATGGACACCAACAAGATGCGCGAAATGCGTGAAGCCTTCGAGCGCACCAACTCCCGCGATCACCGGCGGCAGCCGCCCAAGGGAAACAACTACATCGACCCCATGGCCCAGGCTGACTGGGAGTCGTTCCAGAAGGGCTGGCAGGCCTCCCGCGAGGCCGTGGTGGTGGAGCTGCCTTCGGCCTGCGCATACGAAGGCCTGACCGAGCACTTGGGCTCATTGATCGAACTGTCCTACGAGGCTCCAGAGCATGACCCTGTTGGCCTTGCTCGACTTCCAGATGTCCGTGAAGCCATTGAGGCCCATGGCCTGAAGGTGGCGCCATGACCATCGACAAAGCAAAGCTGAAGGATCTGGCCCAGGCGGTAGCGGAACTGGAGGACATCCCTGAGCGCCAAGACGAGCACGCCGAGGCTGTCGCTTATCTTGAGACGCACATGCACTGCCACACCATCCTGGCCCTGCTCGCGGAGATCGATCGGTTGGAGCGCAAGAACGACAACCAGGCCGAGAGCATTCGGGAGTATCAAGACCTGACCATGGGTGGCGACGTGAGTCTTGGAATGCTGAAGGCGGACCTGCGGGTGACCGCTGGGGAGCGCGACCAGCTCAAGGCTGACAATGAGGCGCTGCGCAAGGATGCCGAGCGGTATCGCTGGCTCACAAGCCCAGCGGTGTACAACGGCACCCTTGGCATCGCCGATGGGTGGATCGACTTCGAGTGCAAGATTGAGGCCCAGCAGCAGATCGACGCAGCCATGGCCAAGGAGGCGAGCCATGCGTGACCTATTGATCAAGATGCAGGTGAACGCCGCACTGACGATCCTCGGTAGCTGGTACATCAATTGGGAACTCTGCTCCAGCAGCGCATACCCAGCCCTGCGCGCCCACGCGCTCTACTCGAAGGCCCGAGGCTTGGTTGAGCATGACCGGGCGCTGAGAAAGGCGATGGATCGGATGGTGGAGCGCGACCATGACTGAGTTCGCCATCCGCAGCAGCCATGACCTCAACCGCCTGTACGGCGCCCTGCACGCCATTGACCTGACCAAGCCCAAGGTGGTGGTCATCAAGGACGAGAAGCGCCCGGACGTCTGCAACCGGAAGATGTGGGCCATGCTCCGCGACGTCTCCCAGCAGGTTGAGTGGTACGGCCGCAAGCTCACCGACGAGGACTGGAAGCACATCTTCAGCGCTGCGGTGCAGAAGCAGGACGCGGTACCGGGCATCGACGGTGGCTTTGTCGTCCTGGGCGTCTCGACACGCAAGCAGTCGCAGAAGTGGTTCAGCGACCTGTTCGAAGTGATGCACGCCTTCGGCGCCGAGCATGGCGTGCGATGGACTGCGCAAGACCACTGGGAGGGCCGCTACTCATGATCACCAAGGAGATCAAGCCGAAGAAGTGCAAGGCACCAGGTTGCGGCAAGCACTTCAAGCCGACCATGACCACGCAGAAGGTCTGCAGCATCGCCTGCGCCAAGGCCATGGCCAAGGACCCGAAGCTGCAGAAGATTGCGGCCAAGGCCATCACGAAGCAGGCCCGCCAGGACCTGCAGGAGCGCCGGGAGAAGCTGAAGACCCGCCGCGAGCACATGGCCGAGGCGCAGACCGCGTTCAACGCCTACATCCGCGAACGAGACGCCGGCCTGCCGTGCATCAGCTGCGACGCGCTGCCGAGCGACCACGACCTCATCACCGGCAGTCGCTGGGATGCCGGCCATTACCGGTCGGTGGGCGCCTGCCCGGAGCTGCGCTTCGAGCCGCTCAACGTCCACCGGCAGTGCGTGAAGTGCAACCGGAACTTGTCGGGCAACGCGGTCGAGTACCGCATCCGCCTGGTGAAGCGCATCGGCGCTGACCGGGTCGACTGGCTCGAAGGGCCTCATAAGCCCCAGCGCCTGACCATAGAAGACCTGCAGGCCATCAAGGCTCTGTACAGGCAGAAGCTCAAAGACCTGAGGAGGGCGGCAGCATGACCAAGGCAGCAATGATCGGTGGCCCGCCAACGCAGGCCTCCGAGGGCTGGTTGAAGCCGATGTTCCCGATCACCGGGCGGGCGCACTATTTCGAAAAAGAGTTCGAACTGCCGGCGCTGGACGGCCAAGGGGTGGCGGTGTCATGGCACTCCCTCTGCGGCATCGATGCCGTCAGCACCGGGAAAATGCCGATGTTCGATGCTGGAAACTGGGTTCGCTGCAAGCGCTGCGAGCAGCAGATCGAGGGGAGAAGTGCGGCATGACTTGGGATTGGAATGACGCAGCGCACATCCTCGTGCTGGCGTTGATCGTGGCAAGCAACTTGTGCGCTTGGCGCGCCATGCGCGTATCGGATCGGATGAAAAAGGAGAAGGGCGAATGAGTTATCAGAACGTGGTATCAGCGGTGGTTCGCGCCCTGGCGGCCGAGACGATCAACAGCGCCGGCGGCTGCAATGTCGAGCCTCGGGTGCAGACCAGCAAGCTCAAGGGCGAGATATCCGGGAAGGATGCCGCGCTGCTGGCTGACTCGATCGTGCACAAGCTGCTGCACGCCCAGCTCAGCCCGCGACACTGGAATGCCCTGGTGGCGAAGTACAGCACGCACAAGGGGCGCAAGATCGATTCCATCGGCCGCCTGGTTGCCATTGTGCCGACACCGGCGCCGAAGCGCTTCACCCAGCAGGCCGTGCTTGTCTGGGCCGTCCCGCAGCAAACGAAGGGCATTCAGCGCAAGGTGCCCCAGTTCAAGGCGCCTGACCCTCGCGAAAACGAACGGGAAGGGCAATGGGATTGGCGAAACAAGGCTGCTGCCGCCGCTGCTGAGCGCGCCAACAAGCACGCGCGTGCCGTGGCCGAGGTGAAGCCGGGGGAGATGATCGTCCTGGCCGAGTCGAACTACGACATGACCAACTGGGATTCCCAGGGCCTGACCGAGCGCACCTATCAGCGCTGGAACCGGGCCATCAAGGGCGCTCTGGAGTCGCTGGTGAACGAGGCGCTGACCGAGGCCCAGCACATGCTTGAAGCGATTGGCGTGCTGTTCGACGAGGCGGCGTGAAAAGGCCCTCAAAAGGGCTTGCAATATCATGTCGCCATGTCGTAAATTTGCTCCATCCTGTCATTCCTGCGCGTGTTGAGGAGTGACGAAAAGAACCCGGCCAATGAGCCGGGTTTTTTATTGCCCGGAGAGGGCCTCAAGAGTCCCGGCCAAGCGCCGGGATTTTTGTTCCAGCAAGAAACGCAACTGCAGCCAGGGCAGGCCCTAATGGGACAGCCTGGACACTGCTAGCCGGTAGTGTGGTGTACGGAAAAACACCGGCAGCCCGCGCACCCTGACCTCACATGCTTTCAGGGTGGCGCGTGACCGGAGGGGCGAGACTGGTGCATTGGGGTGCCAGCGCTGCAAAGGTCTTCGGCGGACAGGTGGGGAGAGACCCACACAAAGCGGGCAAGCAGAAGGTTTGCCGCCAGCCTTCCAAGCTGAGCAGAGAAGGGTTCGATTCCCTCTGCCCGCTCCAATTCGATTCGTTATGTGCTGCTCCGCATCTTTGCCCGGTCCCTCAATAGGGCCTCCCCTCCGGGCCTTTTCTTCTAGGAACCACTCATGGCCGAACCAGCAAGCACGACTGCCGGCGTCCTGCTGGTGAAGTACGGCGTGATCATTGGCGGCTTCGCAGGAGCGATCCTCTCGCTGACCTTCCTGCGCGGCCTCACCCGCGGCCAGGCGGTCGCTGCCTTCTTCACCGGCTTCGCATCGGCAGTCTTCTGCACCCCGCTTGCCATCAGTTACTTCAACCTTGGCACAAGCGGAGAAACCCAATACGGCGTGGCCTTTCTGATAGGCCTCCTGGCAATGAACATCATCCCAGTTCTGAAGTCACTGGTAGGACAGTTCGGTGCCAAAGGAGCTACCTGATGAACACGACCCTCATGTCGGCAATGGCCGCTACGGATGCCTTCCTGTGCGTCCTGGTGGTCATCGCCGCCTGTGACTACTTGCGGCGCGTTCGCCCCATAGACCAGCCGATGCTGTCGGTTGCGTTCTACCTGGTCGCCATTGGCGCATTCGGGTCGTTCCTGGCGGCAATGCAGGTCCAGATGATCAGCCCCTTCACCCTGATGATTCACGCCGGCATCGTGCTGTATGCGTGGGCAAGGCGAGGGCACTTGTTCGTGGCCCGCTGAGGCGCGCCACAAAACAGAGATGCGCCGTTTCGTGGTGCGAGGAGAAGTGGCGCCACAGGTTAGCGCGGCGCCCGATGGCTTACTTCTTGGCAAGCGCTGCTTGGATCTGGTCTGCGTACTTAGACAAGTTGTCCATCTCCTGAGACAAAATTCCGCCGTTGGTGGGAGCGTTTGAGACTTTCGCTGCGATCAGTTCAAGTGCTGCCGCTACAGCGGTAGGGCGGTCAACGTTGCCGCCACGACCGTTAATGGCGTTGTTGACGATGGATTCGATGGCGTTGGCCATTTGAAGCTCCTTGCGTGATTGGATTCGCATCAATACCGGCAACACGCCACCATTTCAAGTGCTGCCCGAGCGAGGCGCAGTAGTCTCAAGGATTCCCTATGGCGCTGACAGCAAAACAGCAGCGCTTCGTCGACGAATACCTGATCGACCTGAATGCCACGCAAGCCGCTATCCGCGCTGGATTCAGCGCTAAGACTGCCCGACAGGCGGGTAATCGTCTGTTGACAAATGTTGACATTCAGCAGGCGATTCAAGCTGGCATGGAGGCGCGCTCCGGCAGGGTGGCAATCACCCAGGACATGGTGCTACGCGAACTGGCCAAGATCGGCTTCAGCGACATCCGTAAGGTGGTTCGCTGGGGCGAGACGATGGTTCGCATGGCTGATGCCGACGATGAAGGCGTCGAAGACTTGGTGCCGTACCACGGGCTTGCATTGATCGACTCCACCGAGATTGACGATGACACGGCTGCCGCCATCGCTGAGGTGTCTCAGGGGCGCGACGGCCTGAAGGTCAAGCTGCACGACAAGAAGGGCGCCCTGGTCGACATCGGCCGGCACCTCGGGATGTTCAGTGCTCCAGGGCACGCTGACCTAGATGTCGAACTGAAGCGAATCGAGGTTGAGAACAAGCGACTGGCCAACGAGAAGCTGCGCCGCGAGCTTGAGCCACCAAAAGAGGTTGAGGGCGAGTTCGCCCAGGCCGAGTACACCTTGAGTCCTGACGAAGATGGCCCGACTACCCCGTACCTATGAGGCGCCGGTCAAGCTGACGCCGAAGCAGGCGAACATCTACGTGTGGGGCTTCCAGCGTAACGCGCGATTCCGTGATGCCGTGTGCGGTCGCCGGTTCGGCAAGACCTTCCTCGGCAAGGCTGAGATGCGCCGTGCGGCGCGACTGGCTGCTGAGTGGGGCGTTAGCGTCGAGGACGAGATCTGGTACGCAGCCCCGACGCAGAAGCAGGCCCGCCGAGTGTTCTGGCGCCGACTGAAGCAGGCCATCCCGCGAGAGTGGCGAGAGTGCAAGCCGAACGAGTCGGACATGCTGGTCACCCTCAAAAGCGGGCACCTGATCCGATGCGTTGGCCTGGAGAACTACGACGACCTGCGCGGCTCCGGTCTGTTCTTCGTCCTGGTGGACGAATGGGCGGACTGCAAGTGGGCTGCCTGGGAAGAAGTCCTGCGGCCGATGCTGTCGACCTGCGAGTACGTCATACCTGGCATCGGCAAGTGCAAGGGCGGACATGCGCTGCGCATCGGCACCCCCAAAGGCTTCAATCACTGCTTCGACACCTACCGCGACGGCCAGGCCGGTGGCGAGCCAGACCACAAGAGCTGGCTCTACACATCGCTACAGGGCGGCAACGTCCCGGCCGAGGAGCTGGATGCGGCCCGCCGCAAGATGGACCCACGCACGTTCCGGCAGGAGTACGAAGCCAGCTTCGAGAACTATGCCGGGGTCGTCTACTACACCTTCAGCCGAAGCGAGAGCCGCACTAGCGAGCGAATCAAGCCGGGCGAGGCCTTGCACATTGGAATGGACTTCAACGTCATGAAGATGGCTGCGGTGGTCTATGTCGTCCGCGATGGCCTGCCCCTGGCCCTGGATGAGTTCCACTCAGTGCGCGACACGCCAGAGATGATCGAGAAGATCAAGGCCAGGTTCCCCGGCCACGGCATAGCGGTCTATCCCGACGCCAGCGGCCAGAACACCAGCAGCAAGAACGCAAGCGAGTCGGACCTGTCCCTGCTGCGCAAAGCTGGATTCACGGTGATCGTGGACACGCAGAACCCCAGCGTCAAAGACCGGGTGAACTCGGTCAATGCCATGCTGCTGAACGGCTACGGCGAGCGCCGATTGAAGGTCAACATCGACCAATGCCCGCAGCTGACGCTGTGCCTGGAGCGGCAGACCTACGACAAGCATGGCGATCCGGACAAAGACCCAAAGAAGGGGCACGACCACATGAATGACGCCGCCGGCTACTTCATCGCCAAGCGATACCCGATCAACGTGGCGACGACCACAAGCCAATCCCTGAGAATGTGACCATGAGCGATAACCCGAGCATCACGCTGCCCGCTGTTGACGCGATGCGCGCCTACTGGGCCGTGATCTCGCCGCTCATGGGCGGGACAATGGCAATGCGCGCCGCGGGCAAGACCCTGCTGCCGCAGTACCCGGCCGAAGACGACGAGGCCTACAAAGAGCGCCTGCGCCTGTCGACCCTGCTGCCGGCGTATTCCGAGACGGTCGGCAACATGACCTCTCGCGTGTTCGCCGAGCCACTGCAGGTAGGCGACGATGTGCCCGAGGTCATTGTCGAGATGACCAAGGATATCGACCACGCTGGCAATGACCTCAACTCTTGGGCGGTCGGGTTCTTCACCGAGGGGCTGAGCCACGGTCTTTGCCACGCCTTCGTCGATCACCCGCCTGCGGGCGACCTTAAAACCCAGGCAGACGAGCAGGCCGCCGGTGTGCGCCCGTACGTTGTGATGGTGAGGCCTGAGCAGGTGCTTGGTTGGCGCTCCAAGGGCGGCGTGCTGACCATGATCCGCTACATCGAGGTGGTCGAGGAGGAGGATGGGGAGTTCGGCGCCAAGTGCGTCGAGCAAATTCGCGTGCTGGAGCCGGGCGCCTGGCGAACCTATCGCAGGTCGGCCAAGGCCGTACGGGGCAAGCAGGCCGCAGCCGGCGGTACCTGGGAGCTGCACGAGGAAGGCACCAATAGCCTGACCGCGATTCCATGGGTCACCTTTTACACCGGCCGTACCGGCTTCATGACGGCCAAGCCGCCACTGATTGAGCTGGCGCACCTGAACGTGAAGCACTGGCAGAGCCAGAGCGACCAGGACAACATCCTGCATGTCATTCGCGTGCCGATCCTGGTTCGCATCGGAATCCAGACCCAGTACGACAACCAGGGGAAGGTGATCCCGCCAGAGTTCAAGGTGGGTACCGGCCAGCTGACCGATCTGCCCAAGGACGGTGACCTCAAGTACGTCGAGCATACCGGCCAGGCCGTCGATGCGGGTCGCACCGCGCTGCAGGACCTGATCAACGAGATGCGGATGGCCGGGGCCAAGCTGTTGACGCTGGACAAGACGGCCACCAAGACCGCCACTCAGGCGGAGGAGGAGGCGGCGCAGGAGTTGTCCCCGCTCGCGCGCATGGCGCACCACTTCGCCGACTGCCTGGCGCAGCTGCTCCAGTTCATGGCCGATTACCGCGGCCTGGGCGAGGGCGGCACCGTCGAGATGCGCGGCAACTTCGATGTCGACTACATGCCAGAGGTGTCGCTGCCGACGCTGGTATCCATGGCCAATGCCGGGATGATCAGCAAGGAGACGCTGTTCGCGGAGATGCAACGGCGCGGTGTGATCAGTGACGAATACGACTGGGAAGAGGAACTGGCGAAGATTGAAGCCCAGGGCCCTGCCCTCGGTACGCTGTGATGAAGACGGCCAACGAGAAGCTGCTGGACGAGCTAATCGGCCATGAGGTTGACCTCTCCAGGCTGAGCAACAGCCAGGTCGTGGCGATCATCAGGATCCTGAACAGTTCCGACCCTGAGCTGAGGGCGGCGCTCATTGCTGCCATCGACAGCCTGGATGCCGGCGCGTCCGTTGCAGCGATCGATGCTGCTCTGGCGCCCGTGCTGCGGATCAATCAATCGACGTTCTTTAGCCTGCAGCAAGCGCTCGCAGGCGTCATCGACGGCGTAGCCAGTTACGAGATTGCTTTTCAGGCCGGTGCGCTTACGGCGGCTATTCCTGAGCTTGTGCAGGCGAGATTCCCGGTTGCGGTGGCTCAGTTCAGTCAGGTACGCGCCATTGCGCTGGCAAGGCCCTTCCAGGGGCGGCTGCTCAGCGAGTGGATGGCCGGCATTGAGGCTGACCGTGCTGCGTCGATCCGCGATGCCGTGCGGTCTGGCGTTCTTGAAGGGCGCACGACGCCGGAGATCGTCCGGCAGATCATGGGTACCAAGGCGGAGAAGTACGCTGACGGCATCCTGCAGAGGTCTCGCAGGGAGGTGGAGGCGGTTGTCCGGTCTGCTGTGTCCAGCACGGCTGAGACGGCCAGCGACAAGGCGTTCGAGGCCAACAGCGACATCATCAGCCATGTTGAGTGGCTGAGCACGCTAGACAACCGTACATCGACGACCTGCCGAATCCGCGACCGTCTGCCGTACACGCTGGGCACCTATCGGCCCATCGGGCACAAGGTGCCGTGGCTGGCCGGCCCGGGCCGTATCCACTTCTGCTGCCGCTCGACCAAGCTGCCGATCCTAAAGAGCGCCCTGGCGTTGGGGATCAGTGACGCGGCGACCCGGGCAAGCATGGACGGGCAGGTTCCGCAGCAGACCACGTACGCGCAATGGCTTGCACGCCAGCCTGCCGCCCGCCAGGACGAAATCCTCGGCCCGGAGCGGGGGAAGCTGCTGCGCCAGGACAAGCTGAAGCTGCAGGACTTCTACAACGACAAGGGCAAGTTCCTGACCCTTGAAGAACTGCACAGCCGACTGACGGGTGCCCTATAATCCGCCGCTTTTCTCGGCGCAGGTAGATCCCAATGAAGGTTGTCGTTGTATTAACTGCAGTCCTGGTAGTGGCTGCTTTGTCGGCGCTGGCGGGTTTGACGGCAGGAATTAATCTTAACCCACAGTCAACAGTGAAGTTCGTGCCTGACTGGGGAAGCCTGGCCGACTGGGTTGCTGGCATTGGATCGATGGCCGCAGTCGCCGCCACTGTCTATTTCGGATGGAAGCAGAGGCAGGATCTACTTCCTAGGCTTTCCATGCATGCGACGGGGGCTATCGTTGCCTTGGGCAATGTGCCAATCAACATCTTTGTTTTGCGACTTTCCAACCCTGGGGCTGTGCCAGTCGAGTTGAAAGGCGTGTTTATCAGCTCAGATCGCAGTAATGAGTCGCTATGGCTGCCCCCGACCATGGTCATCCCTGGTACTGAAACCTTGCCAGCAGTGCTTTCTCCAGGGAAAGGAATGACTATCCATTTTGATCGCCATGCATTAGGAGCGCTTAAGAAATACGTGGCGGCACAGTGTGGTGGCGAAGCCCAAGGCCTCCGTATCACCGCAACTGGAAGTATCCGAGACTTTTCGATTCCCCTTGATCCGTTGATTCCAAAAATTGCCTGAGTTCACCTTTCAGGTGCTGTTGTAGCACCAGATCTTTAATCCAGCCTCGCCTTGTGCGGGGCTTTTTTATGCCTGCGGTTCGGATGGACGGGGCGACCTGGGGCCGGATGGCTCACCAACAGGCCGGATGGCCCAGAGAGACGAGATGAAACTCAAAACCGTTGAAGTGGATGGCAAGCAGTACGCAGTGATCGAAGATGGCAAGCCCGTCTACACCGATGACGACGGAAAGGACGTCGCCTTCGATGCGGTCGGCACTCGCAACACCATCACCCGGCTGAATGCTGAGGCGAAGTCGCACCGCGAGCGCGCGGACAGCTTCGAGAAAACTGCGAAGGCGTTCGAAGGCATCGAAGATGCCGCGGCCGCCAAGAAAGCGCTGGAGATCGTCGCCAACCTCGACGCCAAGAAGCTGGTGGATGCCGGCGAGATCGAGAAGGTGAAGGGCGAAATCAGCAAGGCCTTCCAAACCCAGCTGGATGAAGCCAACGGCAAGGCGCAAACCTTCGAGCAGCAACTGTATGCCGAGAAGATCGGCGGCAGCTTCGCGCGCTCCCAGTTCATCGCCGAGAAGATGGCTGTTCCCGCTGACATGGTCCAGGCCGCCTTCGGCAGCAACTTCAAGATCGAGGAAGGCAAGGTCGTCGCGTACGACGCCCAGGGCCAGAAGATCTTCAGCCGCGCTCGCCCGGGCGAACTGGCCGACTTCAACGAAGCGCTCGAAACCCTCGTCTCGCAGTACCCCCATCGCGACCACATCCTGAAGAGCTCCGGCGCCAATGGCGGCGGCGCGCCGAACGGCGGTGGCCAGCACAAAACCACGAAGGGCAACTTCGGTGGCACCAAGGCTGAACGTCTTGAAGCCATCAAGGGCCTGACCGCAAGCGAATAAGGAGGCCCAATGGCCCTTTCGAACATGAAGGTATTCAACGAATACCTCAAGCGCACCACCATCGAGACCCTGGCTCAGGATGTCGAGAAGTTCAACGCATCCTCGGCCGGTGCCATCCGCCTGACCACCCAGGGCATCGACGGCGACTTCCTGCAGGAATCGTTCTGGGCCGGACTGCACGGCGCCCAGCGTCGTGTCGACCGCTACGCCGCCAACGGCGCCCAGGCGTCCACCCCGCTGGCCCAGAAGCAGTACGACTCGGTGAAGATCGCCGGCGGCTTCGGCCCGATCCTGTGGGAGCCTTCCCAGCTCTCCTGGATCCAGAAGAATCCGGAAGAAGCGCTGGAAGTGATCAGCCGTAACCTGTCCGAAGCCATCATGGCGGACCAGCTGAACACCGCCATCTCGGCCCTGGCCGGTGCCATCGGCAACCAGCCGAGCGCCACCAACGACGTTTCGGCCACTGCTGGCGTGACCTACGTCGCGATCAACAACGCCCACGCGCTGTTCGGTGACGCTTCCCAGCGCCTGGTGGCCCAGGTCATGACCGGTGCCATGTACCACAAGCTGGTCGGACAGAACCTCGCCAACGCCGAGCGCCTGTTCCAGTTCTCCGGCGTGCAGGTGGTCGATATCCTCGGCAAGGCCGTGATCATCACCGACGCCCCTGCGCTGTACGAGGCCGGCACCCCGAACAAGCAGAAGGTGCTCAGCCTGGCCGACGGCGCTGCGGTGGTGATGGATGGCTCGGACCTGATCACCAACATCGAGACCTCCAACGGCAAGGAGCGTATCGAGACCACCATGCAGGCCGACTACACCTTCGGCCTGGGCCTCAAGGGCTACACCTGGGACACCGCCAACGGCGGCAAGTCGCCGACCAACGCCGAACTGTCCACCGGCACCAACTGGGATCTGGTGGCGAACAGCATCAAGGCCTCGGCCGGCGTGCTGACCATCGGTGACGCCACCAAGTAACCGGTACCGCGCCCTCCGGGGCGCATTCCCAGGAGATCGCCATGAGCGAGAAAGTGATTTACGAGAAACACCCGGTCAGCCCTGAGCGTAAAGCCGATCTGCGGCAGAAGGGGTACAAGATCATCGATGCGCGTTTCGCGCCCGATGGCTACGAGCACCCTGAGCCGGCGAAGGAGGAGAAGTCCAAGGCCGGCGGCCCGCTGAAGGTGGACGAGATCCGTTCGGCCCTGGATGCCAAGGGCATCGCCTACGGCGAAAAGGCTGCCAAGCCAGAACTGCAAAAGCTGCTCGACGATGCCGTCAAGGCTGACGACCTGAAGGCCAAGCTGACCGAGAAAGGCGTCGACTTCGCTGCCGCCGTCACCCTGGAAGACCTGCAGAAGCTTCTGGACGAGGCCGCGTAATGACCACCTACATCACCGTCGAGCAGGTAGACAGCCTGCTTGGGCCTACCTGGGCGCCCGACGACCAGAAGGCCCGGGCGGTGCTGATGGCCAACACCTGGCTTACCAATCTCGGCCTGCCTGAGTTCGATCCGGTACCGGACGACGTCATCCAGGCCGGCGCCGAGATTGCCCGAGAGGCAGCAGCAGGGAACATCTACGGCAGCAAGGAGACCGGCGTGCTGAGCAAGTCGGTCAACGCTGACGGGGTTTCCAGCAGCAAAACCTACTCGGAATCCTCCCGCACCATCAGCGCTGGCGAATCGTTCGCCCTGGCGTTGCTGGCGCATTACCTGAACAGCAGCGGCCAGACCAAGATCGTGAGGGGCTGATATGGGACTTCGCGATGAACTGCAGGCCGACCTGGCCGAGGCTTTCAATACGGACCTGGCCGACGCGGTGCTGGCCTTCACTGGCGAGTACATGGGTCCCGGCGTGGTTGATCCTGTCACCGAGGAAACCACGGCCCAGCCCGTGACGTATTCGGGGCGCGGCGTGCTGTCGCGCTACGAAGACAGCCGGATCGACAACGTGAACATCCTGGGTGGAGACCTGCGCCTTACCGCGCTTGCCAACGAGGTCACCGATACCCCGGATGTTGGGCACAAGATTGCCGCG
>NZ_JWLN01000054.1:0-17964 GCF_000814065.1 Pseudomonas sp. C5pp | reverse complement strand
TGACGGGCATGGATGCCCGTCACCTCCCTCCGCAAGACCTCTGCTCGGCCTCCTGAAGTCGCGAAGATCAAGATCAAGATCAAGATCAAGATCAAGATCAAGATCAAGATCAAGAGCCAAAGCCAAAGCCAAAGCCAAAGCCAAAGCCAAAGCCAAAGCCAAAGCCAAAGCCAAAGCCAAAGCCAAAGCCAGAGCAGAGTGCGCCGACTGGCGGAATGTGGGCACCGGAAGCAAATTCGCACCCAATTGCAGTTGCTCCACGCGACGTGGCGCCTTAGACTGCCGCCCCCTGTAAAAGAGTGCCGGTTGGCGCTTGAAGAATTCTGCTGCCGATGCCGAGGCGTCGGCGGCACCCGAATCGCCCAAATGCACATTTTTTCATAGAGAAATCGATGACCAAGGAACAGTTGCTGGCCATGTCGGCCGATGACTACATGAACGCTGACCAGCTGGCTTTCTTCGCTGGCCTGCTGCAGGCGATGAAAGTCGAAACCCATGAACGCATCGAGCTGAGCCGTGCCACCATCGAAGGCCTGGACACCCCGTCGGATCCTGCCGACGTGGCTTCGGTCGAAGAAGAGCGTAGCTGGCTGGTGAACGCCATCGACCGCGACCAGCGCCTGCTGCCGCAGCTGGAAATGGCCCTGGACCGTATTGCCGACGAAAGCTTCGGCTGGTGCGATGACAGCGGTGAACCAATCGGCCTGAAGCGTCTGCTGATCAGCCCGACCACCAAGTACTGCATCGAAGCCCAGGAGCGCCACGAGCAGCTCGATCGCCACCAGCGCCAGGTGTAACCCCGCGCGGTGTGCCAAGCCCCACGGAGCGATCCCTGGGGCTTTTTGCGTTTCTTACCGGCGGCGGTTTTGTTGGCCTGCACGTAACACTGCTGTACCGGGATGCGCTGTTTCCGCGCCATAAGCAGGCGTATCATGGCTTTATCGTTAGGGTGCTAATTAAATTCCGGAGGGAATGATGAATAGCCGGGTCGATGTAGCCGTGATGATTGGTTCGGGTGTGCCTGCCACACTGCGTGCGCTGGGTAAACGCGTCTGCTGGGTGGTGCTGGTCAATGGCGAACGCCGTGGTACCGCATTTGCCACCCGTGAAGAGGCCTTGGAGTGCCAGGCGGCCTGGCAGCAGTTGAAGAAGGGCCTGGCTGCCTGAGCGCCGTGAGTGCTGCCAGCAAGCGTACGGGGTGTTGTTCAGGGCGTTCGCTTGTAAGAAATGTACTTTGCCTCTCGACGAATTTCGGTGTTTTCGTGCATATTCTTTCCCCAGTAATGCGCTGATGGATTGCAGGGCCCGTTCTTACGTGCGCTCTGGCATTGCCTGTCGCATTTTTTCTGGCGGTTTTGCTGTCAGACATTGCGCTTCCCGAATCGGGAATATGCCGAAAGCCTGTATTTGAGGCCAGATCTGGCAAGCCAGGGTAAAGATTCCCGCACGCTGCATCGCCAGCGGGCGCAGACATTTCGCATATCGCTTTATTACTCTTTTCGCCTATCGATAAGAAATGGCCGTGCCTCACCGAGCTTTGGGTGAGGGCGGGTTGTAACCGGTTGAGGATTACTTCATTGGCAGTCAGCACTCTTGATACCCATGCGTTGTTCGCCTTGGGCGACTTGCGCGGTAAATTGGCCCAGCTGTTCCAGGGCCGCTTTGTCTATGTTACGGAACAGAGTCCCGAAGGCCTGTACATGGCCGAAATCGACACCGAAAGCGCATTGGTCGTCGATGACAAGCAGCGTTTGGAACTGAAGGTCGGCGACCACTTTCGCGCCGCCGTGCTGCCCAGCCGCGAAGGCGGCAAACTGGAAATGCGCTTTCGCGAAATCAAGTTGAACGTATATGGCGTGGGCGACTATGCCTTCGTGTCGGTGCCTGAAGGCGAGGGCATCGTATTCCGTGAAGGCCACGGTGTGATGCTGGTATTCGCCGCACAGCAACAAGTGCAGGAAGGCCTGGGCAAGTTGCTCAAGGCGGTGACCGGCAAGGTTGCCAAATGGCGCAAGGGTGAGCTGACCACCTTCAAGGCCAGTGAATGACCCACAGTGACGACGCGCCTGCCACGCGTGCCGAGTTCCATCGGCAGCACCAGGCGGATGCCGTGGCCGAGGCCGAGCGTTTGCTGGCCAGGCGCGAAGAACTGCAAGGCGCCTGGTTGAACTGGGTGGCAGGGGAATTTTATCGCCTCGGCCCGCCGCCTTATGCGGCCATGGTCCGGCGCGAGTTGCAGCGCCTGGCCCAAGGGTGAGGCGGCGACCTGTCAGTTGCCTCTATCGCGGCCGCTGCTGACTTCTTCAGGGACCGGCTCTTTCGCCATGCGCTTGCGGAACAGCGCCGCCCGGGCCAGCAACAGTGTGGTCACCGGCACGGTGATCGACAGCAGGATCGGAATCAGCCAGGCGTGCAGCACCGGGGCTTCCTTGAGCCAGGAAAAATAGATGATCGAAGCCAGTGCCACGCACCAGGCACCAATGGTCGAAGCCAGTGCCGGCGGGTGCATGCGCTGGAAGTAGTCCTTCAGCCGCAACAGGCCAACGGCACCGATCAGAGCGAACAGGCTGCCGGTCAGCAGCAGCGCGGCAGTGACCAGCTCCAGCCAGAAGGGGAGTTGCAGGGTTTCAGTCATTCGATCACCTCACCGCGCAGCAGGAACTTGGCCAGGGCAAACGAGCCAACGAAACCGAACAGCGCAATCAGCAGGGCACCTTCGAAGTAGGTGTCACTGGCATAACGGATTCCCAGCACCAGCATGGTCAGCATCGCCAGGATGTACAGGTAGTCCAGCGCCAGCACCCGGTCCTGGGCGGACGGGCCGCGGAACAGCCGGATAAGTGCCAGGGCCATGGCCAGGGCGAAGATGAACAGGCTGGCGAGGACAGCATTGGCGAGCAGACCTGTCATTGGAAAATCTCCATCAGCGGGCGTTCGTAGGTGTCCTTGAAGTGCTGGATGAAGGCCGCCTCATCGTCCAGGTCGAACACATGCAGCAGCAACACGGTGCGGTCCAGCGCCAGCTCGGACCAGACCGTGCCGGGCACTACCGTGGTAATCATCGATAACGCCGCCAGGCCATGTGGGTCGTGCAGGGCCAGCGGGATGTGCACGAAGGCCGAACGCGGCGGCTGCTTGCCGGCGCGCAGCACGCCGCGGGCAACCAGCAGATTGGACATGATCACATCGATGCCGACCCGGCCAATCAGCCGGGCGATGGCCAGCGGCCGTCGCACATGGGCATGCTGCGGGCGCAGCGGTGCCATCAGCAGCGGCGCCAGCACGCCGAGCGCGGCAGCCAGCAGCAGGTTGCCAGGGCTGACCGATAGGTTCAGCAACAGCCACAGGCCGAACAGTGAAACCGATAACAGCGGTGCCGGGAACAGTCGATTCATGGCTGCACCTTTACGTCGAGCGAGGTGGGGCCAGGAATCGGCCGGGCGGCCATCACGGCTTCGATATAGGTGTCGGGGGCCTGCAGGCTGGCGGCGGTGTCCTGGGTGTAGCGCAGCAGCGGCTCGGCCCTGAAGCTGAGGATGAAGCACAGGCCGAGCAGGATGACGATGGGCAAGCATTCATAGCGGCGCAGCACCGGCGATGGGCGCTCTTCAGGCTTCCAGAAGCGCTGGATGCCGACGCGGCCGAAGGCGATCAGCGAGGCCATGCCAGACAGGACCAGCAACGCCACCAGGCCCCAACCCGCCATGCCCAGCGGCTGCTCGGCAGGCACGCCCAGCCCTTGCGGGTTGAACAGCGCGCTGATCAGGTTGAGCTTGCCGACAAAGCCCGACAGCGGCGGCATGCCGATGATCAACAGGGCGCAGGCGATGAAGCTGAGGCCGAGGAAGGCCATGGTCCACGGGATGATCTGGCCGATCACCACCTTCTGTTCATCGTCGAGGTTGATGCCCTTGGGTGGGTGCAGTGATTCCAGCGGTGGCGGCATGGCGTCTTCTTCGTCGTCCAGCGGTGCTTCGTTGGCCGAGCGCGAACGTTCGACCAGTTCGGCGAGCAGGAATAGCGCGCACAGCGCCAGGGTCGAATTGACCAGATAGAACAACGCCGCGCCGGTCAGCGCCGATTGCGCAAAACCGACGGCGCCGAGCAGGGTGCCGGCTGAAACCAGGATGCTGAGGGCGGCCATGCGCTCCAGGCGCTGCGCGGCCATGATCGACACTGCCGCCACCGCCAGGGTGACCAGGCCACCGTACACCAGCCATTCACCACCGAAGTGCGCCGAGGCCCCGGCCTGCCCCGAGAACAGCAGAGTCCACAGGCGCAGTACGGCATACAGGCCGACCTTGGTCATGATGGCGAACAGCGCTGCCACCGGCGCGCTGGCCGAGGCATAGGCCGGTACCAGCCAGAAGTTCAGCGGCCAGATGCCGGCCTTGACCAGGAAGGCCATGGCCAGGATCGCCGCGCCAGCGTGCAGCAGGCCACGGTCGGCCTCCGCCACCAACGGAATCTTCAGCGCCAGGTCGGCCATGTTCAGGGTGCCGGTCACGCCATACAGCATCGCTGCGCCGATCAGGAACAGCGACGAGGCGAACAGGTTGATGGCAATGTAGTGCAGGCCGGCACGCACCCGGGCGCGGCCCGAGCCATGCAGCAGCAGGCCATAGGAAGCGGCCAGCAGCACCTCGAAGAACACGAACAGGTTGAACAGGTCGGCGGTGAGAAAGGCGCCGTAAAGGCCCATCAGCTGGATCTGGAACAGTGCGTGGAAGCTGGCCCCGGCACCGTCCCAGCGAGCGCGGGCAAACAGCAGGGCACTGAAACCGATGATGCCGGTGAGGGTCAGCAGCAGGGCCGACAGGTGGTCTACCACCAGCACGATGCCGAACGGTGCCGGCCAGTTGCCCGGCAGGTAGACACCGATCGATTCCGCCTGGCCCTGGGTGCGCACCCACAGCAGCAGGCTGACCGCGATGGCCAGGCCGGCAAAGGTCGACAGCAGGTTCAGCCGGGCCTTTGTCCGCCGGTGTTTCTCGCCCAGCAGCAACATCAATGCCGCGGTAACCAAGGGCAGCAGGATGGGCGCGATGATCAATTGGCTCATGCCACTCATTCGTCACGCTCCCGGCCATCCACGTGGTCGGTACCGGTCAGGCCGCGCGAGGCCAGCAACACCACCAGGAACAGCGCGGTCATGGCGAAGCTGATGACGATGGCGGTGAGCACCAGGGCCTGCGGCAGCGGGTCGGTGTAGTGCAGCAGGTCCTGGGGCACGCCGTCCTTGATGATCGGTTCCTTGCCGATGAACAGGCTGCCCATGCTGAAGATGAACAGGTTGACCCCGTACGACAGCAGGCAGAGGCCCATGATCACCTGGTAGGTTCGCGGGCGCAGGATAAGCCACACTCCCGAAGCGGCCAGCACGCCGATGGCAACTGCAATCACTTCTTCCATCAGGCGGCTCCTGCTTGGCTGGTTTTCGCCGGGTTACCCGGGCGGTAGGCGCGCACCGATTGGTGCGCCAGGGCGGTGAGGATCAGCAGGGTCGAGCCGACCACCACGGTGAACACCCCGACATCGAAGAACAGCGCGCTGGCCACGTGCACATCGCCGAGCAACGGCAGGTGCAGGTGGGCGGTATGGGTGGTGAGGAACGGGTAGCCCAGCAGCATGGCGCCCGCGCCGGTCAGGGTTGCGCACAGCAGCCCGGTGCCCATCCAGCGCAGCGGGCGCAGGCTCATCTGCGCCTCGACCCACTGGGTGCCGGCCACCATGTACTGCAGGATGAACGCCACCGACATCACCAGGCCGGCAACAAAGCCGCCACCCGGCTGGTTGTGGCCACGCATGAACAGGTACATCGACACCAGCAGGGCGATCGGCAGCAGCAGGCGCACCAGCACCGCGGGCACCATCATGAAGCCCAGGGCGGTGTCGGTGGCATGCCGCGGGTTGATCAGGTCGGTGACCACGTCGGGTGCCAGCTGACGCTGCTGCGCCGGCAGTTGCATGCTCTCCTTGGGCGGGCGGAAGCGCCGCAGCAGGGCGAACACGGTCAGCGCCACGGCCACCAGCACGGTGATTTCACCGAGGGTATCGAAACCACGGAAGTCGACCAGCATGACATTGACCACGTTGGTGCCACCGCCCTGGGGGAGTGCCCGGCTCAGGTAGAACGAGGAAATATCGTTCGGCGTCGGCCGGGTCAGCATGGCGTAGGACAGCACGGCCATACCGCCACCTACCAGCACCGCCAGCAGCAGGTCGCGCAGGCGACGCATGCGCGCACGCTCGAGGCTGCCCGGCAGCGGCGATACGCCTTCGATCCGCCGCGGCAGCCAGCGCAGGCCGAGCAGGATCAGCACGGTGGTGACCACTTCCACTACCAGCTGGGTCAGGGCCAGATCGGGCGCGGAGAACCAGACGAAGGTGATGCAGGTCATCAGGCCGCAGACGCTGACCATGATCAACGCCGCCAAACGGTGATACTTGGCCTGGTAGGCAGCGCCGATGGCGCAGGCGATGGCGATCAGCCACAGCGCGACAAACACGCCCGAGCCCGGAATCTTCGGCCGGTCGCCCCAGCTGAGACCACTGTAGAGCATGGGGGTGAGGCCGGCGAGGAAGGCGGCGAGCACCAGCATGAACAGCTGCGATTGCAGGCGGCGGCTGGTGAGCAGGCGCTCGATGCGCCGCGCCAGCAGCATTAGCTGCACCTGGCCGTGTTCGAACAGGCGCTTGCCATTGAAGCGTTCGATCACCGGTGGGTAGGGGAAGCGGCCAAGGCGCAGCTGCTTGCGCAGCAGCAGGTAAAGCACGATACCGCCGCTCATGGCCACCAGGCTCATGATCAGCGGCGCGTTCCAGCCATGCCAGATGGCCAGGCTGTATTCCGGCAGGGTGCCACCCACCACAGGCAGGGCGGCGGCGGCCAGCAGCGGGCCGACCGACTGGGCAGGGAAGATGCCCACCACCAGGCAGGTAAGCACCAGCAATTCGACCGGCGCACGCATCCAGCGTGGCGGTTCGTGTGGGGTATGCGGGAGGTCCTGCGCAGTGGGGCCGAAGAACACATCGACGGTGAAGCGCAGGGCATAGGCCACGCTGAAGGTGCCGGCCAGGGTGGCGACCACCGGCAACGTGGCCTCGACCCAGGCAGTGGAGCTGATGAACACCGTTTCGGCGAAGAACATTTCCTTGGACAGGAAACCGTTCATCAACGGTACGCCGGCCATTGAGGCACTGGCCACCATGGCCAGGGTGGCGGTGTATGGCACCAGGCGTATCAGCCCGCTGAGGCGGCGGATGTCACGGGTACCGCTTTCGTGGTCGATGATGCCGGCGGCCATGAACAACGAGGCCTTGAAGGTTGCGTGGTTGAGAATGTGGAACACCGCCGCGACTGCGGCCAGCGGGCTGTTCAGGCCCAGCAGCAGGGTAATCAGGCCCAGGTGGCTGATGGTCGAGTACGCCAGCAGGCCCTTGAGGTCGTTCTGGAACATGGCGGCGAAGGCGCCGAGCAGCAGGGTGAGGGCGCCGGCACCGCCTACGATCCAGAACCACTCTTCGCTGCCCGACAGCACCGGCCACAGGCGCGCCAGCAGGAACACCCCGGCCTTGACCATGGTCGCCGAGTGCAGATAAGCCGATACCGGGGTGGGCGCTGCCATGGCATGGGGCAGCCAGAACTGGAAGGGGAACTGTGCGCTCTTGCTCAGGGCGCCGATAAGGATCAGCGGCAGCAGCACCGGGTACAGCGCATGCTGGCGAATGGTGTTGCCGGCAGCCAGGACCTTGTCCAGATCGTAGCTGCCGACCACATGGCCGAGCAGCAGTGCACCCACCAGCAGGCACAAGCCGCCCGCGCCCGTGACCATCAGCGCCATGTAGGCGCCACGGCGGGCGTCGGCACGGTGGTGCCAGTAGCCGATGAGCAGGAACGAGAACAGGCTGGTGAGTTCCCAGAAGAACACCAGCTGGATCAGGTTGCCGGAGATCACCAGGCCGAGCATGGCGCCCATGAAGGCGAGGAAGAAGGCGAAGAAGCGCGGCACCGGGTCTTGTGGCGACATGTAGTAGCGGGCGTACAGCGACACCAGCGTACCGATGCCCAGCACCAGCAGCGAGAACAGCCAGGCGAAGCCGTCCATGCGCAGCACCAGGTTCAACCCCAGGCTGGGCAGCCAGAGGAACTCTTCGCGAATCACGCCACCGTGGGCAACCTGAGGGTACAGCAGTGCTACCTGGACAGTGCCGACCAGGGCCACGAGCCCGGCGAGAATGGACTCCGCGTTACGTGCGTTGTGCGGCAGCACGGCTGCCAGGCAACTGCCCACGAACGGCAGAAGCAATAGCACTATCAATGACATAGCGTTCTATTCTGGAGAAGTTTGCAAAGAATCATACGTGCCGAGGGGTTGATCACCAACACGCAAGCTGTCGCAGAATCCTACAAACAGGCTGTGACAAGCTGTTTTTTTATAACAGATTCTTACAAAGCATAGCCGCAGTTGGCGGCTTTACAGGCCAGCCTGGCGTTCACCTTCATCCGTCACTTCCCGCGCTTCGGCCACCTCGCGCGGGCGGCGCACCTTGAGTTCGCTGACCACCACCGCGATCACGATCAGCAGGCCGCCGAGCAGTGCCACGCCCGGCAGGCGTTCACCGGCGATGCGCCCGACGATCCCGGCCCATACTGGTTCGCCGGCATAGATGAGGGTGGCGCGGGTGGGCGAGACCGACTTCTGCGCCCAGTTCATGGCTACCTGGATCACCGCGCTCATGGCGCCCAGGCCCACGGCACTGGTCAGCAGCAGCCAGGAAAAGTCGGGTATGCGCTCCTGGGTCGGCACGATCATCAGGAACGCCAGCAGCGAGGCGGTCGCCAGCTGTACCACGGTGACCCGGCGCACATCGACCTGCCCGGCGTAGCGGCTGATCAGGATGATTTCGCCGGCAATGGCCACGGCGCTGACCAGGGTTACCAGCTCGCCTTCGCTGAAGTGCAGGCTGCCACCCTCCGGGCCGGCCAGCAGCATCAGGCCGATGAACGCCAGGCCGATACCGATGCTGGGCATAAGGCCGGGGCGCCGGCCCAGCACCAGCCATTGCAGCAGCGGCACGAACGGCACGTACAGCGCGGTGATGAACGCCGACTGGCTGCTGCTGATTGTTTGCAGGCCCATGGTCTGCAGGCCGTAGCCGAGCATGATCGACACGCCGATCAGCATGCCGGCCTTCAGTTCGGTGAAGGTCAGCCCTGGCAGCGCCCGCGCCGAGACCACCCCGACGAACAGCGCGGCTGCAGCGAAGCGCAGGCCGACGAAGAACATCGGGCCGCTGACGCTCATCACGTTGTGCACCAGCAGGAAGGTGCCGCCCCACAGCATGGTGATGAACACCAGCACCAATTCGGCCTTGCTCAGGCGAAAGGCAATGGCAGGGGTCGGTTTGCTGCTGGGCTGGCTCATGGTCTTGCGCACTCTGAAGGGGCGGCGCACAATCGCCGCAAAGTGGGCAGTATACTGCGCAATACCGACCAGTGAGCAATATAGTGCACAAAGATTCCTCGCACCGGGCATCGGTGCTGCAACATGTCAGCCTCAATGTACGCAGCCTGCGCAACGCCGCGGGTATGAGCCAGACGGCGTTGGCGGAGCGTTCCGGGGTCAGCCGGCGCATGCTGGTGGCGATCGAGGCGGGCGAGAAGAATGTCAGCCTGACTACTCTCGACCTGATTGCCGAGGCCTTGGGCGTGGCTTTCAGTACCCTGATCCAGGCACCTGACCAGCGCGACCCCGGGCGCATCGAAGAGTTGGCCTGGGCCGGCGAGCACCCGCAGAGCCGGGCGGTGCTGTTGGGCAGCAGCGTGGCGCGGCGCGAGGTGGAACTGTGGGAATGGACCCTGGCACCGGGCGAGTGCTATTCCAGCGAGGCTGATGCCGAAGGCTGGAGCGAGCAGATCTATGTGGCGCAAGGGCAACTGACGCTGATTATCGAAGGGGTCGAGCATCGCCTGCAGGTCGGGCAGTTCCATGTGTTTCCCAGTAACTGCCGGTATGCCTATCGCAACGATGGGGCGGTGGAGGTGCGGTTTGTGCGCAATGTGGTGATCTAAGAGCGCGCAGGGCTGCACCACCCCACCTGTGGGAGCGGGCATGCCCGCGAACACCGGCGGAGCCGGTGCCATCCTCCGCGTCGCCTGATTCGCGGGCACGCCCGCTCCCACAGGTGCTGAGCAAGCCTGATCAGCTATTCAGCAATTCATCGGTCCTGACCACCTTGGCATAGGCAAACGCCAATGCTGCCATCACCGAATCATGCACCTGCGCCGCCGGCACCCGCTTGCCATCGAACTCCAGTGGCAGCGTGGCACAGGCGTCGTGCGCCACGGTCACTTCGTAACCCAGGTCGGCCGCGGCCCGGGTGGCGGCGTCGATGCACATGTGGCTCATGCTGCCGACGATGGTCAGGGCCTCGACGCCATGCCGGTCCAGCGTGTGCTCAAGGTCGGTACCGAGGAAGGCGTTGACCTTGTGCTTGAGCACCACCGGCTCACCGGCTTGAGGCTCGACCTTGGCATGGATCGCCGCACCCTGCGAGCCTGGCGCGAAGAACGGCGCATCGGCGCTTTCGAACTCATGCCGCACATGTACCACCAAGTCGCCCCGTTGACGCGCCGCCGCCAACAGGCGGGCAGCATTGTCGGCCGCCTGGTCGGCACCATCGAGGGTCCATTTACCGCCCGGGAAGTAGTCGTTCTGGATGTCGATGATGATCAGCGCCTGCTTGCTCATGCTGCCTCCTGTGGCAGTAGTCGTTGGATGTCGTTAGTTATAGGCTGTGTGCACTGACCTGAGGATTGGCGCGAACGACACTATGCAGGCAAAAACTGACAACCCCGCCAGCCTGGACATCGGCCTGCTGCTGTACCCCGGCGCGCAGCGTGCTGCCGTGCATGGGCTGGCCGACCTGTTCCTGGTGGCCAACCGGGTGCTTGCCGAACTGGGTGCCGTCGAGTTGCCATCGGTGCGTATCAGCTTTTGGCAGGCAGACGAGGCGGGGCAGTTGCAGCCTGCCCCTGAGAGCCCGCCTGCCGCCGCGGCCGATCTGCGGGTGCTGATCATTCCGCCAAGCCTGGAGTCGGCACCGCAGGGTGAGCTGCTTGAGCGCCATCGAGCGTCGTTGTGCCAGTTGCACGGGCACGGCACGGTGCTGGCATCGGTGTGCATCGGGGTGTTCTTCATCGCCGCCAGTGGTCTGCTCGACGGGCGCCCGGCCTGTACCCACTGGAACTACGTGCATTCGCTTGCCCAGCGTTTTCCCAAGGTACGGGTCGAGGCCCAGCAGCCGTTGCTGGACGATGGCGACATCGTCACCTCGGCCGGGCTGATGGCCTGGACCGACCTGGGCTTGCGCTTGCTGGAGCGCTTCATGGGCGCGACGGTGGCGCGGGAAACTGCCCGCTACCTGGCGGTCGACCCGGTCGCGGCGCCGCTGCCTGGTGCAGTGTTCAATCCACGCCTGGACCATGGCGATGAGGCGGTACTGAAGGTGCAGCACTGGTTGCAGGGCAACGGTGGGCAGGATGCCGATCTGGCCAGCATGGCTGCGTGCGCGGGGCTGGAGGAACGCACCTTCCTGCGGCGTTTTCGTGCTGCCACGGGGCTACGGCCAACCGAGTACTGCCAGCAGGTGCGGGTGGGGCGTGCGTGCCGCTTGCTGGAGTTCACCCGGCGCAATGTCGAGCAAATCGCCTGGGGCGTCGGTTACCAGGACCCGGGTGCGTTTCGCAAGGTGTTTCAGCGCATCACCGGCCTGACCCCGAGTGATTATCGGCGGCGCTTCGCGGTATCGGGTTAGGGCGCGGGGGCGTTCCCGGTGCGGAAAACCGCTTGACCTTGACATAACTTGAGGTTTTACCCTGCTCTGCATCGCGCTGTAGGCGTCCGTCACCAGGAGACCGTTCATGACGGCAACATCCCATGCCCTGTGGTTTACCCAGATGATCGAATTTGAAGTGCCTGGCAAGTTCCAGCAGGCGTTGGCCCAAGCGCTGGTGGCGCGCAGCGAAGAGCTGGCCGCGCGTTGCGAGGGGCTGCAGGGCGTCAGTATTCAGGCCAGCGAAGATGGCAGCCGGGTGCTGCAGTACCTGCAATGGCAGTCCCGCCAGGCGTGGGCAGCGGCGGCCGTATATTTCGTCGGGGAACCTTTCCTCGACCTGCTTGGCCAGTACCAGGCGCGTGGCGTCAACTTTGCTGCCTACCAGACGCTGCGCAGCCTGGTGCGCGGTGCCGACGGCGGCCTGCATTGCCAGGTAGGTGAGCCTCAGGCATACCAGGGCGCGTAGTGCGGGTAGCGATCCAGGCGGGCGCCAATGACCATTTCGCTGACCCATGCCGCCAGGATCGAACTGTAGGCTTTCTGGCTCTGTTCGCTGGACAGCGCGTGGTCGGCACCGTCGACGATGCGGTGGGTGAGTGAATGGGCGCTGACGAATGCCGAGCGGTAGCTCATCAAGGTGCTGTGCGGCACGTAGTCGTCCTGCTCGGACTCGACCAGCAGTACATCGCCACCGAACTCGGCACAGGCTGCCAGTGCGCGGTTGTCCGCCGGGCCGAGCGGGCGCTGGCGGTAGGCGTTCAACCGTTGCCGGTCGAGGGTTTGCTTGGGGAGGTTCCATTCGTCGTCCCAGTACATCGCGGGTACCCGCAGGGCCAGCCATTTGACCGGCCGCTCGCGGGTCAGCAGGGTGGCCAGGTAGCCGCCATAGCTGCTGCCGATGATGGCGATGGCACTGGTGTCGACGGCCGGGTGGCTTACCAACCGGTCGTAGGCCACCATCAGGTCGGTCAGGTTCTGTTCGCGGGTTACCGTCAGCCGTTGGCTTTCGGTTTTTTCGTGGCCGCGCAGGTCGAAGGTCATGCATACGCAGCCCAGCCCGGTGATATGCCGGGCGCGGGCCAGGTCGCGTTGCTGGCTGCCACCCCAGCCGTGGACGAAGAGAATGCCCGGCATCTTGCTGCCGGGGCTGACCAGGGTGCCGACGATGCTGTCATCCTCGACCTGCAGTTCAACGGTTTCACTTTGAATGGTCATGTTCGCGAATCCGCGCAAATTTGCTGAGTTGTCCGAGTTCACTGTCGTTTCCTTGGTAAAAGAGGGTGGCGTCAGTGGGAAGTTCGGGGGTGCCGAACACTTCATGGGTGGAGGCACGCACCCGTTGCAATGCCGGGTCGTCGGCGAACGCCTGCAAGGCCAGCAGTTCGGCACTGCTGGCACCGCCCAGGCGCCAGGATTGCTCGAGTACGCCGCTGCGCAGGTGGCCCTGTGGGTTCACGCCGCGGGCAATGTCGTAGTTGCGCCGCGAGGCGATGAAGCCGGGGAAGTGCTGCTCGGCGGCCTGTTCGTAGGCCATTGCCTGATTGATGGCCAGGCGCAGCGCCTCATCCAGCGGCAGTTGCAGCAGTGCCTGGTAGTCACCGCGTACCACTACCAGGTCGGAGCCGCCATACACTTCCGTGCCCTGATGGTCGCGGGTAAGTTGCTGGGTGCCGTGATAGCTGCAGGTCAGGCCGGCGACACGTACCTGGCCAACGCTGAAGGTTTGCACTTCGCTCAGGTCTTCCTCGAGCACCAACCCCCATAGCGCAAGGTCCTGGTCATCCATGCCGGCCAGCAGCGGTTCCAGCTCATCCGCCGTGGTTATGACCTGTTGCCCACGGCCTGCGCAGGCCAGTACCGGCTTGATTCGCAACGGGCCGTCCGTCAGTAACAGCTGTGCGGCGGTCCGTGCATCGGCCTTGCTGAATACGGTGTAGCCGCGCAGCAGGGCGTCGCAGGCTTGCCGTGCGAAGGCATCGGTCCAGCCCGGCGGGAAACTGGCCCCGGCCGGCAGCGGGTGGGAAATCGCCTTGGTCGCCATGTAGGGGTGTGCGACCAGGCCACCGAAAAGGTCCTGTTCGCTGCAGATGCCGAGGGCGGCATGGCGTTCGGGATCGACCAGGGTTTCGGTGGGCAGGTAGTAGTAGCCGTCGGTGGCGCTTGGTGGCTGGCTGGGTTGCACGTGCGGGCAGCCCAGAAGGCTGGCCAGGCCATCGGCAAGCTTCAGGTGCACGGCATGCTCGTGGTCGGGGGTGTGCGCGCGGGTGTCGAGCAGCACCACGCCGCTTTTAGGGGCGCAGGCGTTGGGCATGGTCATTTGCCTGTGTGCAATGAATGTACTGAGTGTGAAGCCGGTGCTTTGTGGAAGTTCAGCGGAACTTGATCGGTGGTTCTGGCCCGTCTGTAGGAAATGTCCGGTATGCGCAGGGCGTCACGGGCAATGCATGCCGTGTGTCGGTCGCCAAGATTGCAGGGCTTCGGCAGCTGTTCCATTATCGGCACACTGGATAAACCGTGATGTAGCCGCAGGAGAGCGCATGAACGTTCAGACCACCCTTGGGCAAAGCGTGCCGCAGCGTTTGGCGCTGGTTCGCCAGGCCATGGCCGCAGAAGGCATCGATGCCTTGCTGGTACCTTCGGCCGACCCCCATCTTTCCGAATATCTGCCTGGTTACTGGCAAGGGCGCCAGTGGCTTTCTGGTTTCCATGGCTCGGTCGGCACGCTGGTGGTCACGGCTGGCTTTGCCGGGTTGTGGGTCGATAGCCGCTACTGGGAACAGGCGGAACACGAGCTGGCGGGCAGTGGCATCGAGCTGATGAAACTGCTGCCGGGCAAGCCTGGTGCGCTGGAATGGCTGGGCGATCACGTCGAGCCCAACGGCAGCGTGGCGGTAGATGGTGCGGTCATGGCGCTGGCTTCGGCGCGCCAACTGAGCGATCGGCTGAAGGTGCGCGGGGCGCGATTGGTGACTGACAAGGACGTGCTGGGCCAGGTCTGGGAAGGGCGCCCGGCGCTGCCAGGCAACCCGGTCTACCAGCATTTGCCGCCGCACGCCACGGTGAACCGTGCGGAAAAACTGGCGCAGTTGCGCCAGAGCGTGCAGGCCAAGGGGGCCGATTGGCATTTCATCGCCACCCTGGATGACATCGCCTGGCTGTTCAATCTGCGCGGTAGCGATGTTTCCTACAATCCGGTGTTCGTAGCCTTTGCCCTGATCAGCCAGCAGCAGGCCATCCTGTTCGTCGGCCAGGACAAGCTCGACGAACATCTACGCAAGGTGCTTGCGGCCGACGGTATCGAAGTGCGTGGCTACGCCGAAGCAGGCAAGGCCCTTGCCGCCATGCCGGCCGGCAGCCGATTGCTGGTCGACCCGGCCCGGGTGACCTGCGGCTTGCTGGATAACCTGCCGGCCGAGGTGGAGCTGGTCGAGGGCCTCAACCCCAGCACCTTGAGCAAGTCGTGCAAGGGTGATGAGGAACTGGTGCACATCCGGCAGGTGATGGAGCAGGATGGCGCGGCCCTGTGCGAATTCTTCGCCTGGCTCGAGGCCAACCTTGGTCGTGAGCTGGTTACCGAGCTGACGATCGACGAGCAGTTGAGTGCCGCCCGTGCCCGCCGCCCAGGCTTCGTGTCGTTGAGCTTCTCGACCATTGCCGCCTTCAACGGCAATGGCGCGATGCCGCATTACCGCGCCACGGAACAGTCGCACGCGGTCATCGAGGGCGATGGTCTGCTGCTGATCGATTCGGGCGGGCAGTACCTGGGGGGCACCACCGACATCACGCGCATGGTGCCGGTGGGCAACCCGAGCCTTGCACAGAAGCAGGATTGCACACGCGTGCTCAAAGGCATGATCGCCCTGTCGCGTGCCACCTTCCCGCGGGGCGTGCTATCGCCGTTGCTCGACGCCATTGCCCGGGCACCGATCTGGGCTGACCAAGTGGATTACGGCCACGGCACCGGGCATGGTGTGGGCTACTTCATGAACGTGCACGAGGGGCCGCAGGTAATTGCCTACCAGGCGGCACCCACGCCGCAGACCGCGATGCAGGTGGGCATGATCAGCTCGATCGAGCCGGGTACGTACCGCCCAGGGCAGTGGGGAGTGCGCATCGAGAACCTGGTGGTCAATCGCGAGGTCGGCAAGAGCGCCTTCGGCGACTTCCTGAACTTCGAGACCCTGACGCTATGCCCGATCGATACCCGCTGCCTGGTGCCCGAGTTGTTGTCCAGGGAAGAACTGGACTGGTTGAATGGCTATCACGCCAGAGTACGCGAGCGTCTGGCGCCGTTGCTCAAGGATGAAGCGCTGGCCTGGCTGGAGGCGCGCACCGCGCCCTTGTAAGGTGGCAAATGAAAAGGGCAGCTTGCGAGCTGCCCTTTTTTCTACTTGCAGATGACGATCATGCTGCGGCTGGTGTAACCCGCCGGGTTGATGCCGAACAAGTAGTCACCGGGTTCTTCATCGCTATCGCCCGAGCGTGCAATGACCCGGTATCCGCGCGTGCTGCAGGAGCTTGCGGCCTTGCTGTAGCAGTTGTCCCACGAGGAAGACAGGCCGGAGCAATTGATATGCAGGCCTTTCTTGCCTTTTTTGACCTCGGTCTTGGCCGTGGCGGCACATCCAGCAATAGCCAAGATGGCCAGGATGAGCAAAATACGTTTCATTCCTGTCCTTAAATGCAGGGCGGATCAGCTGCCTGGCCCTGTCGTTATCGCTTTGGTTCTTCCTGAAATTTCCCCAGCGTCCGTGTTCGGTCCAGTAGATAGCGTAAAGATGATGATTCTGTGACAGCTTAATCAGCGAGACGGGTCGCTACAATCACTAATCCTGTCTCAAATGAAAATATTTCTCATATCAGTCAGTGGCAACGACCGGGCTGGGTTCCTTGCGCATGGACAGGGTGGTGCCGACAGACGCGGTGATGATCGCCAGAATAGCCAGCCACTGGGTAATCGTCAGTACCTCGCCCAGGAACAGCAGGCCGGACAATGCGCCGAATGCTGGCTCGATACTCATGAGGGTGCCGAAGGTGCGTGCCGGGATACGCGTGAGGGCAACCATTTCCAGGCTGTAGGGCAGGGCGGTGGACAACACCGCGACTCCTAGCGCCATGGGGATCAGGGCGGGTGTGAGCAATGCGCTGCCGGCGTGGGCGATACCGATGGGGGCAACGAACAGCGCGGCCACCACTACGCCCAGTGCGGCACTCTGGATACCATGCTCGGCCCCGGCACGTTGCCCGAACAGGATGTACAGCGCCCAGCATACGCCCGCGCCCAGGGCATAGGCAGCGCCGACCGGGTCGAGGGCCTGCCCGCCATGGCCGGCCGGCAGCAACAGCAGCAGGCCGACGATGGCCAGGGCAATCCAGAGGAAGTCGATCGGCCGGCGCGAGGAGAAGATTGCCACGGCCAGCGGGCCGGTGAATTCCAGTGCCACGGCAATGCCGATCGGTACCGTTTGCAGGGCCATATAGAAGAGGAAGTTCATGCCGCCCAGCGCCATGCCGTAGATGATGACGTTGCGCAGGGTATTGCGGGTCATGCGCACACGCCAAGGGCGCAGGATAAGCAGCATGATGATGCTGGCGAAGATCAGGCGCAGGGTGGTGGTGCCTTGCGCGCCGATGATGGGGAACATGCTTTTGGCCAGGGAGGCGCCGGACTGTATCGATGCCATGGCGATGAGCAGCAGGCCGATCGGGAAGAGGGTAGCGGCCAGGCTGCGGGGCTGGGTGTTCATTTCTGCGCGACGATCCTTGAGCGGGGTTGGGGTGAGCAATATAGTGCGCAAATACGAGGGGCGGGGGCAAGGCGCTTGGCGTTGATATTTCAGCGCCTGTGCGATCGAGCGCCGGACAAACAAGGCGGTCGCGTGCGCTGGTACTGACATTACTTGCCCGAAACAGACGTGGGAGCAGCCTTGCGCTGCGAAGCGCCGCGCGGGCGGCGCTCGATCTCACAGGCGCTGCAAGGCTCGCGACGAGCGCTGGGGGCCCTGATGCAGTCTTTTTCAAAAAGATTCTAAATTATTGAAATTAAAGGTTGACCTCCTGAAACATCGCCCTATAATGCGCACCACTCCAACGCGGTAGCGAAGCAAAGCCAGCCACCATGTT
>NZ_JWLN01000053.1:0-18355 GCF_000814065.1 Pseudomonas sp. C5pp | reverse complement strand
ATGGCTCGGGCTGACGCGAATGTCCTTGATCAGTTCTGGGAAATCGTGCGCGTTCTGACCGCCGCCCATCGACGCCCGGACATCGTAGTGGGCTATCCACACCTCATCACCAACCAGGCCAGGGCGGGAGAAGTCAGCCTCAATCACGTTTGAGGGTTGCGGCTCCTCAGCTGCTGCGAGAAGCCGGCGGCGCGCCTCCTCGGAAAAGCCCTTGCCGCTCTTTGCGAGCATCTGCTTTACAAGGTCGGCCATGCTCCGTTCGGGCGCGGAGGTTGGTTCTGGCGTCGGCGAATTCAGTAGCAGCTCGGACTGGTCAACGCCCAAGGCTGCTGCGATCGAAGCGATATCGGCCAGAGTAGGCTCGCGTGTGCCGACCTCATAGTTACCAACCCGGGACTGGGATTTCCAGCCGCAGGCCTCAGCAAGCTGGGCCTGGGACATCCCTTTGGCTTTTCTCAGGCGCTTGATGCGCTGGCTCAATGATTCATTCATGCGCCGAATTTCATCACGAAACGAAATACCCGGCTTTCACTTATTGTGATTGCAATTAACACGATGCGTGTTTATCCTTCGGTCATTAATGGAGGAAGACCGTATGAACCAAGTCCGAACGATCCGCGAAAGGGCTGGCGTTACCCAGGCAGCGCTGCGCCGTCAGCTCGGCTGGAATCAGTCCCGCCTGGCGAATTACGAATCAGGCCTCAGGAATCCAGGCCTTCAAGAGGCGCGCCAAATCGTGGAAGCGCTGAACGTCCTGGGCGCCAGTTGCGCCCTTGATGATGCGTTCCCGCCGGCACAAGTCGCCGCCTAACCAATTCCAACTGCAAGGAGCTACTCCCGCATGTACGCCAACCGCAATCACCTGCATGACCGCGAGATCAAGGTCCGGGTCGATGAGGACACGTTCAACCTGATCCAGGCGCTGGCGGCATATCACCGCACTCAGCGTGCTGTGCTGTGCCGCGAACTGCTGGAAGCCCAGCTGGCCGCATTGGCTTCGGAGAATACCGGCGATCAGAGCGCTGCCTGAAGGCCGCGAGGAGGCCCTATGCCGATCCAAGAGGTCGGTCTGGAGCAGCGACTGATGGAGCAACTGGAGCGAGAGGCTGAACGGAGGGGAATGACCCCTGAAGCGCTCGCTGCAGAAATGATCGATCGAGAGCTGGCCAGCCGAACCAAGCCCCGGAATCCGCGGGGAACCGTAGCACCGTTTCAACGCAGGGCCTGAACAGGCCCTGAGACGTAACTGATAAGCCCGAACGACCTACTGACGAAGCAGCGAGCAGGGGATCACTTGATGGCCTACGACGACAAAGCACACCGCCACGACCACCAGGTCAAGGTCCGCTTGGATGACGAGGACTTCAACGAGCTGAAGGGGTACGCCCTGGAGCTCAAGGCTCAGCACAGCGTGCTTGCCCGGGAAATCATCCTGGCCGCGCTGGCGTTCAAGAAAGAGCACGGCCACCTGCCGCTGATCAACGAGAAGAAGGCCAGGGCCTGAATAGGTCAAGGGAGGACGAATGTCGCCTGCAAACGAAGCGGTACAGCAGCACGACGTAGAGGTCGCCCGGTTCCGCCGGAATGACTTCGCGGACCTGGAGGCCTGGGCGGAGGAGGTTGGTGTCAGCACCGACGAGCTTGCCGCGCAGATCCTGAAGCAGGCCACGCACTTCCTCGCGCAGCGGGGGAAGCCCAAGAGCAACAACGTGGTGCCGTTCGCGGCGCCGAGGTAACCGTCCGATCCCTAATTAGGGACCCGGGCGCCAGTCCCTCATAAGGGACGCCAAATCGCAGAGACAAAAAAGCCGGGTTCGCGGCCCGGCTCTCTGCAATACACAACTTGTGAAGGGAATTATGCATATGCAGACCCCAAGTGTACAGGCCCTCTCAAGGGCCGCGCCACAAAATGCGAACCACGATTTCGTGGCGCGCACGATGTCGTCGCGCGAAATCGCTGACTTGGTAGAGGCTCGCCACAACGATGTGGTCGCCACCATTGAGCGTCTTTTCTCGAAAAACCTTTTGCGATCAAGTCGTAAAAGCCGTCGTGAAGCCACGGGCGGGCGCCCAATCGAAGTCTACGACCTGGTTGAGCGCGATACCCACCTGGTGGTGGCCGGATACAGCGATGAGCACCGAGCCAGGGTTATCGACCGCTGGCAGGAGCTCGAGGCAAAAGCAGCCCCGTCTGCGCCCGCCGACCTCAGCAAGCTGGAAATCCTCCAGATGGCCCTGGAGTCGGAGAAAGCCCGCGTCCTGCTCACCGTGCAGGTCGAGGCCCAGGCCAAGAAGATCGACCACCTGGAAAACCTGTTCAAGGAAGGCATGAGCCACGTTCAGTTCTGCAAGGGCCTGAATGGGGTCAACGTGATGCAGGTCGGCCACTTCCTCGAGGGCCGCAGCTGGCTCTACAACGAGAGCAAGTCCGGTACCCGCTACCGCGTGGCCGCTTACGCCCGCGACAAGTACATGACCGAGCACCAGCAGGAGATCACCCCGCACGGGAAAGAGGCGTTCATCAGCTACACGCCGATCCTCCTGCGCAAGGGCGCCGTCCGCCTGTATGAGCTGTACCTGGCTGGCGACCTGCCCATGAAGAAGAACTGGGACGGCCTGCACACCCACGACAAGGCCGTGCGGGGTGCAGCATGAGCATTGATATCAAGCTGCTGAAGAAGCTAGCACGCAAGGTTGCGGAGCTTGAGGACCAGCCTGAACGCGAGGACGAGCACGCCGAAGCTGCTGATGAGCTTTGGTTGAACATGCACTGCCACACCATCCTTGGGTTGATCAAGGAGATCGAGCGGCGAGACGAGAACCCGAATTTCCGAGCGGTGCGGTCTGCGCGCCAGGAAGCGGAAAAGCTCAAGGCCGAAAACGAGGCATTGCGCAGCCACATCCAGAAGGGCGTTGGGCTTATGCCCCTTGGCACTGCCAGGCGTGCATCCTGGGTTATGGCATCGCTGAGTGTCGGCTCCACTGACGAGGAGCGCTGCCAATGAGCATGGAACTGATGGTCAAGGCCATGAAAACCAGAGTCGGCAATCCGCTGCGCAAACTGGTGCTCATCAAGCTGGCCGACAACGCGAGCGACCATGGCGAGTGCTGGCCGTCCTACCAGCACATCGCCGATCAGTGCGAGATCGACCGCAGCACCGTTCGCAAGCACATCAAGCACTTGGAGGCTCAAGGCCTGGTGCGCATCGAGAACCGTGAAGGGCCGAAGGGCAACTCCACCAACCTGTACTACCTGACCCTGCGCAACCCTGTAGGCCAAAACAGCACCCCTGTAGGCCCAGAAAGCACAGGTGTAGGCCCACAGCCTACAGGGGGTGTAGGCCCAGAAAGCACCAGAACCAGTCACTCTTTTGAACCAGTCACTGAACCAGTAGAGCAGACGGTCGCTGACGCTCCCTCGGCGAAGAAGAAGGCCCCGAAGTTTGACCCCATGACCTGCAAGCCTACCAACGTGAGCGAGCAGACCTGGGCCGACTGGTGCCAGCACCGCAAAGAGATCCGCAAGCCGCTGACCGCCACCACCTGCGCGAAGCAGGCCAAGACCCTCGCCGGCCACCACGCCCCCGACGCAGTGATCAACCAGTCGATCAGCAACGGCTGGACCGGCCTGTTCCCCGAGAAGGTGCTGCCGGGTGCCCAGCAGGGCCAGCGCCGCAACGGCCCGGACTTCGACGACACCAGCTGGGCTGATGACCTGGGGGGCTTATGACCGCACAACCGAAACTGCGCAGCGTGACGCAGATCATGGCCACGGCCCGCAACCTGCCAGCCGAGGCGCAGGCCACGGCCAAGCAGCTGGACCCAGGAACCACCGAAGTGGTTAACGCCCTGTTCAAGGAGCTGCAGGCCATCTTCCCGGCATGGAAGCAGGCGTGGCCGGATGACGAGGCCCTGAAGGCTGCCAAGCGCAGCTGGATCAAGTCTTTCGTCGCCGCGGGCATCAACACGCTCGAGCAGATCCGCTTCGGCATCCAGAAATGCCGGGTGCTGGGTACCGACTTCGCGCCGAGCAGCGGCACGTTCATCAAGCTGTGCCAGCCAACCCCGGAAGAGATGGGCATTCCGCCGCTTGCGAGGGCCCTGGCAGAGGCGCTGGAGAATTTCCACCCCAGCAGGGCAGGGTCGCGCGTTTGGACGCACGCAGCGGTGCGCCACGCGGCCCTGCAGTGCGAGGCGCAGAACCTCGGGTCGATGGAGGTGGAGCGGGCCGAGAAGGTATTCGCACGGGCCTACGACATCACCATCCGCATGCTGGTCGCCGGCGAGCCACTGGGCGACATCGCCACCGGCATCGGCCACGACAGCCAGAAGAGCGCCGCGCAGTTGGCCGACGAGTACGCCAGCCAGAAGCAGGTTCGCCTGCTGGAGATCCAGCAGATCCCAACCAGCGCCGCCGCGTGCCGTGCACACCTGCTGGCCAAGTTGAACATCAAGCGCGCCGGGCAGCCGGCCGGGGAGGGGGTGTGATGTCCAGACCAGCAAAAGCAATTGCGGCCGGTACACCAGATGACCTGGTGCGCCTGCGTGATGAGATCGCGATGACCGCACTGAACGCCATGATCATCGCCGGCGGCTGGGGTTACACCGATGCCCAAGGCAATCGCCATAACCACACAACCATGCCGCAGTACTCCGCAGCCGCTTACGACTTCGCGGACGCCATGCTCGTAGCCAGGGAGAAGCACTGATGGACGCCAACAAGATGCGCGCAGAGTTCGAAGCGGCGTTTGTGGCCAAGTACGGTTTCGGGCGCCTAACGGCCTCGGCCAACGCTGATGCGCATGCCATCTATGAGGCTGCGAAGTGGGCCTGGCAGGCCTCCCGCGAGGCCGTGGTGGTGGAGCTTCCATTGGCATGTGCATACGAAGGCTTGACCGAGCACCTGGGCTCAGTGATCGAGCTGTCATACGAAGCCCCAGAGCATGACCCCGTTGGCCTTGCTCGGCTCCCTGATGTCCGTGCCGCTATCGAGGCCCAGGGTCTGAAGGTGGCGCCATGAGCATGAGAAGCCTCTTGATCCGAATGAGGGTAATGGACGCCCAGATGACCCTGTCGAGGTGGTACCTCGGTTGGGACCTGTACAGGGCCATGCCGTTTCCAGGCATGCGCGGAAGAGGGCTGCACGACAAGGCTAAGGGTCTGGTTGAACATGACCGCGAGCTTATCCGGTCGATGGCTGAACTGGAGGGCCGCTCCCATGGCTGACCTCAATTCAATGTCTCAAGCTGCGCGCTCCGCAGCAATGCGCGGCGGCATGGATGGCTGGGGCCAGGCCGGTGGCCTGCCGGGCCAGATTCACTATCACGAGCCGGTCGACGCGAAGTCGCGCCGCCGTTGCGGCTGTGGCTGCGGCCGGCGAGCCACTCACCGCGGCATGGCCAATGGGGTTTGCCTGACCATGGGATGCGACCTGTCGATGCGCCGCTGGGTGAAGGAGGCCAACCATGGCTGAGAAGATCAGCGTCAACTGCCAGGCCAAGCTCTCCGAGGCCGTGACCATGCTCACCCGTATGTTCCGCGACAAGAAGTTCGTCGTGGTCACCATGCGTCCGGGCAAGGATCGCACCCTGGACCAGAACGCCCTGTGGTGGGCGATGTACGACCGCATTGCCAAGAGCACCGAGATGGGCGACATCGAGGATGTGCGCCGGTACTGCAAGCTGCACTTCGGCGTGCCGATTATGCGCGCTGGCTGCGATGAGTTCCGCACCGGCTGGGCCGAGTCGTTCATCCACCTGCCGTATGAGGTGAAGCTTCGCCTGATGGGGCCGTGCGCCATGTTCGGGCCGGATGGCTTCCCGGTGACCCGGCTGTTCGATCGGGCCCAGGGCTGCCAGTACACCGACCGCATCGTGGCCGAGTTCGCGCCGCAGGGCGTGGTGTTCAGTGACTTGCTGAGCGAGGAGGCGGCATGAGCGACGGACTTGGAATCACAACGCAAACCACAGTGTTCCTCTCGGCCGAGAAGGTCGTAAAAGAGATGGACGCCGAGGATATTGGCTCCTTCTGTTCCGCAGTGGCTCAGCGACTGGATCAAGAGTACGCCGGGCGTGCCGGTGCCGCGGCGGACTTCGCCAGCGGGCTAAGTGAGATGGGCTGCCGGTTCCTGGCCGAGGTAGTCACGAGCTTCTACCAGCGGCAGAAACGGGAGGATCGCTGATGACTGCAATCAAGGAGATCAAGCCGAAGAAGTGCAAGGCACCAGGTTGCGGCAAGCCCTTCAAGCCGACCATGACCACGCAGAAGGTGTGCAGCATCGCCTGTGCCAAGGCCATGGCCAAGGACCCTAACCTGCAGAAGATCGCGGCCAAGGCCATCACCAAGCAGGCCCGCCAGGACCTGCAGGAGCGCCGGGAGAAGCTGAAGACCCGCCGCGAGCATATGGCCGAGGCGCAGACCGCTTTCAACGCCTACATCCGTGAGCGCGACGCCGGCCTGCCGTGCATCAGCTGCGACTCGCTGCCGAGCGATCACGACCTCATCACCGGCAGCCGCTGGGACGCCGGCCATTACCGGTCGGTAGGTGCTTGCCCGGAGCTGCGGTTCGAGCCGCTGAACGTCCACCGCCAGTGCGTGAAGTGCAACCGGAACCTGTCGGGCAACGCGGTCGAGTACCGCATCCGTCTGGTGAAGCGCATTGGCGCCGACCAGGTTGATTGGCTCGAAGGGCCTCATAAGCCCCAGCGCCTGACCATCGAAGACCTGCAGGCCATCAAGGCCCTGTACAGGCAAAAACTCAAAGACCTACGGAGGGCAGCAGCATGAACTGGACACCAACCGACAGCGCCCAGCTGCTGATCCTGGGCATGTTCATCCTCGCCAGCTACGCCATTGTGCGCGGCATGGTCATCTCGTATCGCCGCAAGAAGGAGCAGGGGCGATGAAATACCAAAGCGTTTTGGCAGCAGTGGTTCGTGCCTTGGCCGCGGAGACCATGAGCGGTGTGGGTGGCGGCGACTTCGAGCCAAAGGTCCAGGCCTCGAAGCTGAAGGGGGAGATCACCGGGAAGGATGCGGCGATGCTGGTGGACTGCTGGGTGCACGCCCGACTGCACAGCAAGCTGATCCCACGGTACTGGAATGCGCTTACGGCCAGGTTCTCGACCCACAAGGCCAAGAAGGTGGATGCGATCGGAAAGCTGGTGCCGCTGATCGCGAGCCAGGCGCCGAACCTGTTCCGGTACAAGGCGGTCACCGCCTGGGCCATTCCGCCGGTGAAGGGCGTGCAGGCGCACTCGGGGCATGAGGTGGCCAGCCGGTCGGCCCGAGAGCGCGCAGAGTTCGATTCCCTCACCGCTGGCGTGGGCAAGCACCTGGATGGCGGCGAGATGCCCGAGGACGCCGGCCAGGCGCGCCGCGAGCAGTATGTGAAGCGCTCCACCGACATGATCGTGCTGCCGGCCGAGTTCTACGACATCAACACCTGGGACGGGCAGGGCCTGAACCGGACTACGTACTGGCGCTGGAAGAAGGCCATCGAGAAGGTGCTGGACGAGATGGTTGCAGAGGCGCTGGTCGCATCTGGCAAGATACTTCAGGAGGAAGGCGTTTTGATGGCAGATGCCGCTTGACATCCGTGCAACGGTGCAACAAAATTCTTGCATCCTGTCATTCCTGCGCGTGTTGAGGAGTGGCATGCAGAGCAGAGCGGCGCGCTGGGCGTCAATACGGCTTGAGACAGCTTCGTGCTGAGCTCATCGGAGCAACCCAGCCAAGTCAGGGGTGGAGCCTGGCGTAACTAACATCCAAGACCCGGCCACTGAGCCGGGTTTTTTATTGCCCGAAGAGGGCCTCAAGAGTCCCGGCCAAGCGCCGGGATTTTTGTTCCAGCAAGAAACGCAACTGCAGCCAGGGCAGGCCCTAACGGGACAGCCTGGACACTGCTAGCCGGTAGTGTGGTGTACGGAAAAACACCGGCAGCCCGCGCACCCTGACCTCACATGCTTTCAGGGTGGCGCGTGACCGGATCGGCGAGACTGGTGCATTGGGGTGCCAGCGCTGCAATGGTCTTCGGCGGACAGGTGGGGAGAGACCCACACAAAGCGGGCAAGCAGAAGGTTTGCCGCCAGCCTTCCAAGCTGAGCAGAGAAGGGTTCGATTCCCTCTGCCCGCTCCAAACATTGGCAAGTAGCACAGCGGTAGTTGCTCCCGGCTGTTAACCGGGTGGTCGCAGGTTCGAATCCTGCCTTGCCAGCCATTCGCCGCCATAGCTCAGAAGGTAGAGCGTCCGCCTTGTAAGCGGAGGGCCCAGGGTTCGAAACCTTGTGGCGGCACCAATTCGTTATGTGCTCCGCACCTCTGCCCGGTCCCTCAATAGGGCCTCCCCTCCGGGCCTTTTCTTCTAGGAACCACTCATGGCCGAACCAGCAAGCACGACTGCCGGCGTCCTGCTGGTGAAGTACGGCGTGATCATTGGCGGCTTCGCAGGAGCGATCCTCTCGCTGACCTTTCTGCGGGGCCTCACCCGGGGCCAGGCGGTCGCCGCCTTCTTCACCGGCTTCGCTTCGGCAGTCTTCTGCACCCCGCTCGCCATCAGCTACTTCAGCCTTGGCACAAGCGGAGAAACCCAATACGGCGTGGCCTTTCTGATAGGCCTTCTGGCAATGAACATCATCCCGGTGCTGAAGTCGCTCGTGGGTCAGTTCGGAGCCAAGGGAGCTACCTGATGAGCTCGACCCTGATTTCAGTCCTGATCGGCGCCCATGCTTTTCTGAGCGTGCTGGTGGTGATAGCAGCGTGTGACTACCTGCGGCGAATTCGCCCGATGGATCACCCGCTGCTCGCCGTCGCGTTCTACCTAGTCGCCATCGGCGCATTCGGCTCGTTCGTCCTGGCCATGAACGGCCATGTGCCCACTCTGTACGGTGTGATCCTCAAGCTGGGGATCGTCCTGTATGCGGTCGCCCGGCGTGGCCACGTGTTCCAGCCCGGGTAGGGCGCCACAAATTAGAGATGCGCCGTTTCGTGGCGCGAGGAATGGCCAATGGCTTCGGTAACTGCTCATGTCATCTGCCGCGAGCGTTGGTGGCTAAAGTACTACTTGACCGGTGTTCTGGCCCTGGCACGACTGACCGGTTGTGAGCCATGCCCGGAGCGTGTCAGCTACTGGGTGGGGCGCGGCATCAAGATCGAGGTTCACCCTGAATGACCACCATCGCCTACAAGGATGGCGTGATCGCTTACGACTCTCGCCAGACCCGCAGTGGCTCTATCGTTTCCGATGACTGTCAAAAGCTCACCGTCGTGGATGGCGTCAGCTTCTTCCTGTCCGGTGCCGTATGCGACGAGAAGGCGCTGATTGCAGCCTACTTCGGCACGCCATCGCCGGTACCTGTCGAGTGCTCGGGATACGTGGTGGATGGCGGCAGGCTGCAGATGGTGGGTCATGACGACAAGACCGGAGTGTGGCGGCAGGACCTCGATCCGGCCAACCCTGACGCGATCGGCAGCGGCTCGGCCTATGCCCTGGCAGCAATGGACATGGGCGCAAGTGCTGAAGAGGCTGTGCGCGCCGCAATGAAGCGGGATATCTACACCGGCGGAAAGGTTCGGACTATGAGGATTGACCAGCATGGAAAGGCCAGTTCCTCCGGCTGATCTCCTTGAACTGACCGAGTTATCGGTGCTCGGCACCAGGCTTCAGCCGGCGCCCGAGATTGGCGAATGGGTGCAGACAGCGATCCTCAACGAGGGTGGCGAGCTGCATAACCCTGACCATGCTCACCTGATCGACGCGCCGCTGCGCTTCCTGTGGGCCTCAGCCTGTTTCGAGAAGCAAGGGCGAACCGTGGTCGGGCAGGCCGAGGCGGTGATGTTTCGCGCTGGTGGATGGCAGAAAGCTCGGCAAGAGCAGCAGATGATCGACTGGTTCGGCGAGGTGCCGGGCTTTGTCATCACCCTGGCTGCCGATTACTGCTCCCAGTGTTCCGACGCCGAGTTCTGCGCTCTGGTCGAGCACGAGCTTTATCACATCGCCCAGAAGCTCGATCAGTACGGCGCGCCCAAGTTCACACAGGACGGGCTGCCAAGCCTGACGCTGCGTGGACACGATGTGGAGGAGTTCGTCGGAGTGGTTCGCCGCTACGGTGCCGGGCATGACGTACAGCAGCTGATCGAAGCTGCAAGCCGGCCGCCTGAGGTGGCCAAGATCAATATTTCGAGGGCCTGCGGAACCTGTCTGCTCAAGTCTGCCTAGCCCCTGACAGACCCACGACGGATGAAAACCTATGGCGGCCCTGAGCAACGAGGTGAAAGCCTTCATCGTTCAGGCCCTGGCCTGTTTCGATACCCCCTCGCAAGTCGCGGCAGCCGTCCGAGAAGAATTCGGCCTTGAGGTTACCCGGCAGAAGTGTGAGGCGCACGACCCGACCAAGCGTGCTGGGCGTGACCTTGCAAAGCGCTGGGTGACCCTGTTCGAAGACACCCGCAAGCGTTTCCGCGAGGAGACGGCAGAGATACCGATCGCCAACCGAGCGTTTCGGCTTCGTGTGCTTGGGCGGATGGCCGAGAAGGCCGAGAACATGAAGAACATGGCCCTGACTGCCCAGTTACTGGAGCAGGCGGCCAAAGAGGTCGGCGATGTCTACGTGAACCGCCAGACCAAGAACGAGAATCCCCACGACAACGTGCCGCCCACTCGGGTGCAGGTCGATGTGGTGGATGCGAGGAAGCCTGATGCCGTCGTTGAACGTTCCGCAGGCTAGCTTCCTCCGCATGGAGAACAAGTTCCGCGGTTTTGTTGCGGGATTTGGGTGCCTGCGAGGAAGCACCCTGGTTATGACTGAGTTTGGGCCTATGCCCATTCAGGAAATCGATCGGCCAATGCGCGTTCTATCGTGGTCGGCTGCGAATGGTCGATTTGAGCTTGCTCTAAGTGGTGGTGCGTACCCAAAAGGTGCGGCGACTCTATTCCGAGTCGTGACGCAGCGAGGAGAATTTGTAGCAAGCGGACATCACCGCGTTCTCTGCGCTGACGGTAGCTATCGACGCGTGGATATGCTGGTCGCAGGTGTGAAGGTATCTGCATCTTCGCAAAGCCTTCTTCAGACCAATTTGGCCGAAGTCCCGAAATCGTGGCACGCAGGTGATCGGCATTCGAATCAAAGACTCGCAGATTCTCTGGGTCATTATGCAGATGAAGCCCGTCGATATGGTCAACGACTTCTGACGGAAGCAGGTATCGACCAATCTTCTGTTCCGCAATCAGTCGGTGCTGGAACATCAATCCAGTCTTCCTTGCTTGCGGGTGGTTTGACGGAGCCTGTACCAGCGCATAGCCGTCCAGATCAACAATCCTGCCAGCCTGGTAGCTATGGTTCAGTTCGCCAAACCTGCCGCCGCGAGAGAGCCGATCAGCATTGTGAGTGCGCAGAGTGTTCTGCACATGCTTGTCACTGCAGCCGAGAAGAGCTGCAATCTCTGCCGAAGTGCGATCCGCGCCTGCAAGGTCAAGAATCTGCTGCTTCAGGCTTGGCCGAGGAGCAGGCTTCGCTCGCTGCTTTAGCGTTAGGTTGTACCGCTCAATGCAGCGATAAACATGGCTGCGCTCACACCCTGCAAGCTTCGCAACTTCTGATGCGCTGCGATCAGGATGGGCAAGATTACAAATCGTCTGGTCTAGAGGCGTCATATCAAAGCTCCGCAATCGAATCCTGCTACATTGTAAGCGTTGTCGCCCTCAGTGTGGTAGAGGCTTACTACGACCTGCAGGTGCTGGATAACAACTGCTACGTGACGGCCGATGGCGCTATCCATCACAACAGTGGCAAGACCTGGGTCGGCTGTGCCGCGCTGTGCAAGCACGTATGGGAGTGGCCCCGGATCGACTCCGGTTACTTTGCTCCGACGTACCCGCAGATCCGCGACATCTTCTTCCCGACCATCGAGGAGGTCGCCTTCGACTGGGGCCTGAAGGTCAAGACGAAGGAGAGCGACAAGGAGGTCGAGTTCTACAGCGGCGGCCAGTACCGCAGCACGACCATCTGCCGCTCGATGGAGAAGCCGCAGACCATCGTGGGCTTCAAGATCGGGCACGCCCTGGTCGACGAACTCGACGTTCTGCCCGCGCTGAAGGCCGAGCACGCCTGGCGCAAGATCATTGCCAGGATGCGCTACAACGTGCCTGGGCTTAAGAACGGCGTGGATGTGACGACGACCCCTGAGGGGTTCAAGTTCGTCTACCAGCAGTTCGTGAAACAGCTGCGCGAGAAGCCGGCCCTGCAGGGCATGTACGGCCTGGTGCAAGCCAGCACGTTCGATAACGAGCTGAACCTGCCACCCGACTACATCCCGTCGCTGATGGAGTCGTACCCGGCCCAGCTGATCCTGGCCTACCTAAACGGCCAGTTCGTCAACCTGAACTCCGGGTCGATCTACCACGCCTACGACCGGAAGCTGAATTCCTGCTTCGACACCGTAGAGCCTGGAGAGCCCCTGTTTATCGGCATGGACTTCAACGTCGGCAAGATGGCGGCGATCGTCCATGTCAAACGGCCTGACGGAAAGCCAAGGGCCGTGGATGAGCTGATCGATGGCTTCGATACCCCGGACATGATCCGGCGCATCAAGGAGCGCTACTGGCGGCACAACGGCAGGGACTACGAGAAGACCTGCGAGATCAGGATCTATCCCGACGCCTCGGGCGGGTCGCGCAAGTCAGTGAACGCCAGCGAGACGGACATTGCCATCCTGCGGCAGGCTGGCTTTGCCGTGATAGCGCCCGACGCCAACCCGCCTGTCAAAGACCGCATCAACGCCATGAACGCGATGTTCTGCAACGCGAATGGAGAACGCCGCTATCTGATCAACCCGCTGCGCTGCCCAACCTATGCAGACGGCCTGGAGCAGCAGGTATGGGCGGCCAATGGCGAGCCTGACAAGAAATCTGGCGTGGACCACGCGAACGACGCTGGCGGGTACTTCATCCACCACGACTACCCAATTGAACGACCGGTCTTCACGACCCAATCCCTGAGAATGTGACCATGAGTGATAACCCGAGCATCACGCTGCCCGCTGTCGACGCGATGCGCGCCTACTGGGCCGTGATCTCGCCGCTCATGGGTGGGACAATGGCAATGCGCGACGCGGGCAAAACCCTGCTTCCGCAGTACCCAGCCGAAGACGACGAGGCTTACAAAGAGCGCCTGCGCCTTTCGACCCTGCTGCCGGCGTACTCCGAAACCGTGGGCAACATGACCTCCCGCGTGTTCGCTGAGCCGCTGCAGGTGGGCGACGATGTGCCAGAGGCCATTGTCGAGATGACCAGGGACATCGATCACGCTGGCAATGACCTCAACTCCTGGGCGGTTGGCTTCTTCACCGAGGGGCTGAGCCACGGCCTGTGCCATGCCTTCGTCGATCACCCGCCAGCGAGCGAACTGAAGACCCAGGCCGACGAGCAGGCAGCCGGTGTACGGCCATACGTCGTGATGGTTAGGCCTGAGCAGGTGCTGGGCTGGCGCTCCAAGGGCGGCGTGCTGACCATGGTCCGCTACATCGAGGTGGTCGAGGAGGAGGATGGGGAGTTCGGCGCCAAGTGCGTCGAGCAGATTCGAGTGCTGGAGCCGGGCGCCTGGCGAACCTATCGCAGGTCGGCCAAGGCCGTGCGTGGCAAGCAGGCCGCAGCAGGAGGTACCTGGGAGCTGCACGAGGCAGGCACCAATAGCCTGACCGCGATTCCATGGGTCACCTTCTACACTGGCCGCACCGGCTTCATGACGGCCAAGCCGCCACTGATTGAGCTGGCGCACCTGAACGTGAAGCACTGGCAGAGCCAGAGCGACCAGGACAACATCCTTCACGTTATCCGCGTCCCGATCCTGGTACGCATCGGCATCCAGGCCCAGTACGACAATCAAGGGAAGATCGTCCCGCCAGAGTTCAAGGTTGGCACCGGGCAGCTGACCGACCTGCCCAAGGACGGTGACCTCAAGTACGTCGAGCACACCGGCCAGGCAGTCGATGCTGGTCGCACCGCGCTGCAGGACCTGATCAACGAGATGCGTATGGCCGGGGCCAAGCTGCTGACGCCGGACAAGACGGCCACCAAGACCGCTACCCAGGCGGAGGAGGAGGCGGCGCAGGAGTTGTCCCCACTGGCGCGCATGGCGCACCACTTCGCCGACTGCCTGGCGCAGTTGCTCCAGTTCATGGCCGATTATCGCGGCTTGGGCGATGGCGGAACCGTAGAGATGCGCGGCAATTTCGACGTCGACTACATGCCGGAGGTGTCGCTGCCGACGCTGGTCACCATGGCGAACGCCGGGATGATCAGCAAGGAGACGCTATTCACCGAGATGCAGCGGCGCGGCGTGATCAGCGACGAATACGACTGGGAAGAGGAACTGGCGAAGATTGAGGCCCAGGGCCCGGCACTCGGTACGCTGTGATGAAGACGGCCAACGAGAAGCTGCTGGATGAGCTGATCGGCCATGAGGTCGACCTGTCCAGGCTGAGCAACAGCCAGGTCGTGGCGATCATCAGGATCCTGAACAGTTCTGACCCTGAGCTGCGGGCAGCGCTCATTGCTGCCATCGACAGCCTGGATGCCGGCGCGTCCGTTGCAGCGATCGATGCCGCTCTGGCGCCCGTGCTGCGGATCAATCAATCGACGTTCTTTAGCATGCAGCAGGCGCTCACAGGCGTCATCGACGGAGTGGCCAGTTACGAGATTGCCTTTCAGGCCGCTGCGCTTACAGCGGCTGTTCCTGAGCTTGTGCAGGCGCGATTCCCGGTTGCCGTGGCACAGTTCAGTCAGGTACGCGCCATTGCGCTGGCAAGGCCCTTCCAGGGGCGGCTGCTCAGCGAGTGGATGGCCGGCATTGAGGCTGACCGTGCTGCGTCGATCCGCGATGCCGTGCGGTCTGGTGTGCTTGAAGGACGCACGACGCCGGAGATCGTCCGGCAGATCATGGGCACCAAGGCTGAGAAGTACGCTGACGGCATCCTGCAGAGGTCTCGCCGGGAGGTGGAAGCGGTTGTCCGGTCCGCGGTGTCCAGCACGGCGGAAACCGCCAGCGACAAGGCGTTCGAAGCCAACAGCGACATCATCAGCCATGTTGAATGGCTGAGTACGCTGGATAACCGGACATCGACGACCTGCCGAATCCGCGACCGCCTGCCGTACACGCTGGGCGCCTATCGGCCCATCGGGCACAAGGTGCCGTGGCTGGCCGGTCCGGGCCGTATCCACTTCTGCTGCAGATCGACCAAGCTGCCGATCCTAAAGAGCGCCCTGGCGTTGGGGGTCAGCGACGCGGCGACCCGTGCAAGCATGGACGGGCAGGTACCGCAGCAGACGACGTACGCTCAATGGCTTGCACGCCAGCCTGCCGCCCGCCAGGACGAAATCCTCGGCCCGGAGCGGGGGAAGCTGCTGCGCCAGGACAAGCTGAAGCTGCAGGACTTCTACAACGACAAGGGCAAGTTCCTGACGCTCGATGAGCTGCGGGAGCGACTGTTGTAGCCCGCGCCACAAAACACCAAAGCGCCATTTCGTGGCGCGCAATCAAAGCCTCGCCCAGTGCGGGGCTTTTTCATGCCTGCGGTTCGGATGGACGGGGCGACCTGGGGCCGGATGGCTCACCAACAGGCCGGATGGCCCAGAGAGACGAAATGAAACTCAAGACTGTTGAAGTGGATGGCAAGCAGTACGCAGTTATCGAAGATGGTAAGCCCGTCTACACCGATGACGACGGCAAGGACGTCGCCTTCGATGCGGTCGGTACTCGCAACACCATCACCCGGCTGAATGCCGAGGCGAAGTCGCACCGCGAGCGCGCGGACAGCTTCGAGAAAACTGCGAAGGCGTTCGAAGGCATCGAAGATGCTGCGGCCGCCAAGAAAGCCCTGGAAATCGTCGCCAACCTCGACGCCAAGAAGCTGGTGGATGCCGGCGAGATCGAGAAGGTGAAGGGCGAAATCAGCAAGGCCTTCCAAACCCAGCTGGATGAAGCCAACGGCAAGGCTAAGACCTTCGAGCAGCAGCTGTATGCCGAAAAGATCGGCGGCAGCTTCGCGCGCTCCCAGTTCATCGCCGAGAAGATGGCTGTTCCCGCTGACATGGTCCAGGCCGCCTTCGGCAGCAACTTCAAGATCGAGGAAGGCAGGGTCGTCGCGTACGACTCCCAGGGCCAGAAGATCTTCAGCCGCGCTCGCCCGGGTGAACTGGCCGACTTCAACGAAGCACTCGAAACCCTCGTCTCGCAATACCCCCATCGAGACCACATCCTGAAGAGCTCTGGCGCCAATGGCGGCGGGGCTCCGAACGGCGGTGGCCAGCACAAAACCACGAAGGGCAACTTCGGTGGCACCAAGGCTGAACGCCTGGAAGCCATCAAGGGCCTGACCGCAAGCGAATAAGGAGGCCCAATGGCCCTTTCGAACATGAAGGTATTCAACGAATACCTCAAGCGTACCACCATCGAGACCCTGGCTCAGGATGTCGAGAAGTTCAACGCATCCTCGGCCGGCGCCATCCGCCTGACCACTCAGGGCATCGACGGCGACTTCCTGCAGGAATCGTTCTGGGCCGGACTGCACGGCGCCCAGCGTCGTGTCGACCGTTACGCCGCCAACGGCGCCCAGGCGTCCACCCCGTTGGCCCAGAAGCAGTACGACTCGGTGAAGATCGCCGGCGGCTTCGGCCCGATCCTGTGGGAGCCTTCGCAGCTCTCCTGGATCCAGAAGAACCCGGAAGAAGCGCTGGAAGTAATCAGCCGGAACCTGTCCGAAGCCATCATGGCGGACCAGCTGAACACCGCCATCTCGGCCCTGGCCGGCGCCATTGGCAACCAGCCGACCGCCACCAACGACGTTTCGGCGACTGCTGGCGTGACCTACGTCGCGATCAACAACGCCCACGCGCTGTTCGGTGACGCTTCCCAGCGCCTGGTGGCTCAGGTCATGACCGGTGCCATGTACCACAAGCTGGTTGGCCAGAACCTCGCCAACGCCGAGCGCCTGTTCCAGTTCTCCGGCGTGCAGGTGGTCGATATCCTCGGCAAGGCCGTGATCATCACCGACGCCCCTGCGCTGTACGAGGCCGGCACCCCGAACAAGCAGAAGGTGCTCAGCCTGGCCGACGGCGCCGCGGTGGTGATGGATGGCTCCGACCTGATCACCAACATCGAGACCTCCAACGGCAAGGAGCGTATCGAGACCACCATGCAGGCCGACTACACCTTCGGCCTGGGCCTCAAAGGCTACACCTGGGACACCGCCAACGGCGGCAAGTCGCCGACCAACGCCGAACTGTCCACCGGCACCAATTGGGACCTGGTGGCGAACAGCATCAAGGCCTCGGCCGGCGTGCTGACCATCGGCGACGCCACCAAGTAACCGGTACCGCGCCCTCCGGGGCGCTTTCCCAGGAGATCGCCATGAGCGAGAAAGTGATTTACGAGAAACACCCGGTCAGCCCTGAGCGAAAGGCCGAACTGCGTCAGAAGGGCTACAAGATCATCGATGCGCGTTTCGCGCCCGATGGCTACGAGCACCCGGAGCCGCTGAAGGAGACCAAAGGCTCGAAGGCTGGCAAGTCGGCTGCCGAAAAGAAGGCCGCCGAAGAAGCCGAACTGAAGGCAAAGCTGCAGGCCGCCCTGAACGAAAAGGGTGTGCAGTTTAGCCCTGACGCGAGCGCGGAAGACCTGCAGAAGCTGCTGGACGAGGCCAAGTAATGACCATCTACATCACCGTCGAGCAGGTAGACGCCCTGCTTGGGCCGACCTGGGCGCCCGACGACCAGAAGGCCCGGGCGGTGCTGATGGCCAACACCTGGCTCACCAATCTCGGCCTGCCTGAGTTCGACCCGGTACCGAACGACGTCATCCAGGCCGGCGCCGAGATTGCCCGGGAGGCTGCAGCAGGGAACATCTACGGCAGCAAGGAGACCGGCGTGCTGAGCAAGTCGGTCAACGCTGACGGGGTTTCCAGCAGCAAAACCTACTCGGAATCCTCCCGCACCATCAGCGCTGGCGAATCGTTCGCCTTGGCGTTGCTGGCGCATTACCTGAACAGCAGCGGCCAAACCAAGATCGTGAGGGGCTGATATGGGGCTTCGCGATGAGCTGCAGGCCGACCTGGCCCAGGCGTTCAATACGGACCTGGCCGATGCGGTGCTGGCCTTCACGGGCGAGTACATGGGGCCAGGCGTGGTTGATCCTGTCACCGAAGAAACCACGGCGCAGCCCATTACGTACACGGGCCGAGGCGTGCTGTCCCGCTACGAAGACGGCCGGATCGACAACGTCAACATCCTCGTCGGAGACCTGCGCCTCACCGCGCTGGCCAACGAGGTCACTGATACCCCGGATGTTGGGCACAAAATCACCGCT
>NZ_JWLN01000052.1:0-25664 GCF_000814065.1 Pseudomonas sp. C5pp | reverse complement strand
TTCGCAGCACAAGGCTGCTCCTACAGAACTTCACTAAACCAATGAGGCATGTGTTGTTCTATGAGAGCGGCCTTGGGCATTTGTTAAACTGATGAAAACTGTCGGACGCAACCAAGACCATTCGCAACATGGATGAACTACGCAAGATCGACCTCAACCTGCTGCTCGCTCTGCACGCCCTGCTGAGCGAAAAGCACGTCACCCGCGCCGCCCTGCGCCTGCACCGCAGCCAACCGGCGGTAAGCCACGCCCTGGCGCAGTTGCGCAAGCACTTCGACGACCCCTTGCTGGTGCGCCAGAACGGCAGCATGACCTTGACCGCCCGCGCCCAATCGCTGGCCAAACCGCTGCACGACGCCCTGGGCAACCTCAACGGCCTGCTGGCCGCCCCACAGTTCGAACCGGCCAAGGCCCAGCGTCGCTTCAGGCTCTCGCTGTCCGACTATTCCTCGCGGATCATCCTGCCACCCCTGCTGCGCCACCTGCGCCAGGTCGCGCCCGGGGTGGACCTGGCCATCAGCCAGGCCAGCCGCGAAACCATGCTGGCCCAGTTGCTCGATGGTGAACTGGACCTGGCCCTGGGCATCTTCCCGGACCTGCCCCAGGCCATCACGGCGCAGCCGCTGTTCACCGACAGCTTCATCAGCGTTGCCGACCGCCAGGTGCTACCGGCCAGCGGCGGCCTGGCCCTGGACGACTGGCTGGCCCGTCCGCATGTGCTGATGGCCATGCACCCGGATGCCTTCGATGAAATCGAACGCGCCCTGGCCGCGCAAGGCCTGCGTCGGCGGATTGCCCTGGCCTTGCCGCATTGGAGTGCGGCGGTCGAGGTGCTGGCCGGCACCGACCTGATCCTCACCGTGGCCAGCCGCGCGGTTGGCTCGCTGCACCAGCACAGGACATTGCGCCAGTTCGAGCCGCCACTGGCGATTCCTTCGTTCGATTACCAGCAAGCCTGGCATAGCCGCAAGGACGACGACCCCGGGCATCGCTGGCTGCGGGAAACCGTGTGGGCGTGCAGCCAGCCGGGGCGCTGATCAGCCTTCCGACTGTTTCTCCACGGCAGTGGCACTGGCCGGCGTGCCTGCTGCCCAGGTGCCCTGCACCAGCAGCACGCCGCAGAGGATCAGCACCACACCTGCCAACCTGGCCAGGTTGAGCGGCTTGCCCCCCAACCCCATCACCCCGAAGTGGTCTGCGACCACCGCCGTGATGATCTGCCCCGCCACCACCAGCACCAGGAATCCCGCCGCCCCAAGCCGGGGGGTGAGCGCAGCAGCACCGGCCACGTACAGCGCACCCAGCACACCACCAACCCACAGCCACCAGGGCCCCTGCAAGGCCTTGCCCATGTCCGGCGCCGGCACCCTGAGGATCAGCAGCGCGAAAATGACTACCAGCGAACTTACCGTCAATGACGTGAACGCGCCCCATAACCAATGCCCCAGCGCCCGGCCGACGGCGGCATTACCCGCAGCCTGGAACGGCAGCACGGCACCGGCAAGCAACGCCAGGGCAAAGGGAAGCACCAGAAGGCACAAGGTCTTGCTGAACATGGCAGTCCTCATTCGTGACAGATGTTCAGGCGATGATCGGGAAATTCCCTTTATCCATGGAAATCGAAAGTGTGCACGTACTTTATTCACCACATGGATACACGATCACGCAGCCCATTACCGGCAAGCCAGCGCCCACAGGTACAGCGCAGTCCTGAAGCCTGAGCCGTACCTATGAGAGCAACTGTCTTGCTCAAATTCTAAAAGTTGGCGCGATCTCTGTGGGAGATCGCCCAGTCCTTTGGGCTGCGCTGTCGCGTAAAGAACTGAATTCGCAAGCGGTACGCGTACCCTGTGGGAGCGGCTTTAGCCGCGAAGAATCCAACGCGGTGCATGGCACCGGCTGCGCCGGTGTTCGCGGCTAAAGCCGCTCCCACAAAGTCCCTGGCTTGCCGGCGATGGGCCGCACAGCGGCCCCAATCGATTAGCTGAAAGGGCATCAATGCAATGCGATCCCATAGGCGGGCAACCCACAGCCTGCCCCAATGAATGGTCAGCGCGAGGTTTCGACGCGCAGCACTTCGGTGTAGATCGCGTCGACCGTCTGGCCGACCTTGAGGTTCTTCATGCGTGCCTGCAGGTCAGGGTTCTCGACCTTGACCACCTGCAGCTTGCCCTCCGGCGGCAACAGGCTCACTTCATGCGTCTTGAGGTCGATCTTCTTGATCTGCGAGGTCACCCTGACCTGGCGGAACGCCTCGCCGCCCGGGTTGGGGTTGTCTGCGGTGGCGCGAATGGTACCGGACTCTTCAGTCGCCTTCGGTGCACCGCCCACCTCGGGATTCAGCACATAGGCCACTGCACGGGTCACGTAGATGTCGACTTGGTCACCCACCTTGAGGTTGGGCAGCGCCTTGGCCTTTTCCGTTAGCTGGAAGGTCACATCCTTCTTGTCGTCAGGGCCTTTCACCGTGACCTGGCGGCTGGCCAGGTCGATGGCCGTGACCTGCGTGGTGACGTGGCTTTCCAGCGCCTCGCTACCGATGGGAATACCGGCAGCCTGCACCGTGAAGCTGGCGGCGGACGCCAGGGTGGCAAGGGCAACAGCACGAGCGAGAGAGCGAATCGGATTCATAGGCCTGCTTCCATGTGATCAAGACCGGATGGGGGCGTGAAATGTTCACGCGCCAACAAGCATAGCCCTTGCCTGGCACATTGCCGGCCCTGCCCCTTGCGACGCGTTTTGTCGTTTTTTTGCCGAATGCACCATTGCAATAGCAAATGCGAACTCTTTACACTTGCTTTACATTTACAAATCATTACTATTCGTGACCTTCAAATACAACAAAGAGTCACCTGTAATGGCAAAAAAGTCTGTTGCACCAGCATCCATTTCCATGCTGGGCCTGCTGGTTGTGCCTGCTGTTCACGCGGCTGTCCAACCTGAATCGCAGGGTTCCCTCGCCTTGCCCGCCACTGCCGTCACCAGCGCCTACGAGCAGCAAAGCTACAAGGCCAGCGAAAGCCGCAGCGCCATGAAGATCGACGCCCCGCTGCGCGACATCCCGCAAACCGTCAACGTCGTGCCCGAAAGCGTGATCAAGGACCAGGGTGCGCAGTCTATGGAAGACGTGCTGAAGAACGTGCCCGGCGTCGGCCTGTCCAACGGCGACGGCCAGCGTGACCAGGTGACCATTCGCGGCTTCAGCGCCATTGGCGACATGTACATCGACGGCGTGCGCGACGACGCGCTGTACTTCCGCGACCTGTCCAACATCGAGCGGGTCGAGGTGATCAAGGGCCCTGCCGCCGTGCTGTATGGTCGCGGCTCTTCGGGCGGCCTGATCAACAGCATCAGCAAGAAGCCGAGCTTCACGCCCAAGCGCGAAGTCGGCATGAGCTTCGACAGCGAAGGCAAGCGCCGCACCCAGTTCGACACCGGCTGGGCCGACCCGCAAAGCAACCAGGCCTACCGCATGACCGGCGCCTTCGAAGACAGCGACACCTTCCGCGACGATGGCTATATCGACCGCAAGGCCATCGCGCCATCGGCCTACTTCCGCCTCTCCGACGACCTGGAACTGAACCTGGGCGCCACCTACCTGTACGACAAGCGCCTGATCGACTTCGGCATCCCGGCGCTGGGCAACCGCCCGGTAGATGTGGACCGCGACAAGCGCTTCGGCTCCGGCGATGCCGACCAGGACTACGCCCGCAGCGAAGTGTTCTCGCTGACTGCCAGCCTGGACTACCGCATCAACGACGACTTCACCCTGACCAACACCAGCCGGTACTACCGCTACGACCTGGACCGCAACAACACCTTGGCCGACAGCAGCCCGACGCGCTTCGTCACCGCGCCTGACGGCGAACTGCTGGTCAAGCTCAACCGTGGCAACGTCGCCCGCGACGAGTACGGCATGTTCAACCAGACCGAACTCAAGCAACAGGCGCAGCTTGCCGGCATGCAGCACAACCTGCTGTATGGCGTGGAAGTGGGCTTCCAGGACAAGCACCAGCGGGTGCTGAGCCAGAACAACGTGGCCCAGGTGCCGGTGTACCGCGACGCCCTGGTGCCGGTGCCGGAGCACGCCGCCAACCTGTCGTCCAAGGGCACCAACTTCCAGCAGACCGCCGGCCTGTATGTGCAGGACATGATCGAGCTGAACGAGCACTGGAAGGCCCTGGTCGGTGTGCGTTATGACATCTTCGGCCAGGAGTACGACGACGACCGCGCGCAGAACGTCGACCTCGACCGTACCGACAAGACCTGGAGCCCACGTGCCGGCCTGGTGTACCAGCCGGATAACATCCAGTCCTACTATGTGTCGGTCAGCCGCAGTTACCAGCCTTCGGGCGAAGTGTTCGCGGTCAGCCCGACCAACCAGCATCTGGAGCCGGAAGAAACCACCAACTACGAAATCGGCGCCAAGTGGGACCTGCTCGACAGCCGCCTGTCGGTGACCGCAGCGGTATTCCGCCTCGAGCGCACCAACATGAAGACCGCCGACCCGGCCAACCCCAACCTGACTGTGCTGGCCGGCGAACAGCGCACCGACGGTTTCGAAGCCACCGTCAGCGGGCAGCTCACGGACAAGTGGCAGATCTACGCTGGCTACGCCTACCTGGATGCCGAGATCACCAAGTCCAACAACAAGACCAATGGCGTGGCCAACGAAGGCCAGACTCCTACCCTGACGCCGCGTAACAGCGCCAACGTCTGGCTGGTGCGCACGCTGACCCCGGAATGGCGCGTGGCCGCCGGCGCCAACTACGTCGACGAGCGCTACACCGCACTCGACAACGTGGTGGTGATGCCGGGCTACACCACCTTCGACGCCGCGCTGCTGTACAGCGTGCCGCAGTGGGATGCCGCGCTGCGCCTCAAGAACGTGTTCGACCGCGACTACTATGCCTCCGCGCACGGTTCGGTTGACCTGATCACCCCGGGTGCACCGCGCACGCTGGAAGCCAGCTTCAACTACCGGTTCTGATCGTTGCCCCAGGCGCAAGGCCTTGCCATGGTGCGAGGCCTTGTGCTGCTTCTGATGCAACGCAAGCGTTCACCGCTTCGCTTGAATGCAATATCCTGTGCAGTGGATGGCACCGGCCTTGCCAGTGTTCGCGGCGCTTCGACGCCTCGGTAAACCCACTCCCACAGGGGCAGCACCTTGCTTGCGATCGCAGAGTCCTGCGCCTCGGTAAGGAGAGCATATGAGCAGTAAACCGATTCGCCCCTCCACGTCCTGGGCGCTGACCACCCTGCTCGCCTTCAGCCTGGCACTCACCGCCGGCTGCTCCAGCAAAGCCAGCAAGGCCAGGTACGCGACGCCGGCAACGGGCTCCAACTGCTTCGCCAAGGCCGTCCCCACCACCGGCGAAGGCGGCCTCGCGTGGGGCAATACGCTGAGCATTGCCCGACAGAAATCGCTGAACAACTGCGTGCGTTATGCAAGCCGGTCAGGAGGCACACCGAAGACTTGCCAGGTGGTGATGGCCAAGTGCAAGAACTGAGCGCTTGGCCCGTGGGCTCAACCTCGAATGATCACCACTTCAAGGTACTCGCTTGGCACCACCAACGACGACGAGCCGCCCACATTGCTTTCATTCAGCAACTGGGTCAGATCCCGCTCCAGCGCCCCGGCCGCTTCCGGCTCCAGCGAGGCAAACGCTTTGTGCACCGGCCCGTACCAGGTGCGGAACACCTCGATGAAATGCGCCGCCGAGCGATAGCGGAAGTTGAAGTGCTGGCGGCTGACCTTCAATTCGCCCAGCGCCCCCTCGAACATCACGCGCAACTGTTCTTCATCACCCCAGCGTGAAGGCGGCAGAGCCCCGGCTGGTGGCGGTACATGCCGCCCGAGGGTCTTGAACATCTGCCCGACGAACCCTTGCGGGGTCCAGTTGGCCAGACCGATCCGGCCACCGGGCCGGCACACCCGGCTCAGTTCGCGTGCGGCCTGGGCCTGGTCGGGGGCGAACATCACGCCGAAAGTGGACAGCACGGCATCGAAGGTGCCATCGGCAAACGGCAGCGCTTCGGCATCGGCGACCTGGAACACCACATTGAGGTGCTCGGCCCGCGCGCGTTCTTCACCGCGCTTTAGCAGTTCGGGCACATAGTCGGTGGAGGTGACACGGCAGCCGCGCCGGGCAGCAGCCAGGGTGGCATTGCCGTTGCCGGCGGCGACATCCAGCACCTGCTCGTCCCAGCGCAGGTCACAGGCTTCGGCCAGGCGTTCGCCAACCAGTTGCAGGGTGGTGCCGATTACCGCGTAGTCGCCACTGGCCCACGCGGCTTGCTGGCGGGCTTTGAGGGCATTGGTATCCAAAGGGGTGCTCATGGTCTGCGCCTTCTTGTTGTGCGCGGCCGAGGTCCTTCTGGCGGTCAACGCGCCATGGATCGAGGGGATGGGAGCAAAACGCTACGCGCCTGGCAGGCGAAGCGGCAAGACAGATTGGGGATAGCGGTTATTTGAAACCGATATATGAAGGCGATCGACGTCGCTGTAGGAGCGGCCTTGTGTCGCGATGGGCCGCAAAGCGGCCCCCGTTTTGGCATTGAAGCTGATATTGCCGGGGCCGCTTTGCGGCCCATCGCGACACAAGGCCGCTCCTACAGGAGTCAGGCGAACTTGGCCCGGGCCGCGTGCAGCTTCTTGTAGCTTTCGATCAGGCGCAGGTGGCGATCGAGACCTTCGAGCTTCATGCTGGTCGGGGTCAGGCCATGGAAGCGCACGCTGCCGTCCACCGAACCCAGCACCGCGTCCATGCGCGGGTTACCGAACATGCGGCGGAAGTTGGCTTCGTAGTCGTCCATTTCCAGTTCGTCGTCCAGCAGCACTTCCAGCACCACGTTCAGCGCCTGGTAGAACAGGCCGCGCTCGACGGTGTTGTCGTTGAACTGCAGGAACGCCTCCACCAATTCCTTGGCATCCTCGAAGCGCTGCACGGCCAGGCAGATCAGCAGCTTCAGCTCGAGAATGGTCAACTGGCCCCACACCGTGTTCTCGTCGAACTCCACACCGATCAGCGTGGTGATGGTGGTGTAGTCATCCACATCGCAGTTGTCCAGGCGCTTGAGCAGCAGCTTGAGGGAACGGTTGTCCAGGCTGTGGAGGTTGAGGATGTCGGCGCGGAACGACAAGGCGCGGTTGGTGTTGTCCCAGATCAGGTCCTCGACCGGGTAGATCTCCGAATAACCCGGCACCAGGATGCGGCAGGCGGTGGCGCCAAGGTTGTCGTACACCGCCATGTACACTTCCTTGCCCAGGTCCTCGAGGATGCCGAACAAGGTCGCGGCTTCCTGCACGTTGGAATCCTCGCCGTGGCCGGAGAAGTCCCACTCGACGAACTCGAAGTCAGCCTTGGCACTGAAGAAGCGCCATGAGACCACGCCACTGGAGTCGATGAAGTGCTCGACGAAGTTGTTCGGCTCGGTCAGCGCGTGGCTTTCGAAGGTCGGTTGCGGCAGGTCATTCAAGCCTTCGAAGCTGCGGCCCTGCAGCAGTTCGGTGAGGCTGCGCTCCAGCGCCACTTCCAGGCTCGGGTGGGCGCCGAACGAAGCGAACACGCCGCCGGTGCGCGGGTTCATCAAGGTCACGCACATCACCGGGAACTCGCCCCCCAGCGACGCATCCTTGACCAGCACCGGGAAGCCCTGCTCTTCCAGGCCCTGGATGCCGGCGACGATGGACGGGTACTTGGCCAGTACCTCCTGCGGTACATCCGGCAGGCACAGCTCGCCTTCGAGGATTTCGCGCTTCACGGCGCGCTCGAAGATTTCCGACAGGCACTGCACCTGCGCCTCGGCCAGGGTGTTGCCGGCGCTCATGCCGTTGCTGAGGAACAGGTTCTCGATCAGGTTGGACGGGAAGTACACCACCTGCTGGTCGGACTGGCGCACGAACGGCAACGAGCAGATGCCGCGCGCGGTGTTGCCCGAGTTGGTGTCGTACAGGTGCGAGCCACGCAGCTCGCCGTCCGGGTTGTAGATTGCCAGGCAGTGCTCATCAAGGATCTCGGCCGGCAGCGCATCGCGCGGGCCGGGTTTGAACCACTGCTCGTTCGGGTAGTGCACGAACGGCGCGTTGGCCAGGTCCTCGCCCCAGAACTGGTCGTTGTAGAAGAAGTTGCAGTTAAGCCGCTCGATGAACTCGCCCAGCGCCGAGGCCAGCGCAGCCTCCTTGGTCGCGCCCTTGCCGTTGGTGAAGCACATCGGCGACTGGGCATCGCGCACATGCAGCGACCACACGTTAGGCACGATGTTGCGCCACGAGGCGATCTCGATCTTCATCCCCAGCCCGGCGAGGATGCCCGACATGTTGGCGATGGTCTGCTCCAGCGGCAGGTCCTTGCCGGGGATGTAGGTGCTGGTGTCCGCCACCGGCATCAGCAAGCCCTGGGCATCGGCATCGAGGTTGTCGACCACTTCGATCACGAACTCGGGGCCGGTCTGCACCACCTTCTTCACCGTGCAGCGGTCGATGGAGCGCAGGATGCCCTGGCGGTCCTTCTCGGAAATATCCTCGGGCAGTTCGACCTGGATCTTGAAGACCTGGTTGTAGCGGTTTTCCGGGTCGACGATATTGTTCTGCGACAGGCGAATGTTTTCGGTGGGAATGTCGCGGGTCTGGCAGTACAGCTTGACGAAGTAAGCCGCGCACAAGGCCGAAGACGCCAGGAAATAGTCGAACGGCCCCGGGGCCGAGCCATCACCCTTGTAGCGGATCGGTTGGTCGGCGATCACCGTGAAGTCGTCGAACTTGGCTTCGAGACGGAGATTGTCGAGAAAATTGACCTTGATTTCCATGCGGGATTACCGTGATTTAAACGTGCAAAACGAAATTGGCCGGCATTATCCGGGTTTTCGCTGCGGAAGTCCTCCTCACCTCCAAATGCGCTTTCTTGTAGGAGCGGCCTTGTGTCGCGATGGGCCGCAAAGCGGCCCCTTACAATACTGCATGCTGCCAAGATCCTGGGGCCGCTGCGCGCCCCATCGCGACACAAGGCCGCTCCTACAGGCGATAGCGCACATCGCCGCTTGCGCATTTCACCGAATTGCTTGCCTGATCCTCTGAACCTGCCCCCGTCAGCAGACCGGCGGTCACCCCGCTGTGCTAGCGTTTCTGCACTGGGGAGCACCGTATTCCCCGATCACAAGAAACCAAGCGACAGCAACCGTTGACGGGCAGGTGAACCATGGAACTACGCATCAACCAGAAGACCTACCAGGTCGAGGCAGACGCCGACACGCCCCTGCTGTGGGTGATCCGCGACGACCTGGGGCTGACCGGCACCAAGTATGGCTGCGGCCTGGCCCAGTGCGGCGCCTGTTCGGTGCTGGTGGACGGCAACGTGGTGCGCGCCTGCGTCACCCCGGTGGCCGGTGTGGTCGGGCGCGAGGTGACCACCATCGAGGCGATCGAGGCCGATGCCGTCGGCAAACGGGTGGTCGCGGCCTGGGTCGAGCACCAGGTGGCCCAGTGCGGCTACTGCCAGTCCGGCCAGGTAATGGCGGCCACGGCGCTGCTCAAGCACACGCCCAAGCCCAGTGACGCACAGATCGAGGCAGCCATGGTCAACCTGTGCCGCTGCGGCACCTACAACGCCATCCATGCTGCCGTGCATGAGCTGGCCCAAGGGGAGAAGGCCTGATGAACACACCAGTCGATACCCCCGCCGAACTGCTCAAGCTGCAACTGGGCGAAACCGTCAACCTGTCGCGTCGGCGCTTTCTTGCCGGCACGGCTGTCGGTGCCCTGGTGCTGGGTTTCGGCCTGCCCATGGGCTCGGCCCGCGTGCAGGCAGCTGCCGCGGCAACCCCGGAGCGCGGCACCCAGGTGCCGGCGTTTCTGGAGATCCGCCCGGACGGCAAAGTACGCCTGCTCAGCCCGTTCATGGAAGGTGGCCAAGGCCCCTTCACCGCCATGGCGCAGATCGTGGGTGAAGAGCTGGACGTCGACCCGGCCAATTTCGTGGTCGACAGCGCGCCGCCCGGCGAAGCCTATGTAGTGATGGAAAACGGCATGCGCATCACCGGCGGCAGCATGTCGGTGCGCATGAGCTACCCGACCATGCGCCGCCTGGGCGCCCTCGCCCGGGCCATGCTGCTGCAGGCGGGTGCCGAGCAGCTGGGCGTGCCGGTCGAAGAACTCTCCACCACGCCGGGTCACGTGGTACATACCACGACTGGCCGCTCCATTCCCTATGGTGAACTAGCCGGGCGTGCCATGGACCTGCCGGTGCCGGACCCGGCCAGCGTCAAACTGCGCGACCCCAGCCAGTTTCGCTGGATCGGCAAGCCGGTACGTCGCCTGGATGCCTACGACAAGTCCACCGGCAAGGCGGTGTACAGCATCGACATCAAGGTCGACGGCATGCTCCACGCTGCCGTGCAGCACGCGCCACGCCTGGGCATGACCGTCGGCAGCCTGCGCAACGAAGACCAGGTCAAGGCCATGAAAGGCGTGCATTCGGTGCATCAGCTGCCGGGTGCCGTGGCCGTGGTTGCCGAACGCTGGTGGCACGCCAAGCGCGCGGTCGAAGCCATCCAGGTGGACTGGAAGGAGCCCGCGGCCGACAGCCCGGTACGGCCAATGCCGGCCGACTTCTCCAGCGATGGCTGGCGCGAGCACCTGGCCACGGTCACGGGCCCGGCGCGCGATGACGAAAACCAGGGCGACGTGGCCGGCATGCTGGCCAATGCCAAGACCCGGGTCGAGGCAACCTACCATAACCAGTACCTCAACCACGCCCAGCTGGAGCCGCCGTCGGCACTGGCGCGCTTCAACCCGGACGGCACCCTGGAGGTGTGGCTGCCCAACCAGGCGCCGGACATGTTCCGTGACGACATTGCCAAGCGCACCGGCCTGGCCCCGGCACAGATCACCCTGCATTCGCCGTTGCTGGGCGGTTTCTTTGGCCGCCACTTCCTGTACGACTCGGCCAACCCCTACCCACAGGCCATTGCCTTGGCCAAGGCGGTCGGCCGGCCGGTGAAACTCATCTGGAGCCGCGAGGAAGAATTCCTCCGCGATGTGCTGCGGCCGGTCGCCGTGGTGAAGTTCCGCGCCGGGCTGGATGCCGACGGCCTGCCGGTGGCCCTCGAAGCCGTGAGCGCCACCGAAGGCCCGACCGAGGCCCTCGCAGGCAAGCAAGGCGAAAAGCTCGACCCGACCGCGCTCGAAGGCCTGTCGGGCAAGTCCTACGCCATCGCCAACAAACGTATCGCGCAGATCTACGTGAAAGGCCCGGCCATGCTCGGCTACTGGCGCTCGGTGGGCAACTCGCTGAATGACTTCTTCTATGAGTCGTTCCTCGACGAACTGGCCGACAAAGGCGGCAAGGACCCGTTCGAACTGCGCCTGCACCTGCTGCGCGACAACCCGCGCCTGACCAACCTGCTGCAGGCCGTCGCCGAGCTTTCCGGCGGCTGGAAGCGCGGGCCGTTCACCGCCGAGGATGGCAGCAAGCGGGCGCGTGGCGTGGCCATGGCCTCGCCGTTCGGCTCGGAGGCAGCGGTCATTGCCGAGGTGTCGATCGAGAACGGCCAGGTCAAGGTGCACGACATCTGGCAGGCCATCGACCCGGGCAGCATCGTCAACCCGGCGATCATCGAGCATCAGGTCAACGGCGCCGTCGCCCTGGGCCTGTCGCAGACACTGCTGGAAGAAGCGGTGTACGTGGATGGCAAGCCGCGCGCGCGCAACTACGACCTGTACCCGATCCTGCCGCCGTCGCGCATGGCCAGGGTGCATGTGCGCATTGTCGAAAGCGGGGCGAAGATGGGCGGCATCGGCGAGCCACCGTTGCCCGCGGTGGCACCGGCGGTAGCCAACGCAGTCGCGCAGCTGACCGGCCAGCGCGTGCGCAGCCTGCCATTGAGCCGCCATACCTTCAGCTGAGCACACAAGGACGCCCCATGACCCATCGTTTCGCAAGAACCGCTGGCTGGCTGGCGCTGCCGTGCCTGGTCGCGGCAGGCCTGCTGGCCTGGTACGTCACCCGCGAGCCTGCCTCGCCATTTGCCGATGCGCAGGCCACCACCGCCGACCCGGCGCTGGTCAGCCGTGGCGAGTACGTAGCCCGCCTCAGCGACTGCGTGGCCTGCCACAGCCTGGCGGACGGCAAACCGTTCGCCGGCGGGCTGGAAATGGCCACCCCGCTAGGGGCGATCCACGCCACCAACATCACCCCCGACCGCGACACCGGCATCGGTGGCTACAGCCTGGCCGACTTCGACCGTGCCGTGCGCCAGGGCGTAGCGCCCGGTGGCCGACGGCTGTACCCGGCCATGCCCTACCCGTCCTACGCCAAGCTCAGCGATGACGATGTAAAGGCGCTGTATGCCTTTTTCATGCAAGGCGTGCAGCCGGTACAACAGGCCAACCTGGCCAGCGACATTCCCTGGCCGCTGAACCTGCGTTGGCCCATCGCCTTGTGGAACGGCGTGTTCGCCGCCACCACGCCCTACACCAACCAGGCCGGGCAGGATGCCCAGTGGAACCGCGGCGCCTACATCGTCCAGGGCCCAGGCCACTGTGGCAGCTGCCATACGCCGCGCGGCCTGGCCTTCAACGAAAAGGCCCTGGATGACAGCGGCAAGCCGTTCCTCGCTGGTGCCCTGCTCGATGGCTGGTATGCACCGAGCCTGCGTGCCGACCCCAACACTGGGCTGGGGCGCTGGAGCGAAGCCGAGATCGCGCAGTTCCTCAAGACCGGGCGCAACCGGCATGCGGTGGTATTCGGTTCGATGACCGAGGCCTTCAACAACTCCACGCAGTTCATGAGTGACGACGACCTGGCCGCCATCGCCCGCTATCTGAAGTCACTGCCCGGCGACCCGCAACGCGACGGTGCGCCATGGCAATACCAGGCCGAAACGACGGCGGCGCGGCTCGACAGCCCTGGGGCGCATACCTATGTAACCCGCTGTGCGTCGTGCCACGGCCTGGACGGCAAGGGCCAGGCCGAATGGATGCCGCCTTTGGCCGGCGCTACTTCGGCACTGGCCAAGGAAGACGCCTCGGCGATCAACATCACCCTCAATGGTTCGCAGCGGGTGGTGACGGCCGGGTTGCCCGATGCCTATCGCATGCCGGCCTTCCGTGAGCAACTGAGTGACCAGGAAATTGCTGATGTGCTGGGTTTCGTGCGCAGTGCCTGGGGGAACAATGGTGGCGCGGTGAATGCGCAGGCGGTGGGCAAGTTGCGTGGGCATACCGACCCGGCCAGCAGTAGCCCGATCATTTTGCATATGCGATGAATTTGGTGGCTGTACCGGCCTCTTCGCGGGTGAACCCGCTCCCACAGGATTTGCACCACCCCTAAGACCTGTGCAGTACCTGTGGGAGCGGGTTCACCCGCGAAGAGGCCGGTACAGCCACCCTTGAACACCAGGCTTTACCGGAGTACCCATGGAAAGCATCGACCTGCTGGTCCTGCGCACCACCCGAGATTGGCTCGCCGCCGGCCATCGCACCCTGCTCGCCACGGTCGCCCGCACCTGGGGTTCCTCCCCCCGCCCGGTGGGCTCGATGATGGCCCTGCGCAGCGACGGCCGTGTGGTCGGCAGTGTCTCTGGCGGCTGCATCGAGGACGACCTCATTCACCGCTACACCGGTGCCTACGGCGGCCCCGGCATGCCCAGCGGCCTGCCCCAGGTGGTACGCTATGGCGTCAGTGCCGACGAGGCCCACCGCTTTGGCCTGCCCTGTGGCGGTACCCTCGAACTGGTGCTGGAATTTGCCCCGTCGTTGCAACACCTCGAACAACTGCTCGCCGGCCTCGACGGCGGCAGCCTGGTACGGCGTGGGCTCGACCTGCGCAGCGGTGAAGCCAGCCTCAGCGCCACCACCACGCCCGAACTGTTCAGCTTCGATGGCCGGCACATGCTCAGCACTCTGGGCCCCGGCTACCGCCTGCTGCTGATCGGTGCCGGCGCGCTCGCCGAATACCTGGCGACCATGGCCCTGTTCAATGGCTTCAGCGTTTCACTGTGCGACCCGCGCCCCGAGTACACGGCAGGCTGGAACGTTGCCGGCGTCAACCACCTTGCCGGCATGCCGGACGACGTCGTCCGCGCCTTCGCCCCGGACCTGCGCAGCGCCATCGTCGCTGTCAGCCACGACCCCAAGCTGGACGACCTGGCACTGCTCGAAGCGCTGCACAGCCCGGCGTTCTATATCGGTGCCATCGGCTCACGGCGCAACAGCCAGCTGCGCCGCGAGCGCCTGATCGAACACTTTGGCGAAAGCGAAGCGTCGTTGCAGCGCCTGCACGGCCCTATCGGCATTTATATCGGTAGCAAGACCCCGGCCGAGATTGCCGTCAGCGTCATGGCCGAGATCCTCGCGGCGAAGAACGATGTCACCCTGCCCGGCGCATTCAGCGTGACCCGGGCCAAGGAAGCCGAGCAGCTGGCACGGTCCCTGTAGGAGCGCATGCCAGGCTGCTATTTATTGCCAACGCTCCAGGTTTTGCTGCACCAGTTGCTCCGGCAACGCCCCGGCAACGATCTTTTCCATCTCCCTTGTCAGTGCCTCACGCAGCTTCGGCTGATTGCAGGGCGAGTCATGCGAAAGCGCCAGGTACAGCCCTTCGCTGGATACCGGTGGTTCCAGCACCTGTAAATTGTCGGCAATCCCCAAGGTGCGTGCCAGCGCCAAGCCGGGATACTGCTCGTACACCACGTAATCGCTGCGCTTGTGCATCAACTTCTCGAATGCCTGCCTGGCACCGGGTACCGCTTCGAGGGTGAGGTTGGTCCTGGCGTAGTCGTCGAACTGCTGGCCGTGACTGTTGTTGACCAGCGTGCCGCCTTTGCGGCCCTTCAGGTCGGCCCATTGCTGGTAGGCAAAGGTATTGTCCTGGCGCACCCAGATAACACTTGGGGTATACAGGAATGCCGGGGTAATGAAGTCCATCTGCTGCTGACGGGTCTTGGTCAGGAAGTACCCGGCCATCAGGTCGATCCGGCCCGTGCGCACTTCTTCCTGGGCGCGCGACCACGGCCCGCCGTAGACCACCTCGATTTCCAGCCCCAGTCGTTTGCCCAGGTACTTGAGCAGGTCGGCATTGGCACCGATCAGTTTCTGGGGGTTTTGCGGGTCGCGCCACAGGTAGGGGGGGTATTCCGGGTTGCCGGTGGCAGTCAGCCGCCGGCATTCCTCATGCGCTACCGCCGCCAGCGGCAGCAGCAGGCACGGCAACAGCAGCAAGGCGTGGCGAAAGCAGCGCTCGATCATCGACAACCCTCGGCACATGTGACATCCGCAGACCCGGAGCGGCGGCCAATGGTTGCCACGTCCTGTGGTCGACTGCAGCACCCATCTGTGCGTGCTGCAGACAGTCTGGACCATGTATGGCCATCAGGTTGGCCTTTTATCGGCCAGATGGAGCGCCCCTCGTACTTCAGGCCCCCTGTCGGCGCATCGCCAGGATTGCCGCGCCAAAACCGATAAAGGTAGTGCCCACCACCCGGCTCACCCAGCGCGACAGGGACGGCCGGGTCAGCACGCCCTTGGCCCGCGCCGCCAGTGCGGCATACAGGCTCAGCGAAACCAGCGACAACGCTACGAATATCCCGGTCAGGATCAGGAACTGCGGCAACAGCGCCGCCCCCTGGTCGATGAACTGCGGGAACAGCGCGGTGAAGAACATGGTCGCCTTGGGGTTGGTCACTGCCGTGAGGAAGGCCGACTTGTATAGCTTCAGCGGCGTGGGCCGAACCTTGGCCACACCCTCTGCGTCGCCCTGCGCCAGCATCGGGCTCTTTTTCAGCAATTGCCGCGCCCCCAAATAGAACAGGTAGCCCGCCCCCAGGATCTTCACGGCGTTGAACAGCATTTCGGAACTGGCCAGCAGCGCGCCCAGCCCCAGCATGGCGGCTGCCGACAGGCAGAACAGGCCCGAGCCATTGCCCAGCGACGACCAGATCGCGCTGCGCTGGCCATGGGCAAGGCTGTTGTTGATGGCCATCAGGGTGGCAGGGCCGGGGCTGGCGATCGCGATGGCAGCGACCAGGGTAAAGGCAAACAGCGAGTGAGAATCCATTTTCAGGCTCGTCAGACAATCAGGAAAAATTGCGCACAGGGTGCGCAGATTCAGTCGCCATTCTGCCGCTTGGCCGCCTTCTTGGCGATAGCCTTCATCCGCGTTGCCGCCCGCTGCACGGTGGCCATCTTCTCGGGGCGCTTCATGCCCCGCCATTTGCGAATTTCGTCACGGCTGCGACCGCAGCTCACGCACAGCTCGCTATTGAGCTGGCACAGCGAGACGCAGGGGTTGTCGATGTCTTTGGCCATGCCGCTCAGCCGGGCATTTCAGCCTGCGCGCGCTCGGCGGCAGCGTGGAACACCTGGCGTACTTCTTCGGCCTTGACCTTGGTGACCGACCTGGCAGCCAGCAGCTCGTCGACCACGCGCAAGCCCTGTTCCAGGGCGGTGGCCAGTTGCTCGCGGTCGGAGGCGTCAGCGATATCACCCAAATAAGGAGCGATGAGATACACGTAACGGTCCTGCAGCTTGAGCGCTTCCAGCGCGTCGAGGGCTTTCTGGAACCGATCGGCAGCGGCAGGGCTCATGCTCAATTTATCGAAATGAATCAGGCTCACACGGTCAGTGGCCATCTGGACGAATCTCCGTTTCCTGGTACGGCCAGGCCCACAAGCGGCAGCGCTTCTACGATGCCCGGATGTGCAGGCCTGGGTAATGCCCACAGGGTACCAGAACCCGAGGCAGAAAGGGCCATCGCCCCCAGAACTAAAAGTATCTGGCAGGTCGCGTAATGGACGTCCCGGGGCGTTATCGGGACAGGAGCCGCCGTTTAGTGCGCAGGATAATCCCGCCAGCAATCTCCCCGCCGAGGCAGTCATCGAACTCGGTAGCCCACACAAAACTACAAGCCTGCACCAGCCGGTAAGCCAGAAAGGGGCCTCATCATTCATGGCAAAGGAACACATCACCGAAACGCTCGACCTTGGCGTGACGGATCCCTCGAAAACCGCGGAAGCACGCCAGGACCGGCGTTTCGAGGGCAAGATCGACTGGATCGTCTTTGGTTTCACCAGCCTCCTGGCCATCGCTTTCGTCCTCTGGGGCTTCCTCAACCAGGCAAGCCTCGCCAGCAGCGCCTCCAGCGCGCAATCCTGGGTCATTCTCAACTTCGGCTGGTTCTTCGTGCTCACCTCCACGCTGTTCGTGGTGTTCGTGCTGTGGCTCGCCGCCAGCCGGTACGGTCGGGTCCCGCTGGGCCGTGATGGCGAACAGCCAGAATTCCGCACGGTGTCGTGGGTGGCGATGATGTTCAGCGCCGGCATGGGCATTGGCCTGATGTTCTTCGGCGTTGCCGAACCGCTGTCGCACTATGTATCGCCACCACCAGGGACGGCCACCGGGCAGTCCAGCGAAGCGATGCAGGTGGCCATGGCCACAACGTTGTTCCACTGGACCTTGCACCCCTGGGCCATGTACGCCATCGTCGGCCTGGTGATTGCCTATGGCACCTTCCGCCGCGGCCGCTCGCAGCTGATTTCCGCCGCCTTCCGGCCGTTGATCGGCAAGCATGCCAACGGCCCGCTCGGCCGCCTGATCGACATGATGGCGATCTTCGCCACGCTGTTCGGCTCGGCGGCCTCGCTGGGCCTGGGCGCGCTGCAGATTGCCGGTGGCCTTGAATACAACGGCTGGATCGAAAGCCCCGGCAAGCTGTTCTACATCTCGATCATCACCCTGCTGACCATTGCCTTCGTTACCTCGGCGGTGTCGGGCATCGGCAAGGGCATCCAGTGGCTGTCCAACACCAACATGGTGCTGGCGCTGGTGCTGGCGGTGTTCGTGTTCATGGTTGGCCCGACCCTGCTGATGCTCAACCTGCTGCCAACCTCGATCGGCATCTACGTCAAGATGCTGCCGGAAATGATGGCCCGCACCAACGCCAGCGGCGGTGAACAGATGAACAACTGGCTGGCCGGCTGGACCGTGTTCTACTGGGCCTGGTGGATTTCCTGGACGCCGTTCGTGGGCATGTTCATCGCCCGCATCAGCCGCGGCCGCACCATCCGCCAGTTCGTTACCGGGGTGCTGCTGGTACCGAGCCTGGTCAGCCTGGTGTGGTTCACCATCTTTGGCGGCGCGGGTATCGACGCCCTGCGTGAAGGCGCCTTCCAGCTGGCCAATGGTGCGGTCAACAGCAACCACGCGCTGTACCAGTTGCTGGACAGCTACCCGCTGGCCTCGGCGACATCAGTGCTGGTGATGGTTCTGGTGGGTATCTTCTTCGTCTCCGGTGCCGACGCAGCCTCGCTGGTGATGGGCACGCTGTCGGAACACGGCACCACCACGCCATCGCGGCGTACGGTGATCTTCTGGGGCGCGCTGACCGGTACGGTGGCGGCGATCATGCTGGCAATCGGCGACCCGCGCGATCCCGGCGAGGCACTGACCGGCCTGCAGAACCTGACCATCGTCGTGGCCCTGCCGTTCGTGGTGGTGATGGTGCTGCTATGCCTGGCGCTGTACCGCGACCTGCGCAAGGACCCGATGATGCTGCGCCACCTGCGCGGCAACGAACTGATCGAGAAGGCAGTGCTGTATGGCGCGGTGAAGCATGGCGAAGAGTTCTACATCGTGGTGCAGGAGAAGAAGGCTTCGACCAAGCCGGCGTCGGCAGAGGCCGAAGTGACCGGCAACTGACCTGGCAACTTTGTGGAATCGGGGCTGCTGCGCAGCCCCGATCAAGATGCCTTCACTGCCGTGATCAGCCCTTCAACGCCGCCTCTATCCTGGCCACATCGATCTTGCCCATCTGCATCATGGCATCAAACGCCCGCTTGGCCGCCGCCCGGTCGGGGTGGCCGATGGCTTCGATGAGGATGCGCGGGGTGATCTGCCACGAAATCCCCCATTTATCCTTGCACCAGCCGCAGACACTGGCCTCCCCGCCGTTGCCGACAATGGCATCCCACAAGCGGTCGGTCTCGGCCTGGTCCTCGGTGCTGACCTGGAATGAAAACGCCTCGCAATGCGTGAAGGCCTTGCCTCCGTTGAGCCCCACGCAGGGAATACCCATGACGCTGAACTCCACGGTAATCACGTCACCCTGTTTCCCGGATGGATAATCAGCAGGTGCCTGATGCACCGCTATCACTGCCGTGTCAGGGAAGACGCTGGCGTAAAAGTTCGCGGCCTCCTCGGCGTCGTTGTCGTACCAGAGGCAGATTGTGTTCTTGGCTGTCATGGTCTTGTTCCAAGAAAGGGTGTGAGCCTTTGAGTCTAGTCTCACAGTCGCCGGTTGAAGTCCTGCAACATCCTGCAGACATTTCCGACATCAGGTAGTGAACCTGCTGACAAAAAAACGGTCTTTCGCTGACGGTCAACCCACCGACCGGTTCATCGGCCCAGTCACCGGGCCTACTTTTTGTCCTGTTTCAGCGAAGACCCAACATGCCCGATTCCCGCCCAACTGCTTCCGCCCTCACTGCCCTGCGCGGCGGCCTGATCGCCACCCTGGTGGCCCTTGCCGCACCGGTGCTCGCCGAAGAGCCTGCCAGCGATGCACGCTGGGTCAGCGACAGCCTGAGCACCTATGTGCGCAGCGGCCCCACCGATGGCCACCGCATTGTCGGTACGCTCAAGTCCGGGCAGAAGCTGACCCTGATCGGCAGCCAGGGCAACTACAGCCAGGTGCGCGGGCAGAACGGCGATGTGGTGTGGATTCTCAGCAACGACCTGCAGTCGGTGCCAGGCCAGGGCGAGCGCCTGCCGCAGCTCGATGCCCAGGTCGCGGACCTGACCGGGCAGTTGAAGAACATCGACGACAGCTGGAAGAACCGCGTGCAGGGCATGCAGGAAACCCTCGATTCACGCAAGAAGCTGATCGACGAACTGGAAGCGCGCAACCAGGCGCTGAATGAACAGCTCGACCAGAGCCAGTCGCAGCTGCGCGATACCCAGGCCCGCCTGGGGGACGAGAACAAGCAGGTGATGATGCGTTACATGGTGTATGGCGGCAGCATTGCCGGCGCGGGCTTGCTGGCGGGGCTGATCCTGCCGGCTCTGACCCGTGGGCGCAGGAAGAACGATCGCTGGTTCTGAAGACGGCGCCAGCCTGCGCTGGCCTCTTCGCGGGTAAACCCGCTCCCACAGTAACCACGCTGGCCTTGAGCCTGTTGGAGATACTGTAGGAGCGGGTTTACCCGCGAAGAGGCCAGCAAGGGCTTACTTGCTACGTGCCTTGTTGTAGATAGTCTTGGCTTGGTCCGCCGAGGCCTGACACTGAGTCATATCGCCCTTGCTCTGAGCATCCTTGGCATTTTGCAAGTGGACTTTGAAGTCATGGGCCATGCCGCCATGCATTGCCTGGCCACTGGCCTTTTCGAAATCCTCAAGCTCCTTGATCTTGGCCGCACAGTTGCTCGCCGGGTCTGCGTGTGCGGCAAAACTGAGGACCGAGGCAATCACCAGCAAAGGTATGCATTTAGTGGATTTCATGGAGCGTTCTCCTGGAAAACCTGAGGGGTCGTCGAGATGACACTGGCTCGACGCAGCAAACAGCATAGTCGGCCATACGCCCCGGCGCCTCGGCTCAGCCCGGGGGCTATGCCCCCTCGGCAAACAGGAAATCGATGAACACCCGCACCCGCAACGGCATGTGCCGGGCCTGGGGGTAGATCAGCATGAACGGCCGCGAGGTGCCGCCAAACTCGGCGAGCACTTCCACCAGTTCGCCACTGGCCAGTGCGTCCTGCACGGTAAAGCGGTAAGCCTGCATCAGCCCGCCGCCGTGGCGCACCAGCGTGGCGGTGGCGAGGAAGTCGCCCAGGCAGGTGAACCCACCCTGGGTTTCGATCTCCACCTGCTGGCCATCCTGAAGGAAGCTCCACGGCGGGCGGCGGCCACTGCTGGGCAGTTCGAACTGGATGCACTCATGCTGCAGCAAGTCGTGCGGTGTTCGTGGCGTGCCGGCACGGGCCAGGTAGCCCGGCGTGGCCACCACCACCAGTTCGGCATCTTCCAGGCGACGCGCCACCAGCCGCGAATCGGCCGGCTCGCGGCCACGAATGGCCAGGTCGAACGGTTCCTCGGCAAAGTCGACGTTGCGGTTGCTGACATGCACATCCACCTGCACCTTGGGGTAGCGCTGGCGAAACCGCGGCAGCAGCGGCAACAGCCGGTGATGAGCATAGGGCGTGGGTGCACTGATACGCAGCCGACCGCTCGGCTCGACCTGCCCGCCCGTGACCTGGCGCTCGGCCTCCACCAACTGCCCCAGTGCCTGCCGGCATTGCTGATAGTAGGCCTGGCCGGCTGCGGACAGGCGCATCTGCCGGGTGGTGCGGACGAACAGGCGCACACCCAGGCGCTCTTCCAGGCGCGCCACGCTGCGGCTGACCGCCGCCGGGGTAACGCCGGCTTCCGTGGCCGCAGCGGTGAAGCTGCCGCTGTCGGCGGCCAGGCAGAACAGTTCCAGGCTGCCTAGTTGCAGGTCATCGAAATGGCGGGTCATGTTGGCTCGATTGATTACATGATGTATCGATTGAAATGCCCAGCGCCTCATTTTTCAAGTTCTGATTGCAACCTACAGTGGCTTCACACCGAGCCCATGGCTCGCTTCACTGGAGATCATGCACATGAACACACCACGCACCGTCATCATTACCGGGGCCTCGAGCGGCCTGGGTTTCGCCCTGGCCGAGGCCTTCCTCGAACGCGGCGACAACGTGGTCGGCAACGCCCGCAGCCAGGCCCGCCTTGAGCAAGCCGCCGCCCGCCTCGGCAACCCATCGCGCTTCATCGGCGTGGCTGGCGACATCGCCGAGCCGGGCACGGCGCAGCGCCTGTTCGCCAGCGCCGAGCAAGCCTTTGGCGGGGTTGACCTGCTGGTCAACAACGCCGGCATCTTCATTGCCAAGCCGTTTGCCGAGTACAGCGAAGCGGATGTCGACGCCCTGGTCGGCACCAACCTCAAGGGCTTCTTCTACCCGGCCCAGGAAGCGGCGCGGATCATGACCAGGCAAGGGCATGGGCAGATCATCACCATCACCGCCTCCATTGCCTTGCAACCGGACACCCGCGTGCCGGCCCTGCTGCCGGTACTGGTCAAGGGTGGCCTGAACCAGGCGGTGAAAGGCCTGGCACTTGAACTGGCAGCCAGCGGCGTGCAGGTGAATGCGGTGGCGCCGGGGATCATCGAAACACCGCTGCATGGCGGCAACACACAAGGCATGGGCGCGCTGTCACCCAGTGGCCGCACCGGCTTGCCACAGGATGTCGTGGATGCAGTGTTGTACCTGGCCGACTCACGCTTCGTCAGCGGCGTGATCCTGCCGGTGGATGGCGGTAGCACCGCTGGCACCTGGCATTAACCGAGGAGCGAGCAACCATGCCTTATGTCCATATTCGCGTGACCGATGAAGGCGTCAGTGCTGAGCACAAGCGCCAACTGATCGAACAGACGACCCGCATGCTGGAGCAGGTGCTGGGCAAGCCGCCGGCCAGTACCTTTGTGGTGATCGAGGAGGTGCCGACCGATAACTGGGGGGTTGGCGGGGAGACAGTGACTGCGGTGCGGGCCCGAGAGCGGGGTTGAAGCTTGGGGCCGCTGTGCGGCCCTTTCGCGACACAAGGCCGCTCCTACAAGAGGTCGCGTTCCCCTGTAGGAGCGGCCTTGTGTCGCGAAAGGGCTGCAAAGCAGCCCCCAGGGCCCTCACTGGCGCAACCGCTCCAACGCCTGCAACACATACCCCGTGGCCCGCTCCACCTGCCCTTCCCGGCAGGCAATGCCCAGTTGTCGCCACAACCCCGGCCGCAGCGGCCGGCGGGCAATGCGCCGGTCCAGCTCGGCCGACTCCCCCTCCTGCGGCAGCAATGTCGCCCCATACCCGGCCCCGACCAGGCTCTTGATCGCATCGTTGTAGTTCAGCTCGATTCGCGGCTCAGGGTACAACCCCGCTGCCGCGAACCACTCGCCGGTCACCCGCGAAAGCTGGGTGCTGCTGTCGTTGAGGATCAACGCCCGCTGCGCCAGCCAGGCCGGCGTGACCTTGGCCGGTGGCTGCCAGTCGGCCGGCACGTAGGCCAGGATCGGGTCGCGCCGCCAGGGCGTAACCGCAAGCCCTTTACCGGCCACCTGTGGCAAGGCCACCAGGCCGATATCCAGCGTGCCCTCGCGCAGGCGCGCCAACGAGGCCTGGGAGGTCAGCACCTGGACCTGCACATCGATCCCTGGGTGCACCGTACGCAGGTGCTCCAGCGCCTGCGGCAGCAAGTGGGCGATGGCACCGGTGGAGGCGCCCAGGCGCACCCGGCCGGTCAGGCCCTCGACCTGCCGGCGCACTTCATCCAGCGCCAGGTCGGCGTCGGCCAACAGGCGGCGGGCACGGGCCAGCAGGGTTTCGCCGATGACCGTGGGCCGCACCTGGCCGCGGGTGCGGGTGAGCAACGGTGCGCCAATGCGCGCTTCCAGCTCGGCCACGTGCAGGCTGATGGTGGGCGGTGCCAGGTTGAGCTGGCGGGCGGCTTCGGCAAACGAGCCCAGGTCGGAGATGACCACCAAGGTGCGGAGGCGATCGAGGCTGATTTCGCGCATGGGCCAATCTCGTTCAGAAAGGATGAATATATCGATCATCATATTCAAATTTTCTTTACCAGAGCCACAAGCGAGCATAGGCCATCCCTACCCGACCGGACTTTGACCATGCACACACCTGTTGTCTTCATCGACGGTGACCAAGGCACCACCGGCCTGCAGATCCATGCCCGGCTGCAAGGCCGCAGCGATCTGCGCCTGCTGACCCTGCCCGAAGCCGAACGCAAAGACCCGCAACGCCGCCGCGAGGCAATCAACAGCGCCGACATCGCCCTGCTGTGCCTGCCCGACGATGCCGCCCGCGAGGCCGTGGCGGCGATCCACAACCCGCAAGTGCGGGTGATCGACGCAAGCTCCGCGCACCGCACCAGCCCAGGCTGGGTCTATGGCCTGCCGGAACTCGACGAGCAGCAAGCCGAGCGCATCGCGCACAGCAAGCGCGTCAGCAACCCCGGCTGCTACCCCACCGGCGCCATCGCCCTGTTGCGCCCACTGGTCAAGGCCGGCCTGCTGCCAGCGGATTACCCGCTGAACATCCACGCCATTTCCGGCTATTCCGGTGGTGGCCGCGCCGCAGTCGAACGGCATGAACAGCCCGCCGCCGGCAAAAACCCGGCCCTGCAACTGTACGGCCTGGAACTGGCGCACAAGCATGTGCCGGAAATCCAGCAGCACGCCGGGCTGTCGGCGCGGCCGATGTTCATGCCCGGTTACGGTGCCTACCGCCAGGGCATCGTGCTGAGCATCCCGCTGCAGTTGCGCCTGCTGCCCGGCCAGGTCAGTGCCGAACAGCTGCAGGCCTGCCTGCAGCAGCACTACCAGGGTGCCCGCCACGTCCAGCTGATGCCCCTGCACCAGCACGGCGCAGCGCCGAACCTCGACCCCGAAGCTTTGAACGACAGCAACGACCTGCGCCTGGCGCTTTACGCCAACCCTGAGCATGGCCAGGTGCTGCTGACCGCAGTGTTCGACAACCTCGGCAAAGGTGCCTCCGGTGCGGCGGTGCAAAACCTCGACCTGATGCTCGGTGCATTGCAGGTACAAGGCTGATTGGCAAAAACGGTTAGACTGTACAGCCCGCGCCCGCATGGCGCGGGCCGTCCATCTACCCGCCGGAGCCCGCCCCCCGATGTTCATCCTGAGCCGCCTCGACAGCGTGCCGCCTGAATCCTTCCAGAACCAGATCCGCGAACTGGTGATCCACCACGTCGGCGAACTGAGCAGTGTCGCCATCAGCGCCGACAACCCGCTGTACCCGCTGTACCAGTACGGCGTCGGCATGGAGGTGCACCAGTACCTGCAAGCACTGGACGGCACCCGCGGCCTGGCCGTGGCGCTGACCCTGGCGCTGGATGCCGAAGAGCCAGACCAATTGCTGGGGTTTGCCCTGTCGCTGCCGGCCGAGGACGATGAACAGGCGTGCGCCCTGGCGTTCCTGGCCGTGCGCGCCAGCCATCGACGCCAAGGCATCGCCCGCGCCCTGCTGGGCGACCTGCAGGCACGCCATGCCTGCGTCGAGCTGAATGCCTTTGCCAGCCAGGTACCGTGGTTCGAGGCGATGGGCATGCAGGTGGTGGCCGCCAATGGGCCGCAGGTACTGATGAGCAGTACCGGGCGGGCTAGCGGCGCGCTGATCGGGCGATTGGATATTGCGCCGATCTACCAGACGGCGGAAGTGATGCAGATCCATACCTACCTGCTCAACCAGCAGGGTGAGGATGCGATGATCGAAGCGGAACAGATGCGGGATGAGCGGCTGGACGAACTGACCGCTCAGGCCCGAGAGTGTGTACGGCAGCGCAAGACCGTGCATTGACCCAAGGACCTGTGGGAGATTGCCCAGCCCTTTGGGCTGCGCTGTCGCACAGATAACTGAATTCGCAAGCGATCCTCGTACCCTGTGGGAGCGGCTTTAGCCGCGAAGAATCCAACGCGGTGCAGTGGCACCGGCTGCGCCGGTGTTCGCGGCTAAAGTGAACTGGCCTAATGATTTTGGACACCTTCATCGGGCGTTATGATGGCGCCCAATTGGAGGCAATATCAGTGCGTAAATCTTATTCAAGAGAGTACAAAGTCCAA